>NZ_JBIIAW010000157.1:0-4949 GCF_044239695.1 Pseudolysinimonas sp. | reverse complement strand
CCCACGACTCGAGGTGACCGGATTACCCGTAGATCGTGTAGGTGGTCCCCACCGCACCGATCGTCGCGATCGAGGCCATGATGAAGCCGCCGATGTACGGATTGTTCGTCGCTCGGAAGATCTTCCGAGTGATGAACACGGTCACGATCAGGAAGGGGATCACGTACTGCAACCAGATCCCCGCCATCCTCACGCCGATCGTGTTGCCCCACATGACCTCGCCGCTGGCGAAGAACACGGAGTACTGAATCACCACGATGATGATCGCCGGCAGGGCGTTCATCACGGCGAGCAATGCCGTGTTCAACCACTCGCGCCGCTTGAGCGTGAAACGGTTGAAGCTGTTGATCGCGATCGAGTTGGCGACGTAGAAGATCAGGTACAGCGGCAGGTAGAGGAAGATGATCCAGATCCGGTCCGCCCCGAACGTCGTGAAGCCCAGCACGTACAGACGCCAGTCCGACTGGAAGAAGTACTCGGAGATGAACAGGATGAGCACCGCCGCGAGAACGACCGTCACCGCGAGCAGCGCGCTCAAGCCGAACTTCCGCCACCCCGGGAAGACGCCGACCTGCCGGAGGTCCTGCCCGTTCTTCTTACCGAAGAGGTAGTACGACGCCACCATCACGACGAGGGTGAACACGCCGTTGATGGCCGCCCAGACACCGATGAAGGACGTCGGCCCCTGCGGGCTGAGGCCGGGAGTGCCGTACATGGCGAATGTCGAGCCCCAGCCGGTCGCGTAGACGATGAAGCTGACGCCGGAGAACACCGCGGAAACGACCAGCGCCCCCCAGAACCAGGCGAGTCCCTGGCGTCCGCCACTGATCGGCGTGGCCGGAGTGATCTCGGCACGAAGACCCGCGAACACCGGCGCAGCGAGGAGAGCGCGGGTGAAGGCGACCAAGAAGATGCCGAGCGCGACGAGGCCGAGCCCGTTGAAGGCCGCCTTGAGCTGCCACGTCTGGGAACTCGGGTCGATCGGGTTCGGGGCTCCGAACGCCTCGTCGAAGAACGAGACCAGATCGTGGGCCTCCGTCGCCGAGAAGGTCGCCCACGGGTGGATCTCAGCCGGGTTGTCGACGCGGCGGATGGCCTCCTCACCGTCGATGGTCTCGGTGTAGGTCGTGTACGACTCGCGCGTCTCCCACTCGGACTCGTCGGTGCTGAAGTTCAGGAACGCCTGCGCCTCCGCGTTGTCGATCCACTCGCGTGCCGGAGCGATCTGGCTGGAGTAATCGACCGCCGGGCCGACCTGCGCGCTGTTGGGGTCCACCGTGCGGAAGAAGAACTCGTCGTACTGGGCGGCGTGAACGCCGACGTCGCGGCTTCCGTAGATGTTGACGTAGTTGCCGTCCGCATCCTTGACGATCGGCGTGCAATCGACGAGATAGGCCGCCGCGACGAGGCCGGACTCGTTCGCGTTGTCGGTGGTGACGGCGGCGTTCGATGCGAAGCAGCCGGCCGAGTGTCCCGCCACGCCGATCTTCGACGCATCCACGTAGGGCAGGCTCGCGAGAAGCTCGACTCCTCGGTAGGCACCGGTGCCCATCGTGTCGACATCCGTTCGCTGCTGGACGTGCGAGCTGCCCTGGGAGTAGCGGTCGATCGAGAGCACCACGTAGCCGCGCTTGGCCAGCTCGACGTAGTTGTTGTCCTGCATCTGCTTCTGGTTGTTGAAGCCGTGAGACAACACCACGGCGGGGCGCGGGTCGTCGGCAGACGCGTCGTTCGGGACGAACAGATAGGCGCTGTGGATCTTCCCGTCCGGAGTCTCCCACGTCAGCGTCTTCATGGTGACGGCGCCCCCGGCGGTCTGCACGAGCGCAGACCCGAGACCAGAGATCACGAAGAGCACCAGCGAGAGAACCAGCCAGAAGCTGTTACGCGAGGTGAGGCGTTTCATGGAATTCCTAACTTCCTTGTCGAGGATGGGACCCGAGACACCCGAAGATTTGCTCAGGGTCTGACGAAATCTACTGACGCCGATCGGGCCGGTCGGTCGACTTCGATCTGATTTGCACAAACGTGCAGGTGATCAGCTCGACGCGGGAGCGACGGGTGGCTGGGCGCGAGAACTATGCGCGAGCGGACGGCCAGTCGAACGTACGGCCGACCGCGTCGTGCCAGTCGGCGACCCGGGCCTCGCGCTCGGCCGCCGTCGTACGCGGCGTCCATCGGGCGTCTTCGCTCCACCGCGCGCGCAGCTCATCGAGCCCCGACCACACCCCGACGGCGAGGCCTGCGGCATAGGCCGCCCCGAGAGCGGTCGTCTCGATGACCGCGGGACGCACGACCGGGATCCCGAGGATGTCGGCCTGCATCTGCATGAGCGTCGCGTTCGCGACCATCCCGCCGTCGACCCGCAGCTCCTCGATCGGCACGTCGACATCGGCATCGACCGCGTCCAGCACGTCGCGCGTCTGGAGGGCGACCGACTCGAGCGCGGCACGGGCGAGGTGGGCGCGGGTGGCGAAGCGGGTGAGTCCCATGATCGCGCCGCGCGCGTCCGGACGCCAGTACGGCGCGAAGAGACCGGAGAATGCGGGCACGATGATCACGCCGCCGGAGTCGGGGACGGACACGGCGAGCTCTTCGATCTCCGCGGCGGAGTCGATGATCCCCAGATTGTCACGCAGCCATTGCACGAGCGAACCGGTCACCGCGATGGAGCCCTCGAGCGCGTAGGACGCGGGGGCATCGCCGATCCGGTATGCGACGGTCGTGATCAGCCCGTGCGCGGACCTCGGAATCGTCTCCCCGGTGTTCACGAGCAGGAAGTTGCCGGTGCCGTAGGTGTTCTTGCTCTCCCCCGCGCGGAAGGCGGCCTGCCCGAAGGCTGCGGCCTGCTGGTCGCCGAGGATGCCGGCGATCGGCACCTCGCGCAGGAGGCTCGACGACTCGACCCGCCCGACGACCTCGGACGAGCTGCGGATCTGCGGCAGCATCGACGCCGGGATGCCGAAGGCCTCGAGCAGCCCTGGGTCCCACTCCAGGGTGTGGAGGTCCATCAGCATCGTGCGGCTCGCGTTCGTGACGTCGGTGACGTGCACGCCGCCGTCCGGCCCGCCGGTCAGGTTCCAGATCACCCACGAGTCGGTCGTGCCGAACGCGAGATCCCCGGCCGCGGCCTCGGCCCGGGCACCCGGCACGTTGTCGAGGATCCAGGCGATCTTGGTCGCCGAGAAGTATGTCGCGAGCGGCAGACCCGTCGTGTCGCGAAACCGGTCAGTCCCTCCGTCGTCGGCGAGACGATCGACGTAGTCCTGGGTGCGCGTGTCCTGCCAGACGATCGCGTGATGAACGGGCTCCCCGGTGCGCCGATTCCAGACGACGGCGGTCTCGCGCTGATTGGTGATCCCCACCGCAGCGACATCGCGCCGCGTCATGTCGGCACGGGCGAGAGCGATCCCGATGACCTCTTGCGTGTTGTGCCAGATCTCGAGGGCATCGTGCTCCACCCAGCCGGGCTTCGGGAAGTGCTGACGATGTTCGAGCTGGCCCGACGAGACGATTCGCCCATCGGCGTCGAAGACGATCGCCCTCGTGCTCGTCGTCCCCTGGTCGATCGCCACCACACACGTCATCGTCAGACACCTCCGTCGGCGGGGCACTCGTGTGCCCGCGGTCACGCCACCCTAGGACGGGACCGGGCAGACGCTCATCACCCATGCACGAACGTGCACGTTCAGGCGTTGGCGAGCAGCTCTCGAGCCAGACCTTCGTCGAGGACGACATCCGTGACGATCCCCGCCGCGAGCGCCCCCTGGAGGCTGGCGAGCTTCTGCTCACCCGCGACGACGCACACCCTGCGCGCCACTCGGCGCAGGACCTCGAATTCGGGTCCGGTCGCGCGGGCGTTGAGCGCGACATCCCGGTACGACCCGTCGACCCGGTAGAAGACGGTCGCGACGTCGCCGACGACGCCGTCCGCCCCGAGACTTCGGTAATCGACGTCGTCCAGATATCCGCCGACGTAGACGTGGCTCGGCACGCCGGCGAAGGGCGAGCCGAGACCGAAGACGGCGATGTCCATCCGGGACTGGATCTCGACGAGTCGTCGGGTCGCGCGCTCGCGCCAGAACGCCTGCTTGGTGAGCGGGTCGTCGAACAGCGCGGGCACCGGGAATTGCTGGACGCGAGCGGAGTACGCGTCAGAGAACCGCCGCAGGATCTCGCTGGCGTACTCGATGCCGGTGGTCTGCGAGTTGCCGGCGCCGTTGAGTTGCACGATCAGGGTGTTGTGCAGCTCCTTCGGCACGAGATGTCGACTGATGGCCCCCATGGTCGAGCCCCACGCGACGCCGATCGTCATGTTCGAATCGACATAGCGACCGAGCAGTCGGGCGGCGGTCAGGGCGACTCGTTCGAGTCGGTCGACGTCGCTGAGCGTCGCCGGCGCAGGAACCACATGAGCGACCACCCGGAACCGCTCCGCGAGAGCGCGCTCGAGGGGCGCGCCTGCTTCGAAGGGCGAGCGCACCTGGATGTCGACGAGCCCCGTCTCACGCGCATGGCTCAGCAGGCGCGACACCGTCGAGCGCGAGGCGTGCAGTTCGGCCGCGATGGTCTCCATCGTCAGATCCTGGAGGTAGTACATCTGCGCGGCGCGGAGCGCGGCGAGGGTGCGCGGGTCGTGCGTGGGGGCAGACATCGTGCGCGAGCCTCCGATCGGTGCTTGAGCTACTTGCACATTCGTTCAACATGGCTGCGCGGCTGTGCGCTGGTGCCCACGATATGACACCTTGCTCAGCGAAGGAACCAGGAGGTCGACAGTGCTCGGCAACAACGCGGCGTCTGCGCGCAGCAACCGGCTCGAACCGTTCGCACGGGGCGGCCGCACCACCGTTCTGGTGGTCGGCGGCGGCATCAACGGGATCGGGGTCTTCCGCGAACTCGCGCTCCAAGGGGTCGACGTGCTCCTGGTCGACCGCGGCGACTTCGCCTCG
>NZ_JBIIAW010000063.1:0-18541 GCF_044239695.1 Pseudolysinimonas sp. | reverse complement strand
CGACGAGGCCGCAGCCGCGCTCGAGCGGGGCAACCGGGTGCCGGCCCTCCGCGCCCTCGATCGCCGCGACGACCCGGCCGCGACCCTCGCGACGGTGCTGCTACTCGGCCTCCCCGTGCCCGCGGCCGCCCTCGATGCCGCGCTTCCGACGGTGGGGTCGGCCGGGGCGTCCGACCTCGGGATCGTCGCCCTCGACGGCGATCGGGCGCTCCCGGCCGTCGACCTGCGCCCGTACGCGTTCGTCGACGCGCGGGGCGCGGGGGAGTGGTGGATCGCGAGCGATCTCGGGGAACTCGCCACCGGCGGCGCGCTGCGCACCGACCACGTGCTCGGCGTCGGCGGGGCGTCGGTCACGCTCAGCGGGCTGCTGCTGCCCGGCCCGTACGCGACCGCTCTCGACCTCGGCACCGGATGCGGCATCCAGGCGCTGCATCTGGCGCGCGACGCCGAGCGGGTCGTCGCGACCGACATCTCGGAGCGGGCGCTGGAGTTCGCCCGGTTCAACGCCGCGCTCAACGGCGTCAGCACGATCGAGTTCCGGCTCGGCAGCCTGTTCGAGCCGGTCGCGGGCGAGCGGTTCGACCGCATCGCCTCCAACCCGCCGTTCGTGATCACTCCGCGCGGCGACGACGTGCCGGCGTACGAGTACCGCGACGGGGGTCTCGTCGGGGACGGCATCGTCGAGGCGATGGTGCGCGGCGCCGCCGACCATCTGGTGCGGGGCGGCATCGCGCAGCTGCTCGGCAACTGGGAGGACCGCGAGCGCCCCGGCCTCGACCGCGCGCAGGGCTGGGCGGATGCCGTGGGGCTCGACGCCTGGATCGTGCAACGCGACCGGCTCGACCCGGCGCGCTACGCGGAGACCTGGATCCGCGATGGCGGCACGCTCGTCGCGTCGCCCGCGGGCGCAGACCTCGTCGGGTCCTGGCTCGACGACTTCGCCGCGCGCGGCGTCGTCGGCGTCGGGGTCGGGTACGTGCTGCTGCGGCGACCGCCCGGCGCGCCGACCCTGCGCCGGGCCGAGCGACTCGACGCCCCGATCGGCGACGGCGCGGCCGGGCTCGGCTCCCACCTCGCGGAGTCGCTCGCCGCCCACGACCGCGTCGCCGGGTTGGCGGACGCGGAACTCGCCGACTCCCTCCTCGCGGTCGCCCCCGACGTCACCGAGGAACGCAGTCACTGGCCGGGCGAGGAGCACCCCAGCGTCATCGTGCTGCGCCAGGGCGGCGGGTTCCACCGCGAGGTGCGCGCCGACCCGGGCCTCGCCGCGATCGTCGGCGCGTGCGACGGCGACCTCCCGCTCGGCGCGATCGTCGCGGCCGTCGCCGACCTGCTCGAGGTGGATGCCGACGCGCTCCGCGCGGCGGTGCTGCCGGCCGTGCGCGAACTGCTCGTCGACGGCATCCTGCGCTTCGCCGACTGAGATGACAGCGGGGTGTCCCAGCTCCGGCGAGTATCGCCGCGCTGTCGGCGGCGCGTGCCTAAACTCGGTGTGCGTGGAGGGAGTCGGAATGAGCAACGAGTGGCCAACATCGGACTCGGCTCGACAGCGCGCCATCGACGACGCGCGACGATCTTCAGAACTCGAAGGATCTCGGAGTACTGAGGCGACCCGCATCGACCAAGATGCCTATGTGCGCGGAGAGATTGACATCCGCCAGCTGGGAACTCGAGTGCGCGAGCGATACGGCTTGGGGTGACCCCCGACCCGCCGTGGTCGAGAGGCTCACTCGAGCAGCGTTGGGAGGGGTACTTCGTCGCATCCGATCGGCCCGTTCTGAGAAACAAGCTCGGGTTCGTCGATGCCGATCTGCTCCGCGACGCAGAGAACGACTTCGTCGAATTCCGGCTGGCGGAGCTTCGTGAAGATCCGACCCTCGTTGAACGCACCTACGACCTGACGCACCTGTGTGCACTGCACCGTCAGCTCTTTCAAGACGTCTACGAGTGGGCGGGTGAGATGCGCACCGTCGGGCTCGCCAAAGGTGGAGGTGAGTCCTTCATGCCGCCTTTCGAGATCGAGATTCCCATGACTCACGTCGCCAAGCGGCTGGAGGTCAGCCGACTCCTCCGCGACATCGTTGATGAGGAGATCGTCGGTGAACTGGCTTACCTCTACGACTACGTCAACTTCGCACATCCTTTCCGCGAAGGAAACGGCCGGGCTCAACGCGAGTTCTTCGCCCAGCTCCTCGCCGAATCGGATCGCGGCATCGACTGGGCTCGGGTCTCGACGCACGACCTGCAAGCGGCCTGTCACCTCGCGAGAAACTCGGGCGATCTGGCACCGCTGATGGCGCTCATCGGAGGCGCGTTGAACTCGGCCCCGGTGTACCCGCCGCGCACCGAGAACTGAGTGCGTCCCGCGCCGGGAGGCTAGCGGGCGAGGTAGCGGCGCACGGCTTCGGCGGAGGTGGCGTGGTCGACGACATCCGGTTCCCCGGAGGTGGTGATCGACCCGACGGTCTCGCCGTTCACCTTGATCGGCACCGAGCCGCCGTGCGCCTTGAACGCGTCGTGGTCGATGCCGGGCAGCTGCTCGAACGGGGTGCCGGCGGCCTCGTGGCGGCGCCTGACGAGCAGCGACGACTCGCCGTACTGCATCACGACGGCGTGCTTACCGGCGAGCCACGGGTCGTTGCCCGGGCCGGAGCTGCCGAGTTTCGCCTGGAAGACGATGTCGCCGCGCAGCACGATGCGCACGGCGAGGTTGAGCTCGCGCTCGTCGATCACCTCCAGCGCCGCCAGGCCGAGGTCGACGGCGTCGTCGTTGTCGAACGCGGCGACGTCGATCACGATCTCTTGCTCCAGAGCGTCGACGCTGAACTCCGGGAGATGGGCAGAGGTCACCCTCGCACGATACCGCCCGGAACGGAGCAGCACCCACGTGGTAGCACGGCGTCCGGGACCTGGACACCGTGCACGGCGGAGTTGCTAACCTGGGCGCGAGCCGGTCAGATCAGGGACCGTCCGGGCTGCGTCTCGTGGCCGCGCACCCGAGCGCGAGGAGATCAATGGCGTCCGATCGCCGTCCCCCCGCAGACCCGCCTGCGATCGAGTCGTTCCGCATTCGCGAGCTCATCGCGCAGACGAACTACTCCCGCGTCTACCGGTATCGCGACGAGACCCTCGATCGCGACGTGGTCGTCAAGGTCGCCCTGCATCCGGCGACCGACCCGCTCGGACAAGCGGTGGAACGCGAGGGCCGCATCATGAGCAACCTCTCGCATCCAGCCATCCCCGAGATCTACTGGATGCGGCACGTCGACGGACGCCCGATGATCGCGATGGCGTATTACGAACGCGGAACCCTCGCCGATCAACTCGACGTCGGGCATCGCTTCTCCCCGAGCGAGGTGCTCGAGATCGGGGTGCGGCTCGCCGGGGCCCTACAGACCGCGCACCACGGCGGATTGGTGCACGCCGACGTCAAGCCGCGCAACATCCTGCTCTCCCCGACGCGCCGCAGCCACGTGGCGCTGACCGACTTCGGAATCGCCGTCCTGCTGCCGTCGGGTGACATCACCCTGACCGGTGAAGTGGCCGAACGACCGGGGATTGCGCGGGCGCGGTCGGTGCCCTGGGCCCCCCTCGAGGTCGTCGACGGCGCGGACGCCGACCCGCGGTCGGACGTGTTCTCCCTCGCTGCGACGCTGTTCGCGCTGCTTGACGGACGCTCGCCATTCCAGGACCCCGACGGCCGCAACGACGAGCGGAGCGTCGAGCGTCGAGTACGCGACGGCCGGTCCCGGCAGCTCGGGCGCGACGTGCCTGCCGACCTCTCCGCTGTCATCAGTCGGGGACTCGCTCGCGATGTTCGCGACCGGCCAGCGTCGGCGGCGTCGCTCGGCCAGCAGCTCCAGGCCGTGCAGGCGGCCATGGGGCGACGACCCACGTCGATGAACCTGCCCGACATCGCCGACGTCACGTCGTCGCCGCACCAGGCTCGTTCGGTCGCGATCACGCCCGCGGTCGACCTCGGGGACGCCCCCACCGTCGTCGATCCGACCATCGTCGGCGGGCCGCCGCGACCTCACCGCGACGGGCGCACCCCCGCGACGGCCGAGGTGCCGACCTCCGGTCTGCACGAGGCGCCGACGATCCCGCCGCGGACGACAAGGCCCCCGGGCTCCCGGCTGATCGGTCCGATCATCGCAGGCTGTGTGCTCCTCGCCCTCGCAGTCGTCACCGGCCTGTCGATCGTGCTGAACCCCGGTCCCGCCGCGACCCCCGAGCGGACGCCAACCGTGGCCGAGACGGTGCCGATCCCCGAGGTCGTCGCGACACCCGTGCTGTCGTCGGCAGAGCGTCTCGCCGATGGATCGGTTGTCGTGCGCTGGAGCAACCCTGACCCCCTCGACGGAGACGCGTTCGTCTGGCGACGGTCAGACGGGGCGGCGCCCGATGACCGGCCGCACCGCACATCGGACTCGACGCTGACCGTCGATGACGCAGCGCCCGGCGTGACGGTCTGCGTCGAGGTCTCGATCATTCGCCGCGGGGTGCTCTCGCTCGACCCGCTCGAGGTCTGTGTCGCATGACCGGGCCACGGGTGGTCTTCGAGGGCGACGTGTACGAAGCGCCCGCCGGTGGGTTGACGATCGGGCGCCGGGCCGATGTTGTGCTCGATGAGAGGAATCGGCGCCTGCATCGCACCGCGCTCCAGGTGTTCGAGGCCGACGGGTTCTGGTGGCTGCGGAACATCGGCGACTCGCTGTCGGCCACCGTGGTCGCCGTCGACGGCAGCATCGAGGCGCTTCTGCGCCCAGGAGGGCGGCTCGCTCTGGTATCGGGTGACGTCACGGTGCGGGTGGCGGCCGGTCCGTTCACCTACGACTTCATCCTCGTCCCCCCCGAGTCGAACGCGGGACCGTCCGGGATCGAGCGTCCCGACGACGACCCAACCCAGCTACCCGATGTGCACCTGAGCGACGCGCAACGGCTCGTGCTACTCGCGCTCTGCGAACCGGTATTGCGCGACGGCATTCTTTCGCTCGCGCGTCTGCCGTCGGCGGAGCGGATCGCCCACCGAGTGGCTCGCGGGTCCCCGAGGCGGCTGACCACGAAGGCTGTCGCGAAGGTCCTCGAGCACCTAGGCACCAAGTTCGTGAGGGCCGGGGCGCAGGCCGGACGTCGGCGAGAGATCGCCGAATTCGCCATCGACCGACGTCTGGTCCGACTCGAGGACCTTGCGCTGCTCGACTTCCCGGGCGCGAAGGACGTCCGGTGACCGCGCGCATGGGGACTCCGCCCCATGGCGGCGGCGCGCCCGGTCGGGCACGATCGAGCGACGAGCCCTGCTGGGGGCGGAGCCGATGCGCAGGCCGAGGGAAGGAGAGGTGATGGCGACCAAACGATCACGTCTCAGGCTGATCTCGGGGATCGCGACGGTCGCCATCGCCGCGTCCGCGGTGGTGGTGGCGGTCCTCCACGAGGGCTTCCCGCGAGACGACGTCGACCTCGTCTCGCGCGACGTCTGGGTGACGCGCGGCGACCGGCTGCTCGTCGGACGGCTCGATCGGCAGATCGAGGAACTGCGCTCCGCTGTGTCGACCTCGGGCAGCCAGTTCGACGTGCTCCAGAACGGGGCCGACGCCTTCGTCTACGACGCCGGGGCCGGGAGCGTCGAGCGGATCGATCCGTCCTTCGTCTCGCTCGGCGAGCGCCTCGACGTGCCGCCCGGCTCCTCGGTCTCATACGGCGACGAGCGGCTCGCGATCGCCTCGCCCGAGGGCGACCTCTGGGTCCTCGACACCACGACCGAGCTCGCTTTCGACGCGAGCCAGACCACCCCCGTCCTCTCACTCGGCACCGGAGCCCTCGTCTCGGTCGGGCCGTCGGGGGAAGTCTTCGCCGCGTCGCTCGAGGAGTCGACGCTCTATCGACTGCGGCCGGGGTCGCTCACCCCCGAGGTCGTTTCGACGGCGCTGCCGGACGGTGACGTCACGATGACGGTGGTCGGCGACCGTGCTGCCTTCCTCGCCGACGGCGACGTCGTGCTGGCCGATGGCCGCCGTGTCGAACTCCCGTCCCCGGGGCTGCGCCTCCAGCAGCCGGGGCCGACCTCCGATGGTGTCGCCGTGGCGACCACCGAGGCGCTCGTGATCGTCGGATTCGACGGCGTTCCCCGCACCGCCGTCACGGCGCGCGCCGACGGCGGCGCCGGGTGGGTGGCGGCACCTGTCGTCACGGGGTCGTGCGTCTACGGCGCCTGGGTGGCGCCTGCCGTGTACGCAGGCGTGTGCGGTTCCGGCAGCCCGGTGCGGGTCGATCTCGACGCCGTCGACGCCGCCGCACGACTCGAGTTCCGAGCGCACCGGGGCGTGGTGGCGCTCAACGACCTCGTCGGCGGTGGGCTCTGGATCGTCGACGACGAGTTCATCGACATCGAGGAGAACTGGGAGGAGGTGACGCCGCCGAACCCGGACGAAGGCGACGAGACCGACGAGTCTACGACGGTCCCCACGTTCGAGGAGATCTTCGCCGAGCGCACCGAGCAGAACCGCGCTCCGCTCGCGCGTCCCGACTCCTTCGGGGCACGACCCGGCTCGGCGACCATCCTGCCGGTGCTCGACAACGACGCGGATCCCGACGGCGACGTGCTCACGATCGTGGGCGTGAGCGACGTCCCGGCTGCGGCGGGAACCGTTCAGGTGGTCGACGGCGGCCGCGCCCTCCAGTTCCAGCCGAATCCGGGGGTCTCGACGGTCAGCGTCTCGTTCCGATACACGGCGGACGACGGGCGCCCCGGGGGTGTCGCCGAGGCGCAGGTCGACGTCTCGGTCCGGCCCCCCAACACGAACGTGCCTCCGGTCACCGTGCGGTCCACGTCGGTACCGGTCGAGACGAGCCAGACGATCTCGTACAACGTCCTCCGGGACTGGGTGGACCCAGACGGCGACGACCTGATCGTGCTCGACGCGACGGCCACGACCGGCGACCTCGTGCGTTTCTCGGCGGACGGGCTGGTGACCTTCACGAGTCGCAACGCGGAGCTCGGGCCCAAGCCGGTGACAGTCATCGTGTCCGATGGGAATGCACCGCCGGTGACCGCTGAACTCGTGTTCGACGTCCGGGCCTCGGGAACGCTCCGGCCCGTCGGCACCCCCGACTTCGGCGCGACAGTGGTCGGACGGGTGCTCGAGCTGTACCCGCTCGCGAACGACCTCTCGCCCTCCGGGGCCGGTCTCGCCCTCGTCGACGTCAGCGTGCTCACCCCGGGGTTGACGGCGGAAGCGGATACCGACTCGGGCCGGCTCACGATCCGTGCGCCGGCCGCGGGTACCTACTACCTCGTGTACGGGCTGCGGGCGGGCTCGACGACAGCCTCCGGTCTGGTGCGGGTCGACGCCGTCGTCGACCCCGATCAGCCTCCGCCCCCGATCGCCGTCACCGACACCGCGTACCTTCGGCCGAACGAGCAGGTCGTCATCCCCGTGCTCACCAACGACGTCTCGCCGCGCGGCGCGGTGCTCGGGGTGCAAGGGGTCGAGAGCCCGCTCGGCTCGCCGCTCTCGGTGGAGGTGCTCGGCAGCACCGTCGTCCGGGTGAGTGCACCATCGTCGCTCATCGAGCAGTCCGAGTTCGAATACACGATCTCCGACGGGACGGCGACCTCCACAGCGACGGTGACGATCATCCCGGTGCCCGAGTTGCTCCATCATCAGGCGCCCATCGCGACCGACGACCTCGTGCGGGTGCGGGCGGGCGACATGGCCTCGGTGGCGGTGCTCGCCAACGACATCCACCCCGACGGCGCCGCGCTCGCGCTCGACCCCGTTCTCGTCGAGGCCGACCTCGACGACGGGCTCGCCTTCGTGACGGGCGACCGGGTGCGGGTGCAGGCTCCGTCGGTCGCTGGTTCCTACGAGCTCGTCTACCGCGTCACCGACGCGTTCGGCGAAGCGTCGACCGCGGTGCTCCAGGTCGTCGTCGTCGCCGCCGACCCAGAGGGGAACCGCCCGCCCGCTCCGCGGGTCGTCACCGCGCGGGTGTTCGCGGGCTCGGAGGTGACGATCGCGATCCCTCTTGACGGCATAGATCCCGACGGCGATTCGGTCGAGTTCGTCTCGGCGGGCGGGGGAACGCAGGGGACCGTTCTGGCGACGGATGCGCGGTCGTTCGTCTTCACGGCGGCGAGCGACGGCGCGGGGACCGACGTGCTCGAGTACGAGGTCCGCGACGCGCTCGGCGAACTCGGGACCGGCGAGGTGCGGATCGGCGTCATCCCCCGTGGCGGCGCGGTGCTGATGCCGGTGGCCGTCGATGACGAGATCGCGGTGCGTCCGGGACGCGTCACGGCGGTTCCGGTCCTCGCGAACGATTCGGACCCGAACGGTTTCGGCGTCGAGCTCGAGCGCGAGCTAGTAGAGGTCCAGCCGGGGATGGACGCCCGCGTGGCCGGTTCGGTGATCGAGGTCATGGCGGGTGCCGACGAGGGATCGTTCTACGTGCGCTACCGCATCGGCAACGGGCGAGGAGGCACCGACGACGGCTATCTCCTGGTCACCGTCGACGAGGACGCGGTGGTCGGACCGCCGATCGCGCGTGACCGGACCGTGACGGCGGCCGAAGTCGTCGGCGAGCGTTCGGTCGTGGTCGACGTCCGCGACGGGGCGATCAACCCGGGCGGGCTCGTCGCCGATCTCGAGGTGGGCGTCGCGGGGCCGAACGCGCGCTTCGCGCGGGTGTCCCCCGACGGTACGGTGACGGTCGAGCTCGGCGACACCCGGCGGGCGATCGCGTTCCGGTTGACCAACACCGTCGACGACCTCACCGGCTGGGCGTTCGTGATCGTGCCGCGCTACTCGGACGGAACGCCGCCCGCGCTCAAACCCGAGTTGATCGAGAATCCGCCCCAGCTGGATGCGAACTCGACCGGGGAATGGCGTCTCGCCGACATCCTCGACGTTTCGAACGGGCGCGAAGCGATCGTGATCGATCCGGACGACGCGACCGCTCTGCGCAGCAACGGCGACCCCGTCGTGCTCGACGAGCGCACCATCCGGTACACGCCCGAGGCGGACTACCGGGGCGAATCGGTGATCACCTTCCGGGTCACCGACGGCGCGTCGGCGGCCGACGAGAGCGGGAACGTTGCGGTCATCCGCATGACAGTCGTCGTCGGCGACCCGGGCTTCCGCGATGTCGACCCCGAGTTCGCCGACGCGACGATCGAGATCGAGCCCGGTGAGGCGAACGCCGGGTTCGACCTCCGTGCGGCGAGCTCGCATCCGAATCCGGACGTCGTCGCCGAGTTGTCCTACTCGAACCTCCGCGGCGACCGTGCGCGCGTCGACGCGTCGATTTCGGGTTCGAGGCTCGTGCTGGCCGCGCCGCCCGAGGCGACCGGCGACGTCGCGCGCCTCGAGTTCGATATCGCCTACGGCTCCCGGGTGGTCACCGGCTCGGTGACCGTTGTCGTGGTGCCATCGACTCGACCGCTGGCTCAGGCGATCGAGGACACCGTGCCCGAGGGCCGCCCCGACAGCTCGTACCCGGTCGACGTGCTGGTGAACGACGTGAACCCGTTCCCCGCCGGCACGCCGCTGCGGGTTCTCGACGCCGTCATCCAGGGCCCGACCCTCGGCGCGACGGTCACCACGGATGCCTCGACGGTGCGGGTGCGCACCGGCCCGGCGAAATCGGGGACCGTCACGATCATCTACACGATCGAGGATGCGACAGAGCGCGACGAACGGCGGGTGCAGGGGCGCCTGGTCGTACAGGTTTCGAGCGCCCCGGAGCCGGTGACGCAGATCTCGCTAAGCAACCCTGCCTCGCAGACGGTGACCGTCGTGTTCGATCCGCCGTCGAGCAGCAACGGCTCGGAGATCACCCGCTACGACGTGCAGATCGCCGGAGCGGAAGGCGCCGCGACCCGCAGCGACTGCGTTCCCGGGGCCGACTGCACCTTCACGGGCCGTACGAACGGGGCGCCGCAGTCCGTGCGCGTGACCGCGACGAACACGCCGGGCTCGACGACATCCGGGGAGGTGTTCATCGTGCCGTACGGTACGCCCGGTACGCCCACGGGCGTGCAGTTCGCCTCAGGCAACGGCGGCGAGGCGCCGGGCGGATCCGTCACGATGACCTGGGGTCTCGTCGACTCGGGCGGCGGCGATGCCCGATACTTCTGGATCCTGCGCCGTGACGGCGCGCAGGTCGACGCGAACTACACGACCAACGCCGGGTCGGTGACCCGCTCCGGGCTGCCGCAGGGCACCTACACGTTCGAGGTGCGCGCCTGCAACGCGAAGGACGCGGGCGGCGGCGCGTGGAGCAACTGCGGCTCGAGCGCGGGATCGGCCAACAGTTCGGTCGTCATCCCGCCGCAACCGAGGATCACGGATGCCGGCAAGGGCCCGCTCGTCGCCTGCGAATACGGCACCTGCGCGTACATCCGCTTGTACGTCTCGGGCATCACTGGATCCCAGACCGTCTGCATGTACGGCAAGCTCGCTGGCTCACCCGGGCCGTACGACTGGTGGTTCACCACCGAGTGCCTCACCGCGACCTTCAACGGGACTTACGGCGACACCCCGTTCTACCTCAGCAACTCGGGCAACGTCGGTGCCTATGACATGCACGCCGTCATCCCGGGCTTGGCCGAGCATTACGACACGATCTGGTGATCGGAACAGGAGACGACAGATGACGGTGAGCGAGCAGCACGCGGCGAGGTTCGGGCAGGAATTCGAACGGGCGACGGCGATGATCGAAACAGCGGTCCGCGGGAAGCGCGACAAGATCCGGCTCGTCCTCGCGACGCTGTTCGCCGGCGGGCACGTGCTCCTCGAGGACAAGCCGGGGGTCGGCAAGACGCTGCTCGCGAAGAGCCTCGCCGCGACGCTCTCCGGCGGGCACTCGCGGATCCAGTTCACCCCCGACCTCCTGCCGTCCGACATCACCGGGGTGAGCATCTGGAATCAGGAGACCAAGAAGTTCGAGTTCGTGCGCGGGCCGGTCTTCGCCTCGATCGTGCTCGCCGACGAGATCAATCGGGCGAGCCCGAAAACGCAGAGCGCGCTGCTGCAGGTGATGGAGGAGCGTACGGTCACGGTCGAGGGCAAGCCCGAGCATCTCGATGCGGATCAGCCGTTCATGGTGATCGCTACCCAGAACCCGATCGAGCAGGCGGGCACCTACCGTCTACCCGAGGCCCAGCTCGACCGATTCCTGGTGAAGACCGACCTCGGGTACCCCGACGAGAGGTTCGAGCTGGAACTGATGGCGGATGCGGGCGAGCAGGTGCGCGAGAACAGGCTGACGCCCACCCTCGACGGGCCGACGGTGGCCGCTCTCGCTCGGATCGCCACGTCGGTCGCGATCCAGCCTTCCGTCGTGCGGTACGCCTACGAACTGGTGGCCGCGACACGCGTCGACCGGCGGCTCCGGGCCGGGGTGAGCGTGCGCGGGGCCCTCCAGCTCATGCGCATCGCCAAGGTCTGGGCGATCGCCTCCGGGCGCAGCCATGTCCTCGCCGAGGACATCCGCGACCTCGCCCCGCACGTGCTCGCCCACCGGCTCATCCTCGAGCCCGACGTCGAGTTCGACGGTGTGCAGGCGACCCGGATTATCGCCGAGAATCTCGAGCGGATCGCGGTGCCGGCCTACCGATGACCTCCTCGGACGCGACCCTCGTCGGCTCCCGGACCCTCCCGCGGGTCCGGGCCGGCGGCGTGCTCGCGCGCCTTGCCGCGGTCCTAACGCTGATCGCCGACCTCGTGCGGCTGCGCGTCGGGGCGGCTGTCGGGGTGATCACGCCGGCCGGTCTGATCACGCTCCTCCTCGGCGCGACGATGACGGCTCTCGGGATCGCGGCGGGCTGGGTGGAGTTCATGGTGCTCGGCGCGGTATTCCTCGCGACCCTCGGCGGATGCGCGCTCTTCCTGCTCGGACGCACGACCTACGAGATCCGGCTCGACCTCGACCCGCCGCGCATCGCCGTCGGGGATACCGACCCGGCCCGGGTGACCGTGCGCGTCGGCAACCACGGTCGTCGCGCGCTGCTGCCCGCGCGACTCGAGGTCGTGCACGGCGCATCGGGTCGTGAGACGTTCACACTGCCGCGACTGCGGCCGCGCGAGGCTCACGCCCCGTTCGAGTTCCCGATTTTCGCCGAACGGCGCGGCGTCGTGCCGGTGGGACCTGTCCTCTCGGTGCGCGGCGACCCGCTCGGATTGCTGCGTCGCACGCTGCGCTGGCCCGAATCGCGCGAGCTGTTCATCCACCCCGCCATCAGGCGGGTGAGTCCGACGATCATCGGCCGCGCCCACGACCTCGAGGGCCGTGAGTCCGCGGTGGTCACCGCGGACGACCTGACGTTCCACGCCCTGCGCGACTACGTCCCAGGCGACGACCAGCGCCACATCCACTGGCGGTCGTCGGCCCGGCACCTCGCAACCGGCAGGGACGCTTACCAGGTGCGGCAGTTCCAGGAGACGCGGCGATCGCAGGTCACCCTTCTGCTGCCGGAGGACGGCGCGGGCTTCGCCTCCGAGGAGGAGTTCGAACTCGCCGTGTCGGTGTTCGCGTCGGTGGGGGTGCAGGCGATCGCCAGCGGAGCGGCGGCGGCCCCGCTGACCGACACACGGGTCCTGCGCGACTCGTCGGTCACCGCATTCCTCGACGACACGTCTCGTCTGACCCGCGATCCGCGGTCCTCTGTTCCCTTCCGGGCGCTCGTGCGCCGCGCGCTCCGGCGCGCGCCCGTCCCCGATGTACTCGTGCTGGTCGTGGGATCTCGGGTCGCCGACGGGTCGCTGCGGGAGGCCGTCGCCGTCGCCCGTGAGGCGTCTGCGGTGGTCGTGATGCGCGCCCGGCTCGGCGCCGCCGCCGAGGTGTCGAGGGTCGGCGACCTGCTCTCGCTGAGCGTCGGCGATCTCGACGACCTCCCGCGCGCGTTGCGGATGGCGGGGCTCGCATGATCGCGGCCTCGGCGACCGTGAAGCCGGCCGGCCTACGCCCGCCTCTCGTCGATCTGTTCGTGCTCGGGACCCTCGGTGCGCTGGGCATCTGGGGCTTCGGCGACGCGTTCGCCGAGCTGCGCCCGGTACTCGGGGGGCTCGCCGGTCTGATGCTCGGCACTGTCGTCGGGGCCGTCGCCGCGTCGCTTAGGTGGGGCATCCTGACCACTGCGGCCGTCGGGCTCGGGGCCTACGTCCTGGCCGGTCCAGCCTCCGTCCTGTCGGATCGGGCGCCCGGCGGGTTCATCCCGGCCCCCGACGTCGTCGTCGATCTCCTGCGCGGCGCCGTCCTCGGGTGGGCTGACCTCCTGACCCTCACCGCACCGGTCGACGCCCCCGACCACGTGGCGGCCGTGCCCTATGTCACCGGCTGGGTCGCCGGCATCACGAGCGCGACGATCGCGGGGCGGCTGCTCGCCGACCCGCGGCGCCTGCCGACGGCGGTGGCGGCGCTCCTCGCGCTCCTCGGTCCGCTGGCGGCCTTCCTAGCATCGACGCTCACCGGCACTGCCGATCCGGTTCTCCCCGTCTTCCGCGGCCTCGCCTTCGGCCTGGTCGCGATCCTCTGGCTCGCCTGGCGCATCCCCGAACGCGGTTCGCGGGGTGCCGCGCCGGCGTGGCGCGGGGGCGGTCTCGGTGTCGTGGCGGTGGTCGTCGTCAGTGCGATGGTGTCGGGCGGAGTGGCGGCCGTCGCGACCGCCGCCGCGCACGACCGTCTGGTCGTGCGCGAGCGCGTGCAGCGGCCGTTCGAACCTCGCGAGTACGCGAGTCCGCTGGCGGCGTTCCGGGCCTTCGTCAAGGACGGTTCGGATCGCGTGGTGCTCGAGCTCAGCGGAGCGGAGCCCGGTGACCTGGTGCGGCTGGCCGTGATGGACAGCTACGACGGGCGGCTGTGGAACGTCGGCGATCCGACGGCGGCCGACACCGACAGCGGGGTCTTCGAGTTGGTCTCGGGACGCGAACTCGTTCTGGCCGCTCCCGCCGTTCTCGGCCCGTCGTCGGACGTGATGATCACGATCGCCGACTACGCCGGGGTGTGGGTTCCCACCGTCGGATATCCCTCCGCCGTCTCCTTCGATGAGGACGCTCCCTCGTCGACCGATCTGCGCTACAACTCGGAGACCGGCTCGCTCGCGGTGACGACGGGCATCGGCACTGGCACCGGTTACCACCTCGACACGCGGCGGCTGGTCGTCGACCGCGATGCGCTCGTCGGTGTCCCGGTGGCCGAGGTCGCCCTGCCGCCGCTCACCGACGTCCCCGACATCATCTCCTCCCGGGCGATCGAGTTCGCCGGCGAGGCGGAGAGTCCGATCGACCGTCTGGCGGCGCTCGAGCTCGCACTCTCCACCACCGGGTACCTGAGCCACGGGCTCGCCTCGGATCCCGTCCCATCAAGCGCGGGGCACGGAGCCGATCGGATGATCGCCCTGCTGGGTCGCACGCGGATGGTGGGCGACGCCGAGCAGTACGCATCCGCCTTCGCCCTGATGGCCCGATCGCTCGGCTATCCCGCGCGGGTCGTCGTCGGTTTCGCACCGACGGTGCCCGAGGGGCACGCCGTCGTCCCGGTGACCGCCGACCAGGTCACCGCGTGGGTCGAGGTCCCGTTCCGCGACGCAGGCTGGGTGCCGTTCTTCCCGACCGCGACGAACACTGACGTGCCGCGCGAGGAGGCGCCGAAGCCGAAGACCCAGCCGCAGCCCCAGGTGCGCCAGCCGCCTCGGCAGACCGATGGCCGTGACGAGGTCGTCGCCGCGGTCCAGCCGGAGGAACCCGATCCCACCTGCGAACCGGCGTGGCTATGCGACCTCATCGATTCGACCGTACGAGTCATCGTGACGCTGGGCGTGCTGGGTGTCCTTTACGCGATCCCCGTGGTGGTCATCGGGAGGGTCAAGGCGCGACGCCGCGACCGCAGGCTCGACGACCCGCTCATCGACAGGCGGGCGGCGGGAGCCTGGGACGAGGTCGTCGACAGCTACGCCGAGCTCGGCTACCGCATCCCCCGCAACGCCTTGCGCGTTGAGATCGCGGCGAGCCTGCGGACGCAGATCTCGTCGCAGCTCGTTGCGCGGCGCCGTGAGCGCGGCGACGCGCTGGAGCGAGGCGCGCGGCGCGCAATCAGGGCGGATGCCGCGCGCACGCGCGCGGAGCGCCCGACGTCGGCCGAGGTCTGGCGTTCCCTCCTCGAGACGATGCGCGATATCCGCACGTGGCGCCCCGGCGTCGCCCTGGACGGTCCCCTGCCCGACGCTCCGGAACTGTCCGGGCTGGCTGGGCGCACCGACGACGCCGTGTTCCGCGGAGGACCGATCCCGCCCGACGAGATCGACGCCCTGTGGTCGGTCGGCGACGCGGCGACCCGGGACGCGGCCGTCACCGTCAGCTGGCTGCGCCGCCGCCTGGCCGCCTTCAGATTCCACACCCGCCGGGACCCGCTCGGCACCGCGACGGCTCGGCTGGAGATCGCCCTCGCACGCGCCCGCGGCATTCGCCCCTCGATTGGAGCTCCTCGATGAAGATCAAGCTCTCGGTCCGCCGGATCGGCGGGCAGACCACCGACCTCCTGGTCACGGCTGACGCGTCGACGACGGTCGGCGACCTGGCTCGCGTCATCCGCGCCTCCGACGACGCGATCGGCGGGGATGCCGGAGCGCTCGGCGGTCTGCGGCTGGCCGCCGATGACGGGGACGCGCCGATCCTCCTCGACGAGTCGGCGTTGCTGACCGAATCGCCGCTCGCCTCCGGGGCGATCGTCGACTTCGGCGGGACCGCGCCCACCCGACCGCCTCGCGCACGGGGCGGAGTGAGTCTGTTCGTGCTCGAGGGGCCCGATGCAGGGAAGACGTTCGAGCTGGCGACGACCCACGGTACCGTCGGGCGTCAGGCGGGGTCGACCGTTGCGCTCTCCGACCCGCGGGTGTCGAAGCACCACGCCGACTTCGACGTGATCGAGGGCCGGCTGCGCATCGAGGATCAGAACTCGGCCAACGGCATCCACGTCGGCGCGCGGCGGCTCACCCGCGTCGACCTGGCCGACGGCGAGATCGTCGCGCTCGCCGATACCGTCCTCCAGGTGCGCATCGACCAGTCGACGGGCACGCCCGCCGTACCGGTCGCCGGATCCGTGCCGTTCACTCGGTCCCCGCGCGTCCAGCCGCGGTACCGGGGTGCGTCGCTCGTCGCGCCGTCGCTGCCCGAGGAGATCGACCCTCCGATGTTCCCCTGGGTCGCGCTGCTCGCACCAGTGGCTCTCGGCGCTGTCTTCCTCGCGACGGGCCGCAGCATCGAGTCGGTGCTCTTCTTCGCCGCCTCCCCACTCATCCTCGGCGCGACCTTCCTGAGCTCCCGGTGGCTCCGGCGTCGGCGAGAGAAGCGCATGCGCGAGCGCTTCGAGACCCGCATCGCCCGTCTCGAGGAGACACTCGAGTCCGAGCGGCGGAGGGAGCAGGAGATCCGCCGGGCCGAGGCGCCCGCGACGCACGACGTCATCGCGGACGCGCTCCGGCTCGGCCCGCTGCTGTGGTCGCGCCGTCCCGAGCACTGGCAGTTCCTCATGATCAACCTGGGCTCCGCATCGCTCCCCTCGCGCACCAGCGTGAGGATCCCGGACGAGGAGACCGCCCGGCAGGAGGTGCTCGACCGGGTCGGGGCGCTCACGTCCACCTTCCGCGACGTCGCCGCCGTGCCGGTGCTCGAGAGCCTCCCTCTCGCCGGGTCGCTCGGGGTTGTCGGGCCGCGGGCGGAAGCCGGGGCGCTCGCCCGAGGGTACCTGCTACAGTTCGCCGGGCTCCATTCGCCGGCCGAGCTCGTGCTTACCGCGGTGATCGGGTCGTCCGTCTGGCAATCCGAGCTCGACTGGATCAAGTGGCTGCCGCACGTGGGCTCGCCGTACAGTCCGCTGCGGGTCGATGGCCTGGCCTCTGGCCGAGACGAGGCGGATCGTGTACTCGCCGGCATCGAGGAGCTCATTGTGGAGCGCGGCGGGACTCGGAGTGCGCGAGGCCCCCTCCCCGACGACGCGGCCGCGATCCACACCGGAGCCGAGGCCGGGGAGTCGGTATTCGGCGGGCCGCCATCGCCGCTGCCGGCGGTCGTCCTCGTAGTGTCAACCGACGCCCCGGCGGACCGTGCCCGCCTCGTGCAGATTGCCGAGAACGGACCCGAGGCGGGGGTATTCACGATCTGGCTCGGAGAGGATCCCGGTGAGATCCCCGCGACGGCCCGCACCTTCGTGCGCGTCGATGGCGGCGGCTCCGCGCAGATCGGGTTCGTCCGCCAGGGAACCAGGGTCTCTGACGTGCGGATCGAGCCCGTCGAACGGGCCACCGCGCTCGAGGTCGCTCGTCGGCTCTCGCCCGTGGTCGACATCGGAGCCCTCGTGCTCGACGAGTCCGACCTGCCGGCAGAGATCGGCCTGCTCGATCTGCTCGACCCGCGTGCCACCCTCACCGCGTCGCAGATCGGCGAACGCTGGACCGAGAACGAGGCGCCACTCGCCGACGGCCGTCGTCGTGACGCGGGCGGACTCCAGGCCCGGGTCGGGAGCACCGGCCGCGGACCGTATGCTCTCGACATCCGCCGAGACGGTCCGCACGCGCTGGTGGGCGGGACGAGTGGATCGGGTAAGAGCGAATTCCTGCAGTCCTGGGTTCTGTCGATGGCGGTCGAGCGGAGCCCGGAGCGCCTCGCGTTCCTGTTCGTCGACTACAAGGGCGGCGCGGCCTTCCAGGTGTTCGACCGCGAGAGGCTCCCGCACCGGGCCGGCATCGTCACCGACCTCGAGGGCCACCTCGCCCGCCGGGTTCTGCGCTACCTCGGCGCGGAGATCGAGCGCCGGGAGAGACTCTTCCGTGAGAAGGGCGTCAGCGGACTCGCCGCCCTCGAGGAGCTCGGCGATCCGGAGGCGCCTCCGGCGCTGGTCGTCATCGTCGACGAGTACGCGACGGTCGTCGACAACATCCCGGACTTCGAGGCCGGGATGGTGGACATCGCCCAGCGGGGACGTGCGCTCGGGATTCACCTGATCCTCGCCACCCAGCAACCCTCGAGTGTCATCAAGGGCGCCCTCCGCGCCAACACGAATCTGCGAGTCGCGCTGCGCGTCGCCGACGCGGAGGACAGTGTCAACGTGGTCGGTGACCGGATCGCAGCGGGCTTTGACCCCGCCCTCCGCGGTCGCGCCGCTGTGAGCACCGGCCCCGGCCGGCTCGACGTCTTCCAGACCGCCTACGTCGGCGGAACGCGGGCCGGGGGAGCGTCGCCGATCCTGTTGTCCGAGTTCGGCTTCGCGGTCGACCGGCGCTGGCGACCCACTCCCGCTCCGGCCGTCGAGTCGACGGACGAGTCGGCGCCGTCGAGCGATGCCGTGCAGCTCATCGCCCTCCTGAAGCAGGCGGCGGCCGAGTATGGCATCGCCGAGTTCCGGGCGTCCTGGCTCGACCCGCTTCCGTCCGTCATCGCTCTCGACGATCTGGACGACCCGAGCGCGGTGGTGCGAGATGCCCGTCTCCCGTTCGGGGCGATCGACATCCCCGGAGAACCCGAGCGCGGCGTGCTCGCGTTCGAGC
>NZ_JBIIAW010000062.1:0-18639 GCF_044239695.1 Pseudolysinimonas sp. | reverse complement strand
CGATCAACGCACGCGTGGAAGGGCTCGTGGGCTCAGGGGCGTGGAGTGGCCCGCTGAAGAGCCGTCGCGGCCTCGTTCCGGCGACCGAGTACTACGAGAAGGGCCACCGCTTCGGCTTCGGCGGTGGCCTGTTCGCCTTCGCCGGACTGTGGAACGTGACGAAGACGCCCGACCCGCAGACTGGTGCCGACGAATGGATGGTGTCGTACACGATCGTCACCCAGCCCGCCTCGCCGCACATCGCCGGCATCCACGATCGGATGCCGCTCATCCTGCCCCGCGAGCTCTACGACGACTGGCTCGACCCGACGCGCACGGGCGACCAGGAGCTGCTCGACGAGGCGGTCGCGGCGAGCAGGCCCCTCGGCGAGAGGCTGGAGATCAGCTCGCTCTGACGCGCGGGCCTCAGGCGGTCGGACCGGGAGGGGGCGACTTCGGCGCCGACATGCGGGCGACCTCCGCGTCGATGTCGGCTTCGGTGATCTGGCGGCGGGTGATGCCGTACGCGTCGAGCCCGGCGAAGACGGCCGCGATGACCATGCCGAGGATCGGCCAGACCGGCCAGAAGTAGGCGGTGAAGTTCGACGGCAAGCCGGTCGAGAAGAGCCAGATCGCGAGCAGCAGGACGGTGATGACCGCGAAGATCGTGAGCATGATCGTGAAGTCGTTGCGGGCCTTGAGGCGGGCCCGGGCGGTGGCGCGGATGTCGTCGGTCTGGCTCATGCGGTCGACCCTAACCGCGCCTGCTCCTGGGCACCACCAGACCCCCTAGACTGATCGCAGCGAAGGGGAGTATCCCACCTCGTCGCGGCCGTCATCACGGGTTCCAGCGCAGCAGCCCCGGTCGCGATCGTTCCCGCAGCCCGTTCGACAGAGCGGCCGGAAACGCGGGAGAGACGTTCGGGCCCTGCCCTGCACCCGAAAGGTTTCCGTTGGAACTCAGCATCCCCCTCTGGTTCGAGATCGGCACGTACGTCGCACTCGCCCTCATCCTCGGGTTCGACATCGTGCTCGCGTTCAAGCGCCCGCACATCCCGTCGACCCGTGAGTCGGCGCTCTGGATCGGCTTCTACGTCGCCCTCGCGATCGTCTTCGCCGTGCTGCTGCTCGTCTTCGACGGCCCCGAGCACTCGGGCCAGTTCGTCGCCGGCTGGCTCACCGAGTACAGCCTGTCGATCGACAACCTGTTCGTCTTCCTCATCATCATGGGCCGGTTCTCGGTGCCCAGGAAGTACCAGCAGGAACTGCTCATGGCGGGCATCATCATCGCGCTCGTGCTGCGCGGGATCTTCATCCTCCTGGGCGCCGCACTGATCGAGAACTTCTCCTGGGTGTTCTACATCTTCGGGCTGTTCCTGCTCTACACGGCGGCGAACCAGGCGTTCACCAACCACGATGACGAGGCCGAGACCGAGAACAAGCTCATCGGCTTCCTGCGCCGGCGCATCGCGATCACCGAGCGCTTCGACGGCGCCAAGCTGCGCACGACCGTCGACGGACGCCGGGTGTTCACCCCGGTCATCATCGTGCTGCTCGCGCTGGGCACGACCGACCTGGTCTTCGCGCTCGACTCGATCCCGGCGATCTTCGGCATCACACAGGAGCCGTTCCTGGTCTTCACCGCCAACGTGTTCGCCCTCATGGGTCTGCGGCAGCTGTACTTCCTGCTCGGCGACCTCGTCGACAAGCTGGTCTACCTCAAGTACGGCATCGCCTTCATCCTCGCCTTCATCGGCGTGAAGCTGTTCTTCCACGCCCTGCACGAGAACGAGCTGCCGTTCATCAACGGCGGGCAGCACGTCGAGTGGGCGCCCGAGATCGATACCTTCGTCTCGCTCGGCGTCATCGTCGGGGCGATGGCGGTCGCGGTGATCGCGAGCATGATCAAGCTGCGCTACGACCGGGCCCGCGGCATCGAGCCGAAGTCGGCGGCGGCCGAGGCGGCGAAGGTCGACGAGGAGCAGGGCGCCGAGTAGTTGGGGCGCGGAGTAGCCTCCGCCCGCGTTCGTTAGAGTCCTGAGGGTGGCTCGCACACCGGCGCAACCTCCGCAGCTGGAGGGATACCGCTACCTGCGCCCGCTCGGCACCGGCGGGTTCTCCGACGTGTTCGTCTACGAGCAGCTGCTGCCCAACCGCACGGTCGCCGTGAAGGTGCTGCTCGCCGACATCGGGCCGGCTGGGATCGCCTCCTTCACGAGCGAGGCGAACCTGATGGCGCGGCTGTCGACGCATCCGTTCATCGTCACGATCCACACCGCAGGGATCGCCGCCGACGGCCGGCCGTACCTCGTGATGGAGTTCTGCTCCCGGCCGAACCTCGCCGAGCGCTACAAGGCGAAGCCGTTGTCGGTCGACGATGCGCTGCGCACCGGGGTGCGGGTGGCGTCGGCCGTCGAGACCGCTCATCGCGCCGGCATCCTGCACCGGGACATCAAGCCCGGCAACGTGCTCACCAACGACTACGGCTATCCGGCGCTCACCGACTTCGGGATCGCGGGGGCGGCCGATGCGCTGCTCGGCGGCCGGGGCGACGGGGGCTCCGGCGATACCGGCACCGAGTCCGTCGGGCTCTCGGTGCCGTGGTCGCCGCCGGAGATGTTCCTCGACATCCCCGAGCACGACGCCCGCTCCGATGTGTTCTCGCTCGCCGCGACGCTGCACACCGTGCTGGCCGGTCGCACGCCGTTCGAGGTGCCGACCGGGCCGAACACCGCCGTCGACCTGATGGCGCGCATCGAACGCGGGCAGGTCACGCCGCTGCTCCGCGACGACGTCCCGCCCTCGCTCGTCGCGGTGCTCGCCCGCGGGATGGCGCCGCGCCGGGAGGACCGGTACCCGAGCGCCCTCGAGTTCGGGCGGGCGCTGCAACGGGTCGAGCTCGAGCTCGGCTTCGCGCCGACCACCCTCGAGATCGCCGACACGGTGCACGACGCGAACATCGTCGTCGACGCTCCGGACGCGGCCGAGACCCGGGTGCGCTCGTTGCCGACCATCGTGCCCGACGCCCCCGCGGCCGCGCCGCCCACGCCGCCGCCCACTCCGCCGCCGCCGACCGCTGCCGGTCCCTCCCGCGGACGTCTGATCGGCGCGCTCGTCGGCGTCGTGTCGCTCGTGCTGATCGCCGGCGTCGCGCTCGTGATCGTGGTCAGCGGCGGGCAGCTCGACCGACCGGACGCCGACCCCGCGCCGACGTCGACCGGCGGGTCGGCGATCGGCCAGGGCACCGTCCCGGTCGCGACCGACGGGGTCGCGGCCCCGAGCGCCGACGGCAGCACGGTGACCTTCTCCTGGGTGAACCCCGACCCGCAGGACGGCGACGTCTACTACTGGGCGCGGGCCGAGTCGCCGGCATCCCGTCAGGCCGTCGAGACACCCGAGGCGACCGTCGACGGTGTCACCCCGGGCAGCCGCGTCTGCATCAACGTCGAGATCGGCCGGGCCGGGCGCACCTCGCAACCCCTCGTCATCTGCACCTCCTGACGACGACAGCGACGTCGACCTCGGGCGTCACCCGTGTCCCGTATTTGGGGGACGAATATCCGTCATGTTAGGTTGAGCCGCACTCGATCGCACGGCGAAGAAGACCGCAGGGCTGCGCACGAATCAGGGGAACAGGCGCATGGGGATCGTCGGGTCCATCTCCCGAAACCGCAAGGCCGTGGCCTCTGCGCTCGCCATCGCGCTCCTCGCCGGAGTGCCGGTCACCTTCGCGATCCTGCACGAGGGGTTCCCCGTCAGCGACGTCGACCTCGAGGCGCGCGACGTCTGGGTGACCAACGGCGACGCTCTCCTCGGCGGCCGCCTCAACCGGCAGATCGAGGAGCTCAACGGCTCCGTCAACGCGCTCTCGCCCGCCCTCGATGTGGTGCAGAACGGCGCCGACGTCTTCCTCGTCGACCCCGGGCTCGGCGCCCTCTCGCGCGTCGACCCGGCGTATACGACGCTCGTCGAGCCGGCCGACATCCCACCCGGGTCGACGGTCGCGATCGGCGGTTCGACGCTCGCGATCCTGTCGCCGGAGGGGGACCTCTGGGCGATCGACATCGCCAACACCCTCGTCTTCGACCCCACGTCGACGCCTGCTGCCGAGCTCGGGCGCGGGGCGCTCGCCGCGGTCACGACCGACGGCGTCGTCGTGGCGGCGAGCGCGCGGGATCAGCTCGGTCTCCGCATCGAAGCCCCCGGCATCCCGCCGACGTCCCGGCCGCTCGCGGTTCCCGACGACGCCCAGATCGCCGCGGTCGGCGAGCGGATGGTGCTGCTCGACGAGACCGCCAACCGGCTCGTGCGCGACGACGGCGGCACCGTCGAGCTCCCCGATGCCGCCTACCGGCTCCAGCAGAGCGGCGGCGCGAACGACGAGGTCGTGCTCGCCACCGGTGACTCCCTGCTCTTCGTCGCCGATGGCGGCGGGGTGCGCGCGGTGCCCGCGGAGATCGCGAACCCGGTCGCCGGACCCGACGACGTCTCGGCGCCCGTCGTCGTCGACGGCTGTGCGCACGGCGCCTGGGGTGGCGCACAGCGCTACCTCCTCGCCTGCGAAGGTGCCGAAGCGGTCGCGCAGGACATCCCGCAGCGCACCCAGGGTTCGCGCGTCGAGTTCCGGGTGAACCGGTCGGTCGTCGCGCTCAACGATCTCGACAACGGCAACGTCTGGCTGCTCGACGACGAGATGCGGCTGGTCGCGAACTGGGACGAGGTCACCCCGCCCGAGGAATCCGAGACCGAGGAGGGTGAGGAGAAGGCCAGCACGCAGTCCTTCGAGGACACCCTCGCCGAGCGCACCGAGATCAACCGGCCGCCGATCGCCCGCGACGACGACGTCGGCGTGCGGGCCGGGCGCACCACGATCATCCCGGTGCTCGACAACGACACCGACCCCGACGGCGACGTGCTGACGATCCCACGGCACACCGAGGTGCCCGAGTCGGTCGGCGTGCTCGACCTCATCGACGGCGGTCGGGCCCTCCAGTTCACGCCCGCGCCGGGGGCATCGTCGGCCTCCTTCCGGTACACGATCGACGACGGCCGGCCGGGCGGCGTCGCCGAGGCGAACGTCACGATCCGGGTCGTCTCCGACGAGGTCGACACCGCGCCGGAGGCCCGCCGCGAGACGCTCGTCAGCGTCGAGACCGGCGGCTCGATCGCCTACAACGTGCTCGCCGACTTCGTCGACCCGGACGGCGACGACCTCTACCTCGTGACCGCGAGCTCGACCTCGAGCGACATCGTGCGCTTCACGCCCGACGGCACGGTCACCTTCGAGCACCGGTCGGGGTCGTCGGGCGAGAAGTCGATCACGTTCACGATCTCCGACGGGGTGCTCGAGACGACCGGGACCCTCGGGGTGCGGGTCGAGCCGCGGGGCGCGCTCGCGCCGATCGGCACCCCCGACTTCGCGACGGCGTTCGTCGGCGAATCGGTCGCCATCGAGCCGCTGCTCAACGACCTCGCGCCCAATGGCGAGGCGCTCACCCTGCTCGGGGTCGACGACGTGCCCACCGATGCGATCGTCGCGCCCAACCTCGAGCGCGGCACGATCACCTTCCAGTCGCCGGCCGACGGCACCTTCTACTTCCTCTACTCGCTCGCCTCGGGCGCGTCCTCGAGCATCGGCATCGTGCGCGTCGACGTGCTGCCCGCGCCCGACACGATCGTGCCGCCGATCGCCGTCAAGGACACCGTCTTCCTGCGAGCGGGCGAGCCGTCGGTCGTCGAGGTGCTCGCCAACGACGTGTCGGCGAACGGCAACGTGATCGCGGTGCAGTCGGTCGACACCGCGGGCATCGCGCCCGGCGTCACCGTCGAGGCGCTCGGCAACGCCGTCATCCGGGTCTCGTCGTCGAACGCGCTCACCGCGCAGACGCAGTTCCGCTACACGATCTCCGACGGGACCTCCTCGGCGACCGCGGGCGTGACGATCGTGCCGGTGCCGCCGATCGTCAACCGGCAGCCGCCGATCGCGAAAGACGATCGCGTGCGCGTGCGGGTGGGGGATGTCGTCAGCGCCGACGTTCTCGCCAACGACGAGCACCCCGACCAGGCGCGACTGATCCTGCTCGAGGATCTCGTCGAAACGGAGGCCGCAGGAAGCGGACTGGCGTTCGTCGGCGACGGGACCGTGCGCTACCAGGCGGGGCAGGCGCCCGGCGAGTACAGCGTCGTCTACCGCGTCGCCGACCAGTACGGCGAGTCGGCGACCGCGCGGGTGACGTTCGTGGTGGTCGCGGAGGACGACGAAGGCAACCAGCCGCCCGTACCGCTGCCGCAGACGGCGCGAGTCTTCGCCGGGTCCACGATCCCGATCGAGTTGCCGCTCGGCGGGATCGATCCCGATGGCGACTCGGTCGTCATCGTCGGGATCGAGCGCTCGCCGGTGCTCGGCAACATCGCCGACTACAGCCCGACCACCATCCAGTACACCGCCGATCGCAACTCGGGGGGAACGGACACGATCGGCTACATCGTCGAGGACTCCTTCGGCGCCCAGTCGGTCGGCGTGCTCACGATCGGCGTCATCCCGCGTCCCGGTGAGGTGCCGGCCCCGAACGCGGTCGACGACGAGATCGAGATGCTGCCCGGGCGCACCGCCTCGGTCTCGGTCGTTGCCAACGACTCCGACCCGAGCGGCTACGTGCTCGAGTTGAAGGAGGACCTCCTCGAGGTGGACCCCGGCATCGTGGCGTCGATCGACGGCAGCAAGGTCGTCGTCGAGGCGCCGGAGACCGAGGGCACCTTCAGCGTGCGGTACGCGATCACCAACAACCACGGCGGTGAGGACGACGCGTTCCTGATCGTGCGGGTGACGGAGGACGCCGCGCCCGTGTTCCCGATCGCACCCGACTACTTCGTGCCGATCACGGATATCGCGGGCGAAGCTGAACTGCCAGTCGAGCTCGCGGGGCTCATCGGCAACCCGGGCGGGCTCGACGCGGACCTCGTCGTCACCCTCGAAGGACCGAACGCCGGGATGGCCGCCGTCGAGACCGGGACGCAGACGGTGGTCGTGCGGCCGGGGGAGCGGCGCGCGGCGATCGCCTACCGGGTCACCAACCCCGACGACGGGCTCTCGGCGACCGCGTTCCTCGTCGTGCCGCCGGCCGTCGGTGGCGACTACGCGCCTCCGCCCCGGCTGCGCAGCGATCTCGGGCCCCAGGTCGTCGACATGAACGGGGCGCGCGAATGGAACCTCGCCGACATCCTCGTCGTCCCCTCCGCCAAGCCCGCGATCCTGGTCGATCCCTCCTCGGTGACGATGACGCACGGCGACGGCAGCCCCGGCGCGATCGACGCCGACACCCTCCGCTTCGCCGCGGCGGACGACTTCCGCGGGATCGCCTCGATCACCTTCCGGGTCACCGACGGAACGTCGGGGGACGACCCCGACGGCCGGCAGGCTCTGCTCACCATGCCGGTCATCGTGGGCGACCCGGAGTTCACCGACGTGCCGCCGGCGTTCACCGGCCAGAACATCACGATCGAGGCCGGCGAGGAGCCGCGGATCGTCGACCTCCGGGCCGCGACGACGCACCCGAACCCGTCGGTCTCGGGCGACTTCCGCTACGACGGGCTCGGCGGCGAAGCGGCCGGGATCGAGGCCGCGCTCTCCGGCGGCACCCTCTCCGTGTCGGCACCCTTCGGCGTGCAGCCCGGGTCGGCGGCGACGCTGAACTTCTCGGTGCGCTACCGGGACTACACCGTGCCCGGTTCGGTGCAGGTCACGGTCGTCTCCTCCACCCGTCCGCTCGTGCAGGCAGTCCAAGACGCCGAGAAGGGTCGACGCGGAGTGACCGACACGGTGAACGTGCTGGCCAACGACTTCAACCCGTTCGCGGCGCAGGGCGAGCCGCTGCGGGTCGTCACCGCCGTCATCGAGAACGCCGCCGAATCGCAGGCGTCCATCGACTACACCCCCGACGGCGAGGTGACGATCCGGCCCGGCAGCTCGTTCATCGGCGTCGTGAGCGTCGTCTACACGGTCGAGGATGCGACGCGCGATCCCAACCGCCGGGTGCAGGGACGACTGCTCTACACCGTGCGCGACGTGCCGTCGAAGATGGCCGCGCCGACCTTCGTCGAAGGCGACCGGCAGATCACGCTCCAGTGGAGCGCCCCGGCGACCAACGGCGAACCGATCACCCAGTACACGATCGCCTGGTCGGGCGGTTCACCCGTGACGGTCTCCGGCGACGACGCCTCGCACACCTTCACCGGACTGACGAACGGCTCGGGCTACACCTTCCAGGTACGCGCGACCAACGTCGTGGGCACCGGCGAGATCTCCGATCCGAGCGCGACCGCTCGGCCCTATGGAGCGCCCACCCCGGTCTCCTCGGCGACGGCCTCGGGCAGCGCCAACGGCACCGGAGCGGTCACCCTCGCCTGGGGCGGCGCGGCCGGCAACGGACGTGAGATCAGCGGCTACCGGATCACGATGAGCCCCGGCGGAGCGGTGCTGAACGTCGGCAACATCACGACCACGTCGTTCAACGGGCAGGTGGGGACCGCGTACTCGTACTCGATCGTGACCCTCGGGCCGGGCGGCGAGAGCACCGCGTTCTCGTCGACGAACTCCGGAACCCCGCGCCCCGGGCCCCCGGCGAGCGCATCGGCGTCGTGGTCGGGCACCCGGGGCGACCGCACGGTCAACTTCTCCTGGGCGGCCGCGCCGTCGACGCAGCCGATCACCCGCTACGAGATCCTGGTGAACAACTACCACTCGAGCTGGCAGAACGTCGGAACCGCGACGACGTACCAGATCACGAACGCCTCCTTCAACACGGGCTACTCGATCCAGGTGCGCGCGGTCAGCGCCGGCCAGACCGGTGACCCGCGCACGTCGAACACCGTGACCCCGCTCGACGTGCAGCCGGCCAGCTACAGCCTCTGCTACCACAACGACTACTCCGACTACTACAACGTCGGCATCCGCTACGCGAACGCCAGCGCCGGCATCGAGCTCAAGGTGGGCTTCGGGGAATCGGCGATGTACACGACCGGGGCGAACGGGACGGTGCGACTCGCGGCCTGGCACGCCGGCGGCCTCGGCGACGGCCAGGACAACGACAACGACGACAACGACACGATCACGATCCTCGTGAACGGCAGCCCGTACTCGACCACCCGCTGGGGCGACGCCCCGGCGTGCTGACGCCGGAAACGCCCGACCCGAACCCCAGGAGAAGACCATGCCCGTGACGCCCGACCAGGCCCAGTGGTTCGCCGACGCGTTCGGCAAGCTGGTCGACAACATCGACACCGCCGTCCTCGGCAAGAAGCCGCAGCTGCGCCTCGTGCTCACCGCGCTGTTCTCGGGCGGTCACATCCTGCTCGAGGACGTGCCGGGCACGGGCAAGACCGTGCTCGCCAAGGCGCTCGCCAACACGATCCAGGGCACCAATTCGCGCATCCAGTTCACCCCCGATCTGCTGCCCTCCGACGTCACCGGGGTCACCATCTGGGATCAGGCGAAGGGCAGGTTCGTCTTCCACCCCGGGCCGATCTTCGCCTCGGTCGTGCTCGCCGACGAGATCAACCGGGCGAGCCCGAAGACGCAGTCGGCGCTGCTCGAGGTCATGGAGGAGGGCGCGGTGACGGTCGACGGCGAGAGCCACGGCGTCGGCACCCCGTTCATGGTGATCGCGACGCAGAACCCGATCGAGCAGTCGGGCACCTACACGCTGCCCGAGGCGCAGCTCGACCGGTTCCTGATGAAGACCTCGCTCGGCTACCCCGATCACGACATCGCGGTGTCGCTGCTGATGGATTCCGGCAACCGCGCCCGGGCGTCGAAGGTCACCTCGATCATCGCGTCCGACGCGATCGCGACGATGGCGGCGCTGACCAGCGAGGTGCACGCCGACGAGGCCGTGATGGATTACATCTCCCGCCTCGCCACCGCGACCCGAGACGACAAGGATTCGGCGCTCGGGGTGAGCATGCGCGGAGCTCTGGCGCTGGCCCGCGCCGTGCGCACCTGGGCGATCGCCGACGGGCGCACCTACGTGATCCCCGACGACGTCACCGATCTCGCCGTCGCCGTGCTGGCGCACCGGATCGTGGTCGACCCGGAGGCGGAGTTCGCCGGCGTGACGGCCGCGCAGATCGTCGAACGTGCCCTCGCCACCGTGACCCCGCCCGCCAGCCGCGGGGCCAACGCCCTCGCCTGACCCGCTGCCCGACCAGGACCCCATGTCGACCCTCCGCACCCTCCTCGGCCTCGCTCGGCTCACCGCCGCGCGGGTCGTCGCGGTGCTGCGCCCGGTCGTCGGCATCGTCACCCCGCTCGGCTGGATCGTCGCGGGACTCGCCTTCGCCGCGGGACTCGCGGGCGGCATCCTGGGCTGGCCGGAGTTCACCTACCTCGCGCTGACGCTCGCGGCCGGGCTGCTCGTCGCGTTCGCGTTCCTCGCGGGCCGCGCGCGGTTCCGCGTCGAGGTCGAGTTGCGTCCGCGGCGGGTCGTCGCGGGGGAACGCGCGTTCGGGCGGCTGCTTCTGACGAACACCGGCGCGCGGCGCTCGTCGCCCAGCCGCCTCGAGCTGCCGGTCGGGCGCGGCGTGGCCGAGTTCGCCATCCCGACCCTGCCCGCGGGAGCCGAGCACGAGGAACTGTTCGCGGTGCCCACGCAGAAGCGCGCCGTGATCGTCGCGGGACCCGCGCTCTCGGTGCGCGGCGACCCCCTCGGCCTGGTGCGGCGCAGCGTGCGCTGGTCGGATCCCGTGGAACTGTTCGTGCACCCGCCGACGGTGCGGCTGCGTCCGTCGGCCGCGGGTCTCGTACGCGATCTCGAGGGCGAGGTCACCAAGGCGATCACGAACAACGACCTCGCCTTCCACGCGCTGCGCACCTACGAACCCGGCGACGACCGCCGCTACGTGCACTGGCGCACGACGGCGCGCACCGGGCGGCTGATGGTGCGGCAGTTCACCGAGACCCGGCGGTCGCAGCTCGTGCTGCTGCACTTCGCCGAGTCCCGCGGCTACGCCTCCGAGGGCGAGTTCGAGCTCGGGGTGTCGGTGCTCGCCTCGATCGCCCAGCAGGTGCTGCGCGACGGCACGAAGGTGCGGATCGCGAGCGGTGCCGGCGAGCTGCGCACGGCGACCCCGATCACGATGCTCGACGACTCGTCGCGCATCGAGCAGCAGACGACGTCGGCGACCCTGCGCGACTTCGCCCGCGACGCGACGAAGCGGATGCCGGCGCCCTCGGTGCTGCTCGTGGTCGTCGGCTCGGCGACGCCGATCGGCGAACTCCGGGCGGCGTCGACGCTGTTCGGCTCCGACACCCGCACGATCGGCCTGCGGATGGAGGCCGGCGGGGATGCCCGGCTCGCCCTCGTCGGCGGCGTCACGGTCGCCACGATCGGGGCGCTCGCCGACCTGCCGAAGCTGATCGGGAAGCTCTCATGAACGCGGAGCCCTCGTGACCGCCCGCGCCTGGGTCGACGTCGCCGTGCACAGCGCGCTCGCCCTCGTCGGCATCGTCGGGCTCGCCACGAGTTTCGACGACCTCGGCTGGCTGCTCGCCGGCGTCGGCGGACTCGTCGTGGGGACGGCGTCCGCCCTCGTCGCCCGGGCGCTGCGGCTCGGCGCCCTCCCGACGGTCGCGCTCGCCGTCGTCGCCTACGCGCTCCTCGGCAGCGCCCTCGCCGTGCCCGGGCAGGCGCTGTTCGCGGTGCTGCCGACGGGCGAGAGCCTCACCAGCCTGGCGTTCGGCGCCGTGTGGGGCTGGAACGACATCCTCACGCTCTCCGCCCCCGTCGATCTTCCGGACTACGTGACGGTCGTGCCCTACGTCTCGGCCTGGCTCGTCGGCCTGGTCGGCACGACCCTCGCCGCCCGCTGGGTGCCCGCCCGCCCGCGCACCTCGTGGCGGGCGGCTCTGCTGCTCGTCGGTCCGATCGCGCTCTACCTGGCGTCGGTGCTGCTGGGCACCCGGGAGCCGTTCGCACCGGGCGTGCGCGGGGTGCTGTTCGCGGTCGTCGCGCTGGTCTGGCTCGGCTGGCGGCGCGGGCGCGCCGACCGGGTCGCGACGGATGCCACCGGCGGGATGCTGCGCCGTCGTCTGGGGGCGACCGCGATCCTCGTCGGGGCGGCCGCGCTGATCGGGGCGCTGAGCGGATCGCTGCTCGCCGCGCCGCCCGACCGGTTCGTGCTGCGCGAGCGCATCGAGCCGCCCTACGAACCGCTCGACTTCGCGAGTCCGCTCGCCGGATTCCGCGAGTACTCGAAGCTGTTGGAGGACGAGACGCTCTTCACGGTCGAGGGTCTGGAGTCGGGCCAGCGGCTGCGCCTGGCGACGATGGATGCCTACGACGGCCACGTCTGGTCGGTCGCCGGTGCGCAGCTCTCGACGACAGGATCGGGCACCTTCGCGTTGGTGGGACCCGAACTCCCGTCGCCTCCGCTCGCGACGTCGGCGGGCGATCAGCGGATCGAGGTCACGATCGCCGCCGCCTACTCCGACGTGTGGATCCCGTCGGTCGGCTACGCCGAGTCGCTGACCCTGCCGGGCGTTTCGCGGGCCGACCTGCAGGGGCTGCGCTACAACGCGGCGACCGGCAGCGCGGTGCTCACCTCGGGGCTGACCGAGGGCGACGTCGTGCGCTCGACCGCCGAGGTCCAGCTCACCGACATCGACGACGCCGACCTCGAGGAGGTACCGGTCGCCCGCGTCGAACTCGCACCGGTGACGACCGTGCCCGACATCGTCGCCGCGAAGGCGGTCGAGTTCGCCGGGGACGCGTCCTCGCCGATCGAGCGGCTGCGGGCGATCGAGCTGACGCTGCAGTCCACCGGGTACTTCTCCCGCGGCACGGCCTCCGACACGGTGCCGTCGGTGGCCGGCCACGGGGCCGACCGGATGAGCGACCTGTTCACCCGGGACGCGATGGTCGGCGACGAGGAGCAGTACGCCTCCGCCTTCGCGCTGATGGCGCGCAGCCTCGGCTATCCGGCGCGCGTCGTGATGGGCTTCGCCCCCGAGCTACGGGACGGCGAGACGAGCGTCGAGGTGACCGGGCACGACGTCACCGCCTGGGTCGAGGTCGCCTTCGAGGGCGTCGGCTGGATCCCGTTCTCCCCGACGCCGGATCAGACCGATGTGCCGCAGGATGAGAACCCGAAGCCGAAGACCGAGCCGCAACCGCAGGTGCGGCAGCCTCCGCGGTCCTCGAGCGAGCAGGACGACCTCGTCACCGCGGTGGAGATCGACGACGGCGACTCCGACGACGACGGATTCCGTCTGCCCGGGTGGGTGCTCCCGGCCCTGCTCGGGGTGCTCATCCCGTCGGCCCTCGTGTTCGGCCCGATCCTCGTGGTCGGCGGGACCAAGGCCGCGCGGGCCCGGCGCCGCCGTGAGGCGGACGAGCCGCACGAGGCGGTCCGCGGCGCCTGGGACGAACTCGTCGACCGCTACTCCGAGCTCGGGCTCGCCGTGCCGGTCAACGCGACCCGGCGCCGCACGGCCCTCGTTCTCGCCGGGCAGGTCGCCGTGCCGGGGCTCGAACCCGCCGCTTCCCGGGCCGACGCCGCCGTGTTCGGCGACACGCCGGTGCCCGACACCGTCGTGGTGACCGCGTGGGACGACACCGAGGAGCTGGTGCGCGTCGCGCGCGAGACGGTGTCGCCGCGCGCCCGGCTGCTCAGCCGGTACCGCCTCAGCGCGGCCCGGGCCTGGCTGGCCGCGGCCGCCGCTCGGGTCGACGCCGCCCGCCCGCACCGCGGCCGGATCGGCTAGGAAGGACACCGTGGAAACCCGTTTCGTCCCCGACGCGCCCGGCGCCTGGCTCGTCTACGACCTCGGGACCCTCGTGCTCGCCCTGCCGCCCGAGTTCCGGGCCGCGGCCGACGCGGTCGCCGCCGTGCCGCGCACCGGCGTCGACGCCGTCCTCGCCGCCCTGCGGTCGTCGGGGATCGCCGACGCCGCGCCGTTCGCGGTGCTCGAGGCGACCGCCGACGGACTCCGTCTCGCGCTCCGGGGCCCGGCGACGGTGTCGGCGGGTGCCGAGACGCACACCGGACTCGGGGCGGATCCGTGGCTCGAGCGCACCGTCGCCGGATCTGCGGTCGTTCGGTTGACGGTTCCCGGCGGCGAGTGGACGTTGACGCCGTCGGTCGTCGCTGCGGCATCCGCGCTCGTCCCCGCCCCTCGGGTGGCCGCCGTCGCGTCCGCCGCCCCGGCGCCGCTCTTCGACGAGAGCACCGACATCACCGAGATCCCCGACCTCGAAGTCTCCGCCGCCGCCCCGCCGCCCCTCCAGCCCCTCGCGCCGGTGATCGGCGAGCACGACGGCAGCACGGTGCTCGCGAGCGACCTGCCCGCGCGACCGTCCGACGACAAGCCGACCGACGACAAGACGGTCGTCGTCGACGAGATCGCCCGGCTGCGCGCGCGACGGTCGGCCGGCCTCGCGCAGCCGGTCCCTCCGGCCCCGGCCCCGGCCGTGGCCCCGCCCCCGCCTCCGAAGCTCAGCCTCGAGCTGCCCGACGGCTCGCGTGCCCCCCTCGACGCCGTCGTGCAGATCGGCCGAGCGCCGAGCGCCCCCGCGGATGCGCCGACGAGTCGACTCGTGCGTCTCGAGGGCGACGGCGACATCTCGCGCAATCACGCGCGGGTGAGTCTCGACGGCGACACCGTCGTCGTGACCGACCTGGGATCCCGCAACGGCACGATCGTGCGGATCCCCGGTCGCCCGGCGCAGAAGCTGCGCGACGGCGAACCGACTCCCGTGCTGGTCGGCACCGTGATCGACTTCGGCGGCGGCGTCGAGCTGAGCGTGCGGGAGAACTGACGTGGTGGCACCCCTCGCTCTGCCCCCGCTCGTCGTCGAGTTCGCGGGGGAGCGCTACGAGGTGCCGGCGGACCGGGAGTTCGCGATCGGCCGCGACGCCGACCTCGTCATCGACGAGAACCGGTATCTGCACCGGCGCTTCCTCGTGCTGAGCGCGGAGAACGGGATGTGGTGGCTGACGAACGCGGGTGACCGGATCGCCGCGACCGTCACCGACGGCACCGGTCGGGTGCACGCCCGGCTCGCTCCCGGGGCGCGGCTGCCCGTCGTCTTCGACCGCCTCCACGTGCTGTTCGGCGCCGGGTCGACGAGCTACGACCTGACGCTCCACTCGGCGGGCGGCTTCGCGGTCGACCCCGCCCCCCGCGCCGAGGTCGGCGGCGACGCGACGATCGGCGACGTGCCGCTCAGCCCGTCGCAGAAGCTGCTGCTCGTAGCTCTCGCCGAGAACGTCCTCCGGCAGACGGAGTCCGGCCGGGGCGAGATCCCGAGCTCGGCGGATGCCGCCACCCGGCTGGGCTGGACCCTCACCGCCTTCACCCGGAAGCTCGACACGGTGTGCGGAAAGCTCGAGCGCGAGGGCGTCACCGGGCTCCGCGGCGGCCGCGGCAAGCTCGCGACGAACCGCCGGATGCGGCTCGTCGAGCACGCGGTTGCGACGCGGATCGTCACCCGGGAGGACCTCGCGCTGCTCGACGTCACCGAACGCGCAGGCTGAAGGTCTCGGCGCCCCCGTCGGCGGTGGCGAAGGTCACGACAGGTTCGCCGTCCGCCCTCGTCAGCCGGACGGTCACGTCGGAGCCGCCGCTGCCGGCGACCCGATCGGCGGCCCAGCCGATCGCCTCGCGCAGGCGGTCGCCGAGCGGGGCGTCGGCGGGCGAGGTACTGGCGGTCGGGGTATCGGAAGACGGCGTGTCGGAAGACGGCGTGTCGGAACGGAGATCGTCGAGCAGGGCCACGGCCGAACCGCGGCGTCGGGCATTTCGCGCCGCGTCGGTGAGCGGGGCGATCGCGAGATCTCGGCCGCGGATCCGATCCCGCAGCTCCGCTTCGAGCAGCAGGTGCTCACGGCGTTCCTCGTCGGTGACGGTGCCTGCCGCGATGCGGGCGAGTGCCGTCCCGGCCGAGTCCCGGATCCCCCGGAGCTCCCGGGCCCGCTCCTCGTCGGCGGCGGAGCGCGCGCCCTCGGCTGCCTCTCGTCGCAGCCGGGTCTCCTGGAAGGCGGCGATGCGATCGGCGGTGCGCCGCAGCCCGACCGCGCAGAAGGCTCCGGCGCCGAAGAGGATCAACTGGTGGTAGACGAGTTCCAGACCCCGGAGGGGGTCGCCCGTCGTCGTCCCCGTCCAGTGGACGGCGACGGCGGTCAGCGCGAGCTGCTGCCCCACTCCCCACCAGAACCTGCCGCGGAGCGCCAGCGTGAACGACAGGTACGACGTCGCGCCGATGTACCAGGTCACCCATCCGCGCCAGCCGTCGGGTTCGAGCTGCCAGAGTCCGGCGGCCACGGCGATGACCGACGCGGCGACGACCCCCGCGGCGGCGAGGCGGGGGAGCGGGGACAGCTGCGGGAGCACCAGGATGACGGCCGCGGCGATCATGAGCGCGAGACCCGTCAGCCCGAGCGGGGTGCGGGTGTACTCGCCGCCTGACCAGAACCCGATGACGACGTAGGTGACCCCGTACAGCGCCGCGAGCGCCCACGCGCCGGGGCCGGTGGCTCCGAGCAGGCGCGCGACATCCGTCCGGGGGGTCACGAAGCCTCCCAGATCAGAGCGACCCGGGTGCCCAGCCCCGGCTGGGAGACGACGACGGCGCGACCGCCGGCCAGGCTCCGCATCCGGTCTCGGATGCTGACCGCGAGCCCCAGGCGGGCCTCGTCGACGGCGTCGACGTCGAACCCGCGGCCGTCGTCGATCACCGTGACGTCGACGCGGGTGGCCCCGAGCCGGACGTGGACGGCCCGCGAGGCCGGACCGGCGTGGATGACGCTGTTGCGCAGCGCTTCCGCGCTCGCCTCCAGCATCGCGTCGGCGACGTCGGCGGGGATGGGGGCCGGATGGTCGTCCTCGTGACTGAAGCGTGCCGTCGGGTCCAGCTGGGTGGTCGAGGCCTGCACGCGCCAGAGCCAGATCTGGGCATCGACGGCGTCCTCTTCGGTCACGTCGGCACGGTGCTCGAGCTGATCGAGCCGGGTGAGTGCTTCCCGGGCGGCGGCCGAGGCGTGCTCGGGTCGTCGCGCCGACGCGAGCAGCGCGACGAGGACGCTGTCATGCACGAGGGCCTCGATCCGGCCGCGTTCCCGTACTCGGGCCTCCGCCGTCGCCAGCTTGCGGGTGTCGGACACCGCCCGATCGGAGGCCTCGTCGAGTTGTCGGCCGGCGCTGCGGATGGCGAGGGCGAGCGACGTGAAGATCGCGGTGAACAGCAGGGAGTGCAGCGCATCCTGGATCGCGAGGTCGAGGATGGGGCGCTCCGACGCGAAGAACCGGTCCACCCCGACGAAGCCGATGACGACGGCGACGTACGGCCAGGTGGCGGCGGCTCGCCACGCGACCGCGGCGGAGGCGCAGCCGAGGAGCACCGCGCCGAGCGGCCACGGCGTTCCGTACTGCTCGGGCAGGGTCCCGCCCGGCAGGGCGACGAGGATCGTCGCAAGGGTCAGGAGTTGGGCGACCGCGGTGAGGCCCGCCAGCCGTCGGATCCAGGGGGGCGAGAGCCGGGGCGACGAGATCGCGCCGACGATGAGCGGCGCGAACATCCCGGCCGCCGCCGCCGTGGTCCACGCGACACCGAAGGCCGCCGACTGGGAGAGGATGCTCGGCAGCGCGAGCAGGAAGAACGCGAGCGAGCCGACTCCGAGGGCGAGCGCCATCGACCGCGTGACACTGTCGAGCGCCGACCGACCCGTCGTCGCGTCGCGCATCGCTATTGCCCGGCGTCCGGCAGGGGCAGGAAGCCGTCCTCGATCGCCCGCTTGTAGAGGTCGACCTTGGTGTCGGCGCTCCGACCGATCCGCGCGTACTTGCCGCGGATGCGTCGCACGTAGTCCTCGACCGTGGAAACGGCGATCCCCATCGAATCGGCGACCGACTGCGCCTTGAGCCCGGTGGCGAAGAGCCGCAGCACCTGCTGCTCCTGATCACTGAGGGCCGCGGCATCCAGCCCGGGGTCGGAGTCGATCGCGGCCGCCCACTCGGTCGACATGACGGCTCGGCCCGCGGCTGCCTGGCGCAGCGTGTCGACGAGCACGCTCACCGGGTCGGACTTGCGCACGATGCCAAGGATCGCCGTCGTCGCGACCAGGCGCAGCAGGTAGGGGTTCTCGCCCGACGTGTAGGCGATGACGGCGGCACCGTGGTCCACGAGGCGTTCGACGTTGCCGATCGGCGAGGAGCCGTCGGCCAGGCGGAGGTCGAGCACGACGAGGCCGGCATCCGGATGATCCGCCAGGGCCGCGTCGACGGTGGCGGCGACGCCGGCGAAGGCGAGCCCCGGGACGCGGGTGATCGCCTCGCGGAGGGCGAGCGCGATGATCTCGTGGTCGTCGATGAGCACGACGCTGTTCGGGTCCATACGACTTCCCTGAGGCGGATGGTGAGCGGAGCGAGCGGAGGGATGGGGCTCGGCGCTCACCGTATCGCGACTCGTGAGGACGTGCGCGCCGCGCAGCCCGGAGGCGATGGCCCCCAAATGGGTGCCAAGGAAAGCCACGGCTTGGGGACATGTCAGCTTCTCTCCAGGATGGGGACCGGAAGGGGACCTGATTGCCAGCCGCATTGAGAATCGAGTACTGCGGGGAATGGCACGACCTGCGGCCCGGGTCGATCTTCACGATCGGCCGTGACGG
>NZ_JBIIAW010000061.1:0-18716 GCF_044239695.1 Pseudolysinimonas sp. | reverse complement strand
GATGCCGCCGACGCCTTCGACGGCCGCCAGCTCCTCCCGGGTCGCGGCCCGGATCGCGTCGAGCGATCCGAAGTACGACGCGAGAGCCCGCGCCGCGACCGGGCCGACGTGCCGGATCGACAGGCCCACGATGAATCGCCAGAGATCCTTCGACTTCGCCAGCTCGAGCTCGGCGAGCAGCTTCTCGGCGACCGCCGACGGACCGGTCACCGCCGGCTGGTCCTTGCGGGCCGGCGTGACGATGCGCCGGAACGGGGCGCGCAGATCGGGGCGACCCTCGGCATCCACCTTCACGATGCCGGTCTCGGCGTCGCGCACGCGCACCTCGATCGGCAGCAGGTCGTCCATCGTGAGCGCGAACAAGCCGGCCTCGGTGACGAGCGGCGGGGGCGACGGGATGTCGGGCTGCGTGAGCGCGACCGCGCCGATCTCGCCGAGCCCCTCGATGTCGAGGGCGCCGCGGGAGCCGATGTGCTCCACCCGTCCGCGCACCTGGGCGGGGCAGGACTTCGCGTTCGGGCAGCGCAGGTCGACGTCGCCGTCCTTCGCCGGCTTGAGCGGCGTGCCGCACTCCGGGCAGTCGGCGGGCATCACGAACTCGCGCTCGCTGCCGTCACGCAACTCGACCACCGGGCCGAGCACCTCGGGAATGACATCCCCCGCCTTGCGCAGCACGACCGTGTCGCCGATGAGCACGCCCTTGACCTTGACCACGTCCTGGTTGTGCAGCGTCGCCTGACGCACCTCGGAGCCGGCGACGCGCACCTTCTGCATCACCGCGAACGGGGTGGCGCGGCCGGTGCGGCCGATCGACACGACGATGTCGAGCAGTTTCGTGTTCACCTGCTCGGGCGGGTACTTGTAGGCGATCGCCCAGCGCGGAGCCCGCGAGGTGGCGCCGAGCTCGTCGTGCAGCGCGAGCTCGTCGACCTTGACGACGATGCCGTCGATCTCGTGCTCGACCGAGTGGCGGTCTTCGCCGTACCTCTCGATGAACGCGGCGGCCGCCTCCGCATCGGGCAGGACGGCGAAGCGGGAGGAGGTCGGCAGCCCCCACGATCTCAGCAGCCCGTAGACCTCCGACTGCGACGCGACCGGCGGATCCGGCCAGGCCCCGATGCCGTGCACGAGCATCGACAGGTGCCCGATGCGGGAGCGCATCCGCTCGAGGGCGTCGCCGGACTTCTTCTCCGCCTTCTGGCGCAGCGACCCGGATGCCGCGTTCCGCGGGTTCGCGAAGATGCGGTCGCCCGCCGCCACCTGCGCGGCGTTGAGGGTCTCGAACGCCGCCGTCGTGAAGAAGACCTCGCCCCGCACCTCGACGAGCGGCGGATGCCCCTCCCCCGCGAGCCGCGTCGGGATCGACGTGATCAGCGCGACGTTCTCGGTGACGTCCTCGCCGGTGACGCCGGTGCCGCGCGTCGCGGCCGTCACGAGTACGCCGTTCTCGTAACGGAGGTTGAGGGCGAGCCCGTCGATCTTCAGCTCGCACAGGTAGTCGACCCGACGGCCGGCATCCCGTTCGACCTTCGCCGCCCAGGCCAGGAACTCCTCGCGCGAGAAGACGTTGTCGAGCGACAGCATCGGCTCGGCGTGACGGACCTCGTCGAACAGGGTCGACCGGGCACCGCCGACGGTCTGCGTGGGGCTGTCCTGGCTCTGCAGCTCGGGATGCATCCGCTCGAGCTCTTCCAAGCGCTGCAGGAGCCCGTCGTACTCGGCGTCGTCGACGAGAACCGTGTCGCGCTCGTAGTACGCCTCGCGCAGCTCGAGGATGCGACCGGTCAGCTCGTCGGCTTCGACCTTCGCCGCCGCGAGGTCGGCGCTCGTGCGCTGCGGCACCTGGTCGATCGGATCAGAAGCGGCTCCGCGAGGCATGCCGCCAGCTTAGGAACAGCCGCCGACGGTCCCGAGGGCTGGCCTACGGCACGATGACGGCTCGGCCGCGCAGCTCGCCCGCATGCAGCTTCTCGTACGCCCGCGGCGCCTCGTCGAGGGAGAACACCTCGGTCTCGACGTGCACCGCGCCGGTGCGTGCCAACTCGAGCACCTCGAAGAGTTCGTGGCGGTATCCCCAGTAGGGACTCCGCACCGACGCCTCATACGGCTTGTCGAGCATCCCGACCGGGAGCGACCCCGACCCGACGCCGACGTGCACCTGGTCCCCGCCGACGCGGATCATCGCCTGGCCGAGCGTCATCGTCGCCTGGATGCCGACGAAGTCGAACACCGCGGTCGCGCCGAGACCCCCGGTGAGCGCCTTGACCTCGTCGATCGCGGAGTCGTCGGAGTGGAACGCGTGGTGCGCGCCGACCTCGCGCGCGAGCTGCAGCTTGTCGTCGCTCACGTCGAGGGCGACGACGGTCGCGGGGCTCACCGCGCGCAGCATCTGGATGGCGACGTGACCGAGCCCGCCCGCCCCGATGACGACGGCCGTCGAGCCGGGAACGAGCTTCGGGAGGGAGTTCTTGATCGCGTGGTACGGCGTCAATCCCGCGTCGGTGAGGGAGACGTTCTGCACCGGGTCGAGGTCTCTGAGCGGCACGAGATGCCGCGAGCTGTCGACGATGAGGTACTCGGCCATGGCGCCCGGGGCACCGAGCCCTGGTGGCGTGATGCCGAGATCCGCCGCGTTCTCGCAGTAGTTCTCGTGGCCCTGGGAACACGCGTAGCAGAAGCCGCACCCCCACGGTCCGTAGACGGCGACGGAGGTTCCCAGCTCGAGCCCGCTCACGCCTTCGCCGAGCTTGTCGACCACCCCGGCTCCCTCGTGGCCGAGGGTGAGCGGGAGGCCGTAGACGTACTGCTCCTCGTCCAACGACATGATGAACTCGTCCGAGTGGCAGACGCCGGCAGCGGTGATCTTGAGCCGCACCTCCCCGGGTCCGGGTTCGGGGGTGTCGATCTCGACGACTTCGGGCGGCGATCCGATTTCGCGGTATTGGAGAGCTTTCATGCTTCCACGTTCCAATGGCGGCCGACCTGTCTCAAGGGGGTCGCCAAACCGGCGATCCCATGCAAGACCGTCGTGCGCGGGAGGTCAGACGGTCGCGGGGACCGCCGAGACGGTGCGGTCGATCGTGCACTGGCCGAGCACGCGGGTGCCGACGTAGAGCACCGCGCTCTGCCCGGGTGCGACGCCGTCGAGCGGCTCCCGGAGGGTCACGACGAGTTCCCCGTCCCGCAGAGCGGCGGTCGCAGGAACCGGGTCGCCGTGCGCGCGCACCTGCACTTCGCAGTCGAACGCGGTCGCGGGGTCGGCGGGCGGCATCCCGGCCCAGGTCACGCGGGTGCCCGCCAGCTCCCCGATGGCGAGAGCCTCGCGCGGGCCGACGACGACCTCGTTGGTCTTCGGCCGGATCTCGAGCACGTAGCGCGGCTTGCCGTCGGCCGCCGGGAAGCCGATGTCGAGGCCCTTCCGCTGGCCGACGGTGAACGCCAGCGCTCCGGGATGCGTGCCGACGCGCGCGCCCGACCGGTCGAGGATGGCGCCCTCCGCCAGGTCGACCCGGTCGGCGAGCCAGCCGCGGGTGTCGCCGTCGGGGATGAAGCAGATGTCGTGCGAGTCGGGCTTCTGCGCGACGGTCAGCCCGCGCGCGGCGGCTTCGGCGCGCACCAGATCCTTCGACGGGGTGTCGCCGAGCGGGAACATCGCGTGCTCGAGCTGCGCGTGCGTGAGCACGCCGAGCACGTAGGACTGGTCCTTCGCCCAGGTGGCCGCACGGTGGAGTTCGGGGTGGCCGTCGGCATCCCGGACCACCGAGGCGTAGTGACCCGTCGCGACCGCGTCGAAGCCGAGCGCGAGAGCCTTCTCCATGAGCGCCGCGAACTTGATCTTCTCGTTGCAGCGCAGGCACGGGTTCGGCGTGCGGCCGGCGGCGTACTCGGCGACGAAGTCATCCACCACGTCCGCGGCGAAGCGCTCGCTGAAGTCCCACACGTAGAACGGGATGCCGAGCAGGTTCGCGGCGCGGCGGGCATCCATCGAGTCCTCGATCGTGCAGCAGCCGCGCGACCCGGTGCGCAGGGTGCCGCGCTGCCGGGAGAGGGCGAGATGCACCCCGACGACCTCGTGACCGGCGTCGACGGCGCGCGCGGCCGCGACGGCGCTGTCGACGCCACCGCTCATCGCCGCCAGGACCTTCACGAGCCGAGAACCTTCACCCGTCCAGGGTAGCTGGGCGTGCGGCGCCTCCGCCGGTCGCATGAGTGGGAACTACTCATTCCCCCCGCTCCGCGACTCCGGGAACCTGAGCGCATGTCTGAGCCCCTCCATGTCCCTGTCCGCGCCGGCCTCCTCGTGCTCGCCGGCGCCGCCCTCCTCGCTCTCGCCGGCTGCGCCGCCCCGGCCTCCGGCGGCGACGCCGCAGGCGGTTCGGACGCTCCGGCGGTCGACGCCCCCGCCGCGCCGGCCGAGGCCGAACGTCCGGAGGGTCTCGACGACAGCCTGCCGGTGCCGTCGGGCGTGCTCATCAGCGCCACCCCGGAGGCGAGCGCGTGGGAGTACATCTACGGCGAGGTGACCACCGAGGAGGCGCGGGCCTTCGCCGACGGCTTCGAGGCGGCCGGCTACGACCTGAAGGTCACGGTCGACTCCGACGGCGTCGAGCAGTGGTACTTCCAGAACGCCGACTGGGCGGTCAAGCTCGAGGAGACCCACGCGACCGAGCAGCTGCTGTACTGGGTCGACCCGATCATCGAGTAGCGGCCCGCGGCCGTCAGCCCGGGATGTCGGTGAGCGTCTTCTCGACGGTCGCCAGGCGACTCTCGATGCCGTCGAGACGGGTCAGCAGCTGCCGCTGCACGGCGGCGCTCTCCTCGGCGAGGCGCTTGTAGTCGCCGCCCTGGGCCGCCTCGGCGAGCTTGCGTTTCGTCTCGTTGGCTCCGTAGAGCGCACCGGTGATCGTGATGGCGACGATCACGGTGACGACGACGATTCCGGTCCAGAACGCGGGGCTGGAGAGGATGTTATCCATCAGGGGTGCTCCTTCGGTGGGGTTTCTCGAACCGCGGCGACGACCGCCGCGAGGTCGACGTCGAGCCGGAACGGCACGACCTCGAAGACCTTGAGTGCCGTGCCGTCGGCGCCGAGTTCGAGGCGGCCGGACACGAAGCCCGACTCCTCGAGCCGGGTGAGGTGCATGTAGAGCAGCGCGCGGCTCATCCCCGCCCGGCGGGCGAGTTCGCTCACGTGCAGCGGGCCGTCGGCGAGTTCGGCGAGGATGCGCAACCGCTGCGGGCTTGCGATCGCCGTGAGCCGTGCGGCGAGCCCCTCGGCATCCATGCGCATCCCTCGTGTCGACTACTTCTATCACCTGTCAGGGAAACATTACACCCCGCACCGCTCGGAGGCGGCCGTTTGCCCGAAGGATCAGGATGCGGCGCGGGCCTGCGCGAGCACGTCCGGCAGCACGGCCAGGAGGGTGTCGATCTCGGCGGGCGTCGTGTCGGGGCCGAGGGTGAAGCGAAGGGCCCCGCGGGCCTCGGCGGCGGGGACGCCCATCGCCAGCAGCACGTGCGAGACCTCGGCGACTCCGGCCTGACAGGCGGACCCGGTCGACACCGAGAAGCCGGCGCGGTCGAGCAGGTACAGCAGCGCGTCGCCGTCGCAGTCCGCGAAGGTCGCGTGCACGTTGCCGGGCAGGCGGTCCTCGCGGGCGCCACGCAACACGACGCCGGGCAGCTTCTCGAGGCCCGCGCGGAGGCGGTCGCGCACGACGACGAGCGGCTCGTGCGAAACCGGGATCAGGGCCGCGGCCGCGGCGAACGCGGCGGCTCCGGCGGCATCCTGGGTGCCCGAGCGGGCGCGCTGCTGGTCGCCGCCGTGCAGCAGCGGTTCGACCGTCGCCGTACGGGAGACGACGAGAGCGCCGAGGCCGACCGGTCCGCCGATCTTGTGGGCCGACACCGACACCAGGTCGGCGCCCACGGCGTGCACGTCGATCGGCACCGAGCCGTAGGCGGCGATCGCGTCGAGGTGCACGGGCACTCCGGCCGCGTGGGCGAGCCGCACGATCTCGTCGACCGGCTGGAGCGTGCCGACTTCGTTGTTCGCCCACAGGACGGTCACGAGGGCGATGTCGTCGGGATCGGCGAGCGCGAGCGACAGGGAGTCGAGCGACAGACGGCCCTCGGCATCCACGTCGATCCAGTCGATGACCGCACCCTCGTGCTTGGCGAGCCAGGCGACGCTGTCGAGGGTGGCGTGGTGCTCGGCGCGGGTCGTGAGGATGCGGCGGCGCGGCGCCCGCGCCCAGAACGATCCCTTGACGGCGAGGTTCACCGCCTCGGTGCCGCCGCCGGTGAAGACCAGCTCGACGGAGTCGGCGCCGAGCGTCGCGGCGATCGCCTCCCGGGAGGTCTCCAGCAGGTCGCGCGCCGCCTGGCCGTGCCCGTGGATCGACGACGGGTTGCCGACGAGTCCGAGCGCGTCGAGGTAGACCTCGCGCACCTCGACCGGCATCGGCGAGGTCGCCGCGTGGTCGAGGTAGATCGACGGGTGACGCACGGACATGAGCCCACCCTAGGAAGCCATACGCTGGAACGCATGCCCGCCGCCGCAACCCGGGGAACCCCCGCCGACGATCCGCTCCGCGATCTCGGCGTGCGGATGACCCCTGCCGGCGGCGAGATCCGGGTGTGGAGCGCCAACGCCCACGGGGTCGACCTCTGCGTCTTCGAGGGCAAGGATCCGTCCTACGCGAGCACGACGGTGTCGCTCACCCAGGACTCGGCGGGTGTCTGGAGCGCCGTGACCCGGGCACTCACCCCCGGCACCTACTACGCCCTCCGCGCCCGCGGCCCGAAGGGCCCGACGCACGCGTTCGACCCGACGAAGAACCTGCTCGACCCGTATGCGCGGGGCCTCGCCCGCACCGAGGCCGGCGAGTGGCGCGGGTACGTGCAGGACGACACGTTCGACTGGAGCGGCTCGACGAAGCCCGCGGTGCCGCTCGACCACACCGTCCTCTACGAGGCCCACGTGAAGGGCTTCACGAAGCTGCATCCCGGCATCCCCGAGGAGTTGCGCGGCACCTACGCCGGCCTCGCCCACCCGGCGGCGATCGAGTATCTGAAGGATCTCGGCGTCACGACCGTCGAGCTGCTGCCCGTGCATCAGAGCGTCAGCGAGCAGCGCCTGCAGAAGATGGGCCTCATCAACTACTGGGGCTACAACACCCTCAACTTCTTCACCCCGCACGCCGCGTACGCCACCCGCACGGCGCAGACCGGCGGCACGGGCGCGGTGCTGCGCGAGTTCAAAGGCATGGTGCGCCTGCTCCACGAGGCCGGGCTCGAAGTCGTTCTCGACGTCGTCTACAACCACACCGCCGAGGAGGGCCGCGGCGGTCCGGTGTTCTCGTTCCGCGGGCTCGACAACGCCTCGTACTACCGGCAGGACGAGACCGGCGCCTACATCGACACCACGGGCTGCGGCAACACGGTCGACTTCGAACGCCCCGAGACCCAGCGGCTCGTGCTCGACTCGCTGCGCTACTGGGCCAACGACGTGCAGATCGACGGGTTCCGCTTCGACCTGATGGCGACCCTCGGCCGCGGCGCCGGCGCCGAGTTCGACCCGCAGCATCCGCTGCTGCTCGCCATCCGCGACGATCCCGCCCTCGCCGGCGTCAAGATGATCGCCGAGCCCTGGGACGTCGGCCTGGGCGGCTGGCAGGTGGGCAACTTCCCGGCCGGGTACTCCGAGTGGAACGACGGCTACCGCGATCGGATGCGCAACTTCTGGCTGCGCGACATCGCCGACGCGCGCGGGGCGGACGGCGACCACGACGGCCTCCCCAGCGAGGGGATCGGGTCGCTCGCCCGCCGCCTCGCCGGATCGAATCACGTGTTCGCGCTCGAACGCGGGCCGCTCGCGAGCGTCAACTTCATCACGGCGCACGACGGCTTCACCGCCTGGGACCTCGTCTCGTACGACCAGAAGCACAACAAGGGCAACGGCGAAGACAACCGCGACGGCTCGAACGACAACAAGTCGTTCAATCACGGCGTCGAAGGGCCGACAACGGATGCCGACATCCTGCGGGTGCGCCGGCGCGCGATCCGCAACCTGCTGGGCACGCTGCTGCTGTCGGCCGGAGTCCCCATGCTCACCGCCGGCGACGAGTTCGGGCGCAGCCAGCGCGGCAACAACAACGCGTACTGCCACGACTCGGAACTCACCTGGCTGTCGTGGGAACGGGACGACTGGCAGGACGAGCTGCACGCCGTCACCCGGCACCTGCTCGAGCTGCGCCGCGAGAACCCGGCCCTGCGCCCGGTGCGCTTCGGCCGCTTCGGGGAGACCACGCCGAGCGCCACCCAGATGGACTGGTACAACAAGCAGGGCCTGTCGATGTCGCTGGCGGACTGGGACTCCCCGGCCGAGCGCACCCTGCAGTATCTGGCGGCGTCGACCCCCGAGTTCGAGGACTTCAACCGCATCCTGCTCGTCGTGCACGGCCTCGAGACCGACGTGACGGTCACGCTGCCCGAGCACGAGGGCGTGAGCGGATACACGCTGCTGTGGGATTCCGCCCAGGACGATATCGCCGACCGCGAGCCCGAGCACGCTCCCGGCGACGACCTGCCGGTGGGACCGACCTCGATCCTGCTCTTCCGCGCGCACTGACGTCGCCCCCGGCTCACCACCCCAGTAGGGTTTCTCTCATGTCCGATGTGACCCCGCCCGCTGCAGGTTGGTACGCGGATCCGGAGAACCCGGCCGGCGAGCGCTGGTGGAACGGATCCGGCTGGTCGGACCACAAGCGCGATGCGACCGTCGTGGCGCCCGTCTACAGCGACCCGGCGCCGGCGCCGGTCGAGACCGGATTCACCTTCGGCAGCCCGGCGAGCGCCGGCGCGCGCCCCGACCCGTACGCGCCCCCGCCCGCCGCCCAGCCGTACTACGGGGCGCCCGCGGCGCCCTACGCCCCGGCACCGTACGCCCCGGCACCCTATGGAGCACCCGCCCCGGGCACCGGCACCAACGGGCTCGCGATCGCCGGACTCATCGTGTCCGCCGCGGGGTGGCTCATCCTCGGCGGCCTCGCCGCGATCGCCGGCATCATCCTCTCCGCCTTCGGACTCTCCCGCGCCCGGCAGCTGGATGCCCTGGGACACCCGAACAGCGGCCGCGGCATCGCGCTGGCCGGCCTCGTCATCGGCATCGTCGTCTTCGTGATCAGCATCATCGTCGTCGTGGTCTACATCGCGTTCCTGATGTCCTACGGGTACGCCTCCTGAGCACGACCGCGGTCGTCGCCCTCCGGGCCGCCGGCATCCCCTTCGCCGAACGCGCCTACGCGCACGACCCCGCCGTCACCGACTTCGGCCGGGAGGCCGCCGAGGCGCTCGGGGTCGAGCCCGATCGGGTCTTCAAGACGCTCCTGGCGGATGTCGACGGCCGTCTCGTCGTCGGGATCGTGCCGGTCACCGGCAAACTCGACCTCAAGGCCCTCGCAGCCGCGGCCGGCGGCAAGAAGGCGGTGATGGCCGACCCGGCGGTCGCCGAACGCCGCACCGGCTACGTCGTCGGCGGCATCTCGCCGATCGGGCAGAAGAGCGTGCACCCGACCGTGCTCGACGAGAGCGCCGAACTCTGGGACACAGTGTTCGTGAGCGGGGGACGCCGCGGCCTCGACCTCGAGCTGGCTCCGGCCGACCTCATCCGCGCGACCTCGGCGACGGTGGCCGACATCGCGCGCTGACCCGACGGTCAGCGGATGGTGATGCCCGCGGGGTCGCCGCCGCTCGCGACCCAGAGAGCCTCGAGTTCGGCGATCAGGGCGTCGACGTCGGTCGGCAGGTTCTCGTTCGGGAAGGACTGACCCAGGAGGAGGTCGACGACCTGCACGGTGGGCGCTTCGGCCTCCGCGCCGTCCTCGGGCGCCGCCGTCTCGGCCGGAGCGGCCGTGTCGCCGGGGGCGGGGGTCTCGACGACCGAGTCCACCCCGGTGACCGCGAACTGCACGCGACGGATCTGGGCGGGAGTCGTGGTCAGGGTCTCCCAGTCAGCCAGGCTCGCGAAGAAGGCCGCCTGCTGGGCGAAGCCTTCGCCGCCGGTCGCCCCGGCGGACCAGCGCCCGTAGCTGTAGACCTCCCAGGGCTGGGGGTCGCCGAAGTCGCGGGCGCCGGCACCGATGACGACCACCAGTTCCACGTCCGCGCCGAGGGGGTGCGCCGCGATGGACCGGTCGCGCACCGCGAGGATCGCGGTCTGCGCGTCCGCGGCCGACACGTCATCGACGAGCGTGGCCTTGACCCGGGTCGCGTCGATATCGATGAGCTCGACGCCGGCGATCCCGGCCAGCTCGTCTTCCAGGTCGTCGGTCGGGGTCGACTGGCATCCGGCGAGCAGCAGCAGCGCCACGACGGCCGGCGCGACCAGCAGCCGCCAGCGGCGCGGGTTTCCGGTGGGGTTCATCGACGTCACCCGACCACCCTAGCCAGGCCGATCGGTCTGGCCAGGGCCATTCGGCCGCGCGTCAGCCGCCGATGCGCACCCAGTCGACGGCGACGGTGCCGTCGGCCTCCGTCACGGTCGTCGACATCCCCGTCGCGGTGCACGCGACGGCGAGATCGCCCGACCAGGCTTCGGACGCCAGCTCGTCGGGATCGGGGCTGTAGACGGCGCCGCCCGACTCGAGGGTCACCGTCGTGTCGTAGCCGCTCGCGGCGTCGCCGACGAGCGCGTAGGCGCCCTCCGCACCGCTCCAGGTGCCGCTCTCGATCCCGTCGTGCAGCACCGTCTGCGTGAAGGGGACACCGTCGCTGGACCCGCTGATCACCGCGGTCGACCGGTCGGCGTCGAGGCGATACGTGCCGCCGTCCCGCCACTCGAGGCGCAGCACCCCGGACGTGCTCACCTCGGCTCCGGGGAGCGCCTCGTCGACGATCAGTTGGAGGGAGTCGCGCCAGGAGTCGTTCACCAGCTCCCACGCTCCGATCGGGCAGGAGGTGAGGTCGGCTGCCGCGTCGGTCTGCTCGGCGTCGCCCTCGGATCCCGATCCGGTCGCCGAGGGGCCCGGCGTCGCGGCGCCCCCGCCGACGGCGCTCAGCAGGGTGCAGCCGGCGAGACCCACGACGAGGAGCAGGGCAGCCGCGGCACGCGCGACGCGGACGGGCGAGGAAGGACTCATGCGGGCATCGTGGCAGGATGCCCGCATCCCGGCGATGAGTAGATTCCACTCACCCGCGGGCCTGATGCTCCACCGTCAGGCGGTCGCGAGCAGCCCGAGCTCCGCCGGCGTCGCCAGCAACGCGTGGTTGGGCACCACCCGCACCGTGTACCCGAACGCCCCGGCGAGGTCGAGTTCGACCGTGCCCTGGAACGTGGCGGGCGATCCGAGGTCGTGCGACTCGAGGTCGAGCCGCAACCGACGGATGCCGGTGAGCACATCGCCGTCGCGGGCGGTGCCGTAGACCAGCTCGACCTTCACGTCGTCGGGGACCAGGTCACCCAGCTCGACGTAGGCCCGCACGTTCAGGTGCTCGCCGAGCTGCGGGGTCGCATCCACTCCCCCGGATTCGACGTGGGCGACGTGCACCCCCGGCCACGCCCTCTCGACCTTCGCCGTCCAGGCCGCGAGGTCGCGCGCGGGCGCGAACGACGACGCCGAGATCGCACGCTCGGCGACAGCTGCGGGCGTGTAGAGACCGCCGACGTACTGCTTGACCATGCGGTCGGCCGAGAGTTCCGGCGACAGCGTGGCGAGCGTGTGCCGCATGTCGGCGACCCATTTCGCCGGGATGTCCCCGGGGCCGCGGTCGTAGAACCGCGGGGTGATCTGGTGTTCGAGCAGGTCGTAGAGCGACGCCGCCTCGAGCGCGTCGCGTTCGGCGCCGTCGCCTGCGGAATCGGCCGACGGGATCGCCCAGCCGTTGCGGTCGTCGTAGTACTCGTTCCACCAGCCGTCGAGGATCGAGAGGTTGAGAGCGCCCCCCATCGCGGCCTTCATCCCGGACGTGCCGCAGGCCTCGAGCGGGCGGAGCGGGTTGTTGAGCCAGATGTCGCAGCCCGGGTAGAGGGTCTTGGCCATCCCGATGTCGTAGTTGGGCAGGAAGACGATGCGCTGCCGCACGTCGGCCCCCTGCGAGAATTCGACCAACTGCTGGATCAGCCGCTTGCCCTCGTCGTCGGCCGGGTGCGACTTGCCGGCGATGACCAACTGGATCGGCCGCTCCGGGTGGGTGAGCAGGGCGCGCAACCGCTCCGGGTCGTGGAGCATCAGGGTGAGCCGCTTGTAGGTGGGAACGCGGCGCGCGAAGCCGATCGTCAGCACGTCGGGGTCGAGCAGGTCGCGGAACCACGCGGGATCGGCGATCCCCGGGTTCTCCTCCGCCCAGGCCGCCGACATCCGCCGCCGTGCGTCCTCGACGAGCTGCTCACGCATCCGCCGCTTGAGCTGCCAGAGGTCGTCGTCGGTGACCGCGTCCGACGCCCAGTCGGCGACGGTCGTGTCGGAGGTGCCGAGTTTCGCGGCGGCGAGCGCCGTGACCTCCGGGTCGGTCCAGGTGGGGGCGTGCACGCCGTTGGTGACCGAGCTGATCGGCACGTCTTCGGCGTCGAAGTCGGGCCACAGCGCGTTGAACATCCCACGACTCACCTCGCCGTGCAGTTGCGAGACGCCGTTGGCGCGCTGCGCGAGACGCAGGCCCATGTAGGCCATGTTGAACGACGGCGCGGGATCGTTCGGGTGACCGTCGACCGTCGGCTCGACGCCGAGCGCGAGCACGTCGGCGACATCGACTCCCGGCAGCAGGTCGGTCGCGAAGTAGCGCTCGATGAGCGCCGCGTCGAACCGGTCGATGCCGGCCGGCACGGGGGTATGCGTGGTGAAGACCGTGCCGGCCCGCACGACGCGCAGCGCCTGATCGAACGTGAGGCCTTCGCCGATGAGGTCGGCGGCGCGCTCGAGCCCGAGGAATCCGGCGTGTCCCTCGTTGCTGTGGAACACCTCCGGCTCCGGCAGCCCGGCGAGGGCGGAGTAGATCTTGACGGCGCGCGTGCCACCGATGCCGAGCAGCAGCTCCTGCAGCAGCCGGTGCTCCCCGCCGCCCCCGTAGAGGCGGTCGGTGACGCCGCGCAGCTCTTCGTCGTTCTCGGGGATGTCGGTGTCGAGCAGCAGCAGCGGCACGCGGCCGACGTCGAGCTGCCAGATCCGCGCGCTGAGCGCCCGCCCCTCGGGGAGGGCGAGCACGACGACCGCGGCCGAGCCATCGGGATCGCGCAGCACCCGCATCGGCAGGCCGTCGGGGTCGACGACCGGGTAGCTCTCCTCCTGCCAGCCCTCTCGCGAGATCGCCTGGCGGAAGTACCCGGCGCGGTAGAACAGCCCGACCCCGATGATCGGCACGCCGAGGTCGGAGGCGCTCTTCAGGTGGTCGCCGGCGAGGATGCCGAGACCACCCGAGTACTGGGGCAGCGCGGCGGCGATGCCGAACTCGGGCGAGAAGTACGCGATCGAGCGCGGCGCCGCGCCGTCGAGCGTCTGATACCACCGCGGCTCGGCCAGGTAGGCGCGCAGGTCATCGCGCAGCGCCTCGGCGCGGCCCACGAAGTCGGCGTCGGCGGCGAGTTCGGCGAGCCGGGCGGGCGACACCGCCCCGAGAAGTCCGACGGGGTCGGTGGAGGCGAGCCACGCGGTCTCATCGACTTCGCGGAACAGGTCGATCGTCGGCTGATGCCACGACCAGCGCAGGTTGGCGGCGAGCTCGTCGAGCGCCGCCAGGGCGTCCGGCAGGACGGGGCGGACGGTGAACCGTCGGATGGCCTTCACAAGGGCCGAGCCTACGTCGAGCCGGTTACCGCCTCGTTACGAGCGGGCGACTCCCGGCGGATTCCGTGCCGATCGCGGGGCCGGAGTCCCCCGACTCCGCCCCGCGACCGGCCCCTTTCGGATGCCGGCGGCCTGCGACCCGCTCGCTGCCGAGCACGGCACCCGCGTGCGCGGCGACGAGTCGTCGCACACCGGGCTGCTCGAGGTGCCCCCACCGCATCCGGTCGCCCGGGTGCGAAAGCACTCCCCCTCCTTTCAGCATACGGACGGATCACCCGCGCGTCACCCTCCTGGCTCGCGGGCCACCGCGAGAGCGCTTAGCCGCGACCAGCCGGTCTGGCAACCTCCTCGGAACGTTCGGGGCGACCCAGTACGGTCGAGACATGGCCGACGCACCCGCCACCGAGGCCCCTTCGACCGGCACCGCCCTCGCTCCGACCGCCGCCCCCCGGGTGCCGGGAAAGCTCGGCCGCATCCCGATCCGCGACCTGCGCCCGCGTCAGCTCGAGAACCTCTGGGCCGCGAACGCCTACGTCGGCGAGGTCGTCCCGTTCGAGGCGACCGTGTTCCGCGAAGGCCACGACTCGCTCTACGTGGCCCTGCAACTCATCGATCCGGCGGGCGCGTCGAGCACGCACCCGATGCGCGAGGTCTCCTCCGGAACGGATCGCTGGCGGGCCGAGGCCCGGCTCGACGCCCCGGGAACCTGGCGCTGGCGGGTCGGCGCGGCTGCCGACGACTGGGCGACCTGGCTGCACAGCGCCGACGTCAAGATCGGCGCCGGTCAGGACGTCGAGCTCGTCTTCGCCTCGGGCGTGGAATTGCTCGAGCGCGGTTCCGGGAAGGTGTTCGCCGATGCCGCGAAGGCCCTCGCGGACGGCGGGCTCAGCGCCGCCGCGCGGCTCAAGGTCGCGCACGACCCGCGCCTGACGGCGGCGATCGCCGCCGAGCCCCTGCTCTCGCTCGTGACCGAATCCGCGGAGCTCGAGCTCCGCGTCGAGCGCGCGCGGGCCGCGGTCGGGTCCTGGTACGAGTTCTTCCCGCGCAGCGAGGGCGCCAAGCAGGCGAAGGACGGCACCTGGACCTCCGGCACCTTCCGCACCGCCGCGAAGCGCCTCCCCGGGGTCGCCGCGATGGGCTTCGACGTGCTCTACCTCCCGCCGATCCACCCGATCGGCGTCGCCTTCCGCAAGGGACCGAACAACAGCACCGAGGCAGGCCCCGGCGACCCGGGCAGCCCGTGGGCGATCGGCGGACCGCTCGGCGACGGCACGAACGGCGGGCACGACAGCATCCACCCCGACCTGGGAACGCTCGACGACTTCCGCGTCTTCGTGAAGGAGGCGGCGAAGCACGGGCTCGAGGTCGCCCTCGATCTCGCCCTCCAGTGCTCCCCCGACCACCCGTGGGTCACCGAGCATCCCGAATGGTTCATGCACCGGCCCGACGGCTCGATCGCCTACGCCGAGAACCCGCCGAAGAAGTACCAGGACATCTACCCGCTCAACTTCGACACCGACCCGGAGGGGCTGTCGGCCGAGGTGCTGAGGATCGTCGAGCACTGGATCGCCCAGGGCGTCAGCATCTTCCGCGTCGACAACCCGCACACCAAACCGCTGTGGTTCTGGGAGTGGCTGCTCGGTCGCATCGCGCAGACGCATCCCGACGTCGTCTTCCTCGCCGAGGCGTTCACCCGCCCGCCGATGATGCACGCCCTCGCCGAAGCCGGGTTCCAGCAGTCGTACACCTACTTCACCTGGCGCAACACGAAAGACGAGCTGGAGGAGTTCCTCACCGGGCTCGCCACCGAATCGGCGGACTACCTGCATCCGAACCTGTTCGTGAACACGCCCGACATCCTCACGGCGTACCTGCAGTTCGGCGGGCCGGCGGCGTACAAGATCCGCGCCGCGATCGCCGCGACCGCGAGCCCGTCGTGGGGCGTGTACGCCGGCTACGAGCTCTTCGAGGACGTCGCCCGTCCCGGCAGCGAAGAGAACATCGACAACGAGAAGTACGAGTACAAGGCGCGCGACTGGGCGAAGGCCGAGGCCACCGGTCGCACCCTCGCGCCGTACCTCACGCTGCTCAACCGGATCCGCCGCGAGCATCCCGCGCTGGCCCAGCTGCGCAACCTGCGCGTGCACTGGAGCGACGACGACTCGATCCTCGTCTACTCGAAGTTCCTCGCCGCCGACTTCTCGCCCACGGGCAAGCCCGACGGCCTCATCGTCGTCGCCAACGTCGACCCGCACTCGGTGCGCGAGACGACCGTCCACCTCGACCTGCGGCAGCTCGGACTCGACCCGGCGGCGACCTACGACGTCACCGAGCTGGTCACCGGACAGCGCTGGACGTGGGGTGAGTCGAACTTCGTGCGGCTCGACGCGTTCACCGAGCCCGTCCACATCCTGTCGGTCTCGTATCCGACCGCCGCCGGAGCTAGGAAGGCCTGATGCCCGCGCCCAAGAAGTCCGCCGTGCCCGCGCTCCCCGAACTGCACCCGGGGACGATCTCGTCGATCGTCGCCGCGAGTCATCCGAACCCGCACGAGTGGCTCGGGGCCCACGCCCTCGACGGGGGCGGCTGGGTGATCCGGGCGGTCCGTCCGCTCGCGACGACGGTCACCGCGATCCGGGCGGATGGCTCCCGCGCCCCGCTCGCCCACGTCGCCGACGGACTGTGGCAGGGCTACGCCCCCGGCGAGGGCCAGGCCTACGACCTCGAGACGACCTACGACGACGGCCCCGCGTGGCTGACGGGCGACCCGTACCGCTTCGTGCCGAGCGTCGGCGAGGTCGATCTCTACCTCTGGGGCGAGGGCCGGCACGAGCAGATCTGGCAGGTGCTGGGGGCCCACTACCGACCGCACGAGGATGTCGTCGGCACCAGCTTCTCGGTGTGGGCGCCGCACGCCCGTGCCGTCCGCGTCGTCGGCGACTTCAACTCCTGGTCGGGCCTGCTGCACGCGATGCGCCGGCTCGACGACAACGGCGTCTGGGAACTCTTCGTGCCCGGGCTCGAGCCGGGATCGACCTACAAGTTCGAGATCCTCACCGCCGCCGGCGCCTGGGTCACGCGGGCCGACCCGATGGCGCGTTACACCGAGGTGCCGCCGCGCACGGGATCGAAGATCGGGCAGACCCTCCACGAGTGGCACGACTCCACCTGGTTGGCGCAGCGCGCGAGCCACGACCCGCACAACTCGGCGATGAGCGTCTACGAGATGCACCTCGGGTCGTGGCGCCCGGGGCTTGGCTACCGCGAACTCGCCGACCAGCTCATCGAGTACGTGCACGAGACGGGCTTCACGCACGTGGAGTTCCTCCCCGTCGCCGAGCACCCCTACGGACCCAGCTGGGGGTACCAGGTGACCGGCTACTACGCGCCGACCTCCCGCTTCGGGCATCCCGACGACTTCAAGTACCTCGTCGACCGCCTGCACCAGGCGTCGATCGGCGTCATCGTCGACTGGGTGCCCGCGCACTTCCCCAAGGATGAGTGGGCGCTGGCGAACTTCGACGGGCAGCCGCTCTACGAGCACTCCGACCCGCGTCGCGGCGAGCAGCCCGACTGGGGCACGCTGGTGTTCGACTTCGGGCAGTCGCAGGTGCGCAACTTCCTCGTCGCGAACGCCCTGTACTGGCTCGAGGAGTTCCACGTCGACGGGCTGCGCGTGGATGCCGTCGCCTCGATGCTCTACCTCGACTACAGCCGCAAAGAGGGCGAGTGGCTGCCGAACGAGTTCGGCGGCCGCGAGAACCTGCAGGCCATCTCGTTCCTGCAGGAGGTCAACGCGACCGCCTACAAGCGCAACCCGGGCGTCGTCATGATCGCCGAGGAGTCGACGTCCTGGCCCGGCGTCACCGGTCGCACCGGCGAGAACGGCCTGGGCTTCGGGCTGAAGTGGAACATGGGCTGGATGCACGACTCGCTCGAGTACATCCACCAGGATCCGATGTGGCGGGCGCACCACCACGACAAGCTCACCTTCTCGTTCGTCTACGCCTGGAGCGAGAGCTTCCTGCTGCCGATCTCGCACGACGAGGTCGTGCACGGCAAGGGCTCGCTGCTGGCGAAGATGCCCGGCGACCAGTGGCAGAAGCTCGCCAACATGCGCGTGTTCCTGGCCTACATGTGGGCGCATCCCGGCAAGCAGCTGCTCTTCATGGGCCAGGAGTTCGGTCAGCCCTCCGAGTGGAGCGAGCAGCGCGGCCTCGACTGGTGGATCCTCGACCAGCCCGCCCACCAGGGCCTGTCCCGTCTCGTCTCCTCGCTGAACCGCGTCTACCGGGCCGAGGCGGCGCTGTGGGAGCAGGACAACACGCCGGCCGGCTTCGAGATGCTCGCCAACGACGCCGGGTCCAACGTGCTGTCGTTCGTGCGCTGGTCGGCCTCCGGCGAAGCGCTCGTCTGCCTGCTCAACTTCGGCGGCAACCCGGTGGGTCCGTACCGCGTCGGGCTGCCGTTCGCGGGACGCTGGGACGAGGTCATCAACACCGACGCCGTCGAATTCGGCGGGTCGGGAGTCGGCAACTACGGGTCGGTCGTCGCGTCGGAGGAACCGTGGGACGGGCGGCCCGCATCCGCGGAGCTCACACTGCCGCCGCTCGCCGCCCTCTGGCTGCGCGCCGCGCGCTGAGCCTCGATCCGCCGCAGCATCGCGCGGCGTTTCGACAGCTCGATCTCGTCGTGCTCCGGCACCGGGGTCGGTTCCAGGTCGGGGAGGTCGAGCTCGTCCCCCATGTACACCCGTCCCAGCCGCCCGGACATGGACATCTCGACGCCAGCGAGCAGACCGATCATCAGCACCCCGGCGGTGATTGATCGCATCCGCTCGTCGGGGGCGAAAACCACGCGTTGGCGCATCTCCTCGATGTCCCGAGGGCTGCGCGTCATCCCGGCCTCCCCTTCCCTGCCGTGCGGATTGCCGCG
>NZ_JBIIAW010000006.1:0-57406 GCF_044239695.1 Pseudolysinimonas sp. | reverse complement strand
ACTCCGCCCTCCGCGGCGGTCGCATCCCACTCAGTGGTACCCCACCCCCCCCGCGGGGTGAGTGCCGGGCGCAGCCCGGTGTATCGAAACCCACCCCGGGTAACCCGCGGAGGGGTTTCGATACACCCGCTGCGCGGGCACTCAACCCGCGGAGCCTCGGGGTTTCGATACACCGCCTGCGGCGGCACTCAACCCGCGGAGCCTCGGGGTTTCGATACACAGCCTGCGGCGGCACTCAACCCGCGGAGCCTCGCGGTTTCGATACACCGCCTGCGGCGGCACTCAACCCGCGGAGGTGAGATCCAGCCTGGCTTCGATCGCGGTGACGGCTCGTCGCAACAGGGGGAGCAGCCGAACCTCGTCGGCGGACGACGCATGGGCGACGATGCCGATCGCCGCCGGCGGCAGCCCCGGCCGAGGGCGCAGCGGCATCGCGATCGACACGTTGCCGAGCGTCATCTCCTGTCGCGTCAACGCGTAGCCCTGTGCCGCCTCACGAGCGATCACGTCCCGCAGCCGGGCGGCATCCGTGATGGTGTGGCGGGTCTCGGGCAGCAGCTCCGTCGCGAGGTAGTCGTCGAGCCAGTGCGGGTGGGTGAGCAGGATCGCGCGGCCCACGCCGGTCGCGTGCAGCGGATGCCGCTGCCCCACCTCGCTGAGCGTCGGGATCGCGCGCTTGCCGTTCGCCTTCGCGACGTAGAGCACCTCGGAGCCGGCGAGCACCCCGAGGTGCACGTTCTCCCCGGTGAGGTCGTACAGCTCGACGAGCTCGGGCAGCGCGGCTTCGCGCAGCCTTCGGAGGACCGCCGAGCGTTCGCCGAGTTCCCACAGGGCGAGGCCCATCTCGACGGTGCCGTCGGGCAGCCGGTCGAGGGCGCCGAGTCGCACGAGCTCCGCCGCGAGACGGTGTGCCGTCGACACCGGCAGGTGGGCGCGGCGCGCGAGGTCGGGCACGGCGATCGGTGCGCCGTCCTCGGGAACGGCGCGCAGCATCCGGGATGCCCGCTCCAGCAGCGAGACGCCCGGCTCGCCCGACCTCCCCGCCATCGCCAGCTCCTCTGAACTCAGACCAGCAGCTGGTGCTTGGCGAGGTCGCGGTAGAGCGGGGTCGACTTCACCAGTTCGGAGTGGGTGCCGATACCGATCACCTCGCCGTTCTCGAGCACGACGATCACGTCGCTGTCGACGACGGTGCTGAGCCGGTGGGCGATCACGAGCAGCGTGCGGTCGGCCGCGACGGCGTCGATCGCCTCGCGCAGCAGTTGCTCGTTCATGCCGTCGAGGCTCGACGTCGACTCGTCGAGCAGCAGGATCGGCGGCGCCGCGAGCAGCGCGCGGGCGATCGCGAGCCGCTGGCGCTCGCCGCCGGAGAGCATGATGCCGTCCTCGCCGACGGCCGCATCGAGGCCCGCCGGGTCGCGGTCGAGCACTGCGCCGAGGTTCACGTCGCGCAGCACCTGGATGCACTGCGCGTCGGTCGCGTCGGGGGAGGCCAGCTTGAGGTTGTCGCGCAGGGATCCGGCGAGCACCGGGGCGTCCTGCTCGACGTAGCCGATCTGCGCCCGCAGGTCGTCGCGGGCGAGGCCGCGCACATCCCGACCGTCGAGCCGCACCACGCCGGAGTCGGGGTCGTAGAACCGCTCGACGAGCGCGAACACCGTCGACTTGCCCGCCCCCGACGGCCCCACGAGGGCGACGCGGCTGCCGCGCGGCACCTCGAACGTGACGCCCTTGAGCACCTCGCGGATCTCGGCCGGCGCCTCGGGGTCCTCCGCCGGCGGCACCGCGTAGGAGAAGCGCACGTCGTCGAACCGGATCGCCGCCGACGTCACGACGGGGGCGGCGGGTTCGACGCGGGCATCCCCGTCGGTCTCCGAGGGGAGGTCGATGATCTCCTGGATGCGGCCGAGGGCCCCGAGGGCCTGATTGACCGAGTTGACGGCGCCGAGGGCCGAGCCGAGCGGCATCACCAGCAGGAACAGGAACAGGATGAAGGTCACGAGCGACGAGATCTCGATCGCCCCGCTCGCCACCCGGTAGCCGCCGACGCCGATGACGACGAGGAACGCGACCTGCAGCGCGATGCCGGCGATCGGCACGACCATCGCCGAGATCTTCGCGACCTTGAAGCCGGCCCGCTTGGCGGCTTCCGCTTCGACGATGATGTCGTCGGTCTCGCGCTCGGTGGCGTTCGCGGCGCGCACGGTGCGGATCGCCCCGATCGAGCGCTCGACCGCCGAGGCGAGTGCGCCGACGCGCTCCTGCTGCTCCTTGGAGGCCGGGCGGATGCGCGAGGAGATGAGCGCCCCCGAGCCGAGCGCGAAGACGATGACGGCGAGCGTCAGTCCGAGCAGCACGGGGTCGACGACGAGCATGCCGATGAGGGCGCCGACGAAGGTGATCGCGCCGCCGACGGCATCCAGAAGTCCCTGGGTGATGACGGCGTAGAGCAGCGTCGTGTCGGAGCCGACCCGCGACACCAGGTCGCCGGTGCGACGCCGATCGAAATCCGAGATGGGCAGGCGCAGCATGCGGCGCACGAGGGCGCTGCGGGCGGAGAAGACGACGGACGTGCCGATGCGCTGCAGCAGGTAGTGCTGCACGCCGCCCAGGATCGCGCCGACCACGAGCAGCGCGACGAGCAGCCAGACGAGACTGCCGAGAGCTCCGCCGTCTTCGACGATGCCGACGACCTGACCGGCCAGCAGCGGTTGGGCGAGCGACGCCGCGGCGCCGACCAGCGACAGCACGAGGGCCGCCGCGAGCAACCCGCGGTGCTCGAGGATGTAGGGCAGCAGCTGTCGGAAGGAGGCCCGGGGGCCCTCATCCTTCTTACCTCGACGCAGCAGTCCGCCGCGGGTGTCGCTCACCGTTCGAGACTAGCTGCCGCCGACCGCGCATCCGGTCGCGTCGAATCGATCGGCCCAGGTGTCGTTGGGAGCGCCGAACTCCTCGCCGAGCGGGGTCAGCGCCGAGGTGCACGACGAGAAGACGACATCGGAGGCCGCGAGGTCGCCGGGCAGCACCGCCGAGAGTCCGAAGTCGTGGAGCGTCCAGGCGGTGAACGACTCCAGATCGTCGACGCCGACGATGTCCTGCGGGATCCCGAGGTAGAGCGTCCCCTCGCCGAGGCCGTCGAGCAGCGCGGGCTGACGGCAGTGCGGCACTGCAAGGTCGTCGTACACGCCCGATGCATCCTCGTCGACCTGGCGCAGACCCTCGAGCCCGATGATCGCCGACCCGGTCTCGGGGTTCGCGATCGGCAGGACGAGCAGCGGCAGATCGTCGGGCCACTCGCCGTCGCGCGCGGTCAGCCGCACGTCGACCTGGGTAAAGGTGAAGCCGCGGCCGGAGATGACCGACTCGTCCACCTCGCCGGCGCACCAGGCCGCGGTCGCGGCCACGGCATCCGCCGCTTCGGGCACCATCCACGGCAGCGCCGCATGCACCGTCACCGCGAGATCGGCGGTCGCGCCGTTGGGAGCGGTGAGGATGCCGACGAGCCCGAGCACCGCATCGTCGGGGAGCACCAGCTCGGCCGGCGTCTGCGCGGCGTCGCTCGCCCTCGGCGACGGTTCCGCGCCGACCGAGCCGCAGGCGGTGAGGAGCGCGACGACCGACACCCCCGCGAGAGCTGCTCGGATGCGCACCTCCTCAGCGTAGGCGGGAGAGCCGCCGTGCGACCGTCGGGGGCGCGACCTAGGCTCGACTCCCGTGACCGCATCCGTCATCGTCGCCCGCGACCTCGTCAAGACGTACCAGCAGACGGCCGCCGTCGACGGCATCTCGTTCGAGGTCGCCGCGGGGGAGTCGTTCGGGCTGCTCGGCCCCAACGGCGCCGGCAAGTCCACGACGATGCGGATGGTCGGCGCGGTGTCGACCCGCACCTCGGGGCAGCTCAGCATCCTCGGTCTCGACCCGAACGACAACGGACCCGAGATCCGGTCGCAGCTCGGCGTCGTGCCGCAGCAGGACAACCTCGACAACGAGCTGCAGGTGCGCGAGAACCTGCTCGTCTACGGGCGCTACTTCGGGCTGCCGCGGACTGTCGTCGCGGCGCGGGCCGACGAGCTGCTCGCCTTCGCGCAACTGCAGGATCGCGCCAAGGCGAAGGTCGACGAGCTCTCCGGCGGCATGAAGCGGCGCCTCACCATCGCCCGGGCCCTCATCAACGACCCCCGCATCCTGCTGCTCGACGAACCCACCACCGGTCTCGACCCGCAGGCGCGGCACATCCTCTGGGACCGCCTGTTCCGCCTCAAGGAGCAGGGCACGACGCTCGTGCTCACCACGCACTACATGGATGAGGCCGAGCAGCTGTGCGACCGCCTCGTGGTCGTCGACAAGGGCCGCATCATGGCCGAAGGGTCGCCGGCGGCGCTGATCCGGGAGCATTCGAGTCGCGAAGTGCTCGAGGTGCGGTTCGGGTCGGAGGCCAACGCCGGGGCTGCCGCGCAACTCGAGGGGATCGGCGACCGCCTCGAGGTACTGCCCGATCGCATCCTCGTGTACTCCGCCGACGGGGAGGCGGCGCTCGCCGAGGTCGCGCGGCGCGGGCTCGAGCCCATCACGAGCCTCGTGCGGCGGTCGTCGCTGGAGGACGTGTTCCTCCGGCTGACCGGACGGTCGCTGATCGAATGACGATTCAGCAGCACGTGTCGCCCGCCCGCTCCCGCCGGTGGGGTGCCTGGTACGTCGCCGAGCACAAGCTGCGCGCGGTGCGGGCCTACTTCTGGACGATGCTCGTCACCGTTCTGGGCACCCCGTTCCTCTACCTGTTCGCGTTCGGCGTCGGGCTCGCCGCCCTCGTCACCCGCAACGACGGGTTCGAACAGCTCACCGGGGTCGGCTACCTGCAGTTCGTCGCCCCGGCGCTCGTCATCAACGCCGCCGTGCTCGTCGCCGTCGAGGAGTACATGTTCGGCATCCTGCAGGGCTTCATGTGGAACAAGCACTTCGAGGCGATGAACGCCGCCCCGCTCGACGCCCGGCAGATCATCGACGGGATGTTCCTCTACGTCGGCATCCGCGCGGTGGCGACGGCGGGCGTCTACTTCGGCGCGGTCGCGATCTTCGGCGGGGCGCTGTCGCCCTGGGCGGTGCTCGTCGTGCCGATCGCGGTGCTCACCGCCTACGCGTTCGCCGGCATCGCCGCCTACTCGTCCTCGATCACCGAAGACCGCTCGCAGTTCAACATGGTGCTGCGGCTCGTCGTGATGCCGCTCACCCTGTTCAGCGGCACCGTCTTCCCGCTCAGCCAGTTGCCGATCTTCCTGCAGTGGATCGGCTGGATCTCGCCGATCTGGCACGGCGCCGAACTCGCCCGGCAGTTCTCCTACGGCCCCACGGAACCGCTCTGGCTGAGCCTCCTCCACGTCGTCGTACTGCTCGCCTTCGCGCTCGTCGGCTGGCTGCTGACCGTGCGCATCGCGACGGGCAGGCTCGACCGATGAGGCTCGACCGATGACCGCGCTGCTGCCCGCATCCACGCGCCGTCGCCGCGGGGTGCGCGCGCTGTACGCCGGCAACTCCCGCGCCGTGCTCGGCCGCGGACTGACCGCGACGCGCAGCACCAACTGGCTGGTCGTCGTCACCGGGCTGTTCGAGCCGATCTTCTACCTGCTCGCGCTCGGTGTCGGCCTCGGCGGGCTGATCGGCACCGTCACCGACTCGTCGGGCACCGACATCCCGTACGCCGCCTACATCGCGCCCGCGCTGCTCGCCGTCTCGGCGATGAACGGCGCGATCTACGACTCCACGTGGAACGTCTTCTTCAAGATGCACTTCGCGAGGCTCTACGAGGGGATGCTCGCCACCTCCCTCGGCCCACTCGACGTCGCGCTCGGCGAGATCGCCCTCGCCCTGCTGCGCGGCGGTGCCTACGGGGTGACGTTCCTCGTCGTCATGCAGGCGTTCGGGCTCAACCTCTCCTGGACCGCGCTGCTCGCCCTGCCGGCGATCATCGTGATCGCGTGCGGCTTCGCGTCGATCGGCATGGGCGTCACGTCGTACCTGAAGAGCTTCCAGCAGATGGATGTCATCGGTCTCGTGATGCTGCCGATGTTCCTGCTCTCGGGCACGTTCTTCCCGATCGCCGTCTACCCGGAACCCGTGCAGTGGTTCGTCATGGCGCTGCCGCTGTGGCACGGCGTCGAACTCGTGCGCGGCCTCACCACGGGGGCACTGTCGCTGGCGATGCTCGGCCACCTGGCCTACTACGCCGGGATGATCGCCCTCGGGGTGATCTTCACCACCCGTCGCCTCCGCGCGCTCTTCCTCGACTGACCCGACCCCACTGCACCGATGTGCGTCGAGTGCGCGCGCGCAGGCACGTGCTCTCGACGCACATCGAGGAAGTCGATGGCAGGATGACGCGGTGCCGTTCACTCCGAGTCATGCGATCGTCGCCCTGCCGTTCGCGCGCACACCGCTCCCGGCAGGCGCGGTCGCGATCGGGGCCATGGCGCCCGATCTGCCACTGTTCTTCCCTTGGGCGATCTCGTACGAACTGACCCACGGGTTCCCGAGCCTGCTCGTGGTGTCGCTGCCGCTCGCCCTCGTGCTCTACGCGGTCTGGCGGCTCGCGATCCGGCCCGCCGCCTCAGCCCTCCTGCTGCCGGAGGCGCTGAGGGCCCGGATGCCGTGGACCTGGGATCGCGTCGGTCGCCCCGATCATCCGGTACGCGCGGCGGCGCTCGTCGGAATCGCGGCTCTGATCGGTGTCGCGACCCACGTGTTCTGGGACCTGTTCACGCATCCCCGTCGCCTCGGCTCGGAGTGGATCCCGTCGCTCGGCGAGCGCTGGGGGCCGACCGTCGGCACGACGTGGCTCCAGCACGGCTCGTCGTTGATCGGCCTGCTCGTGCTCGCGGTCTGGGCGGTGCGCGCGTACCGGAAGGCAGGCGTCGTCCACCGCAGCGACCGGCCCGCGATTGCGATCGTGCGGGGTGCCGCGTGGGTCGCCGCCGGGGTGCTGCTGGTCGGCTCGTTCGCCGGGCAGGTCGCGCTCGACGGCATCCCGACCAGCTACCAGACGCTGCGCGACACGGCGTTCCCGGCCGGGACGACCGCGGGCGCGGCGATCCTCGTCGTCGCGCTGCTCGCGTCGATCGCGGTGCGCGTGCTCCGCCGCGGCTAGCCCCGGAGGTCCCGCAGGATCTTCGCCGTCGCGAGGGCGGCCTCGGCGGCACGCCCGCCGACATCCTCCTTCGACTCGGGCAGGCCGGCGCGGTCGAGCCCCTGCTGCTCGTCGTCGACGGTGAGCACGCCGAAGCCGACGGGCTTGCCGGTGTCGAGGGCGACCCGGGTGAGTCCGTCGGTCGCGGCGGCGGCGACGTAGTCGAAGTGCGGGGTCTCGCCGCGCACGATGACGCCGAGGGCGACCACGGCATCCGCGCCCGCCTCGAGGGCGGCTTTCGACACGACGGGCAGCTCGAAGCTGCCGGCCACCTGGATCTCGCTCACCGTCGCCCCGGAGGCGGCGAGCACCGCGCGGGCGCCGCCGAGCAGCCCCTCGGAGATGCGGGTGTGCCACAGCCCCGACACGATCGTGACCGTCAGGCCGGTGCCGTCGGTGTCGAGTTCGGGCATTCCTTCGCCGCTCATGAGTTTCCTTCCGCTGCGGACTGCAGTGCTTCTTCTTCCAGAAGCCGGGCGGCATCCAGGGTTTCGTGGTCGGGCAGCGCGTGCCCCATCCGGTCGCGCTTCGCGTCGAGGTAGCCCTCGTTGAACTCGCCGACACCGACGACCAGCGGCACCAGCTCGCTGACCTCGATGCCGCGCTCACGCAGCTGGCGGGCCTTCTCGGGGTTGTTCGAGAGCAGCCGCACCGAGCCGACGCCGAGGTCCTTGAGGATCGCCGTCGCCGCCCCGTAGTCGCGCGCATCGGCGGGCAGCCCGAGCTGGAGGTTGGCGTCGAGGGTGTCGAGCCCGTCCTCCTGCAGCTTGTACGCGCGCAGCTTGTTGATGAGACCGATGCCGCGCCCCTCGTGGCCGCGCAGGTAGATGACGACGCCGCCGTCATCACGGATGCGTTCGAGCGCGGCGTCGAGCTGCGGACCGCACTCGCACTTGAGCGACCCGAACGCTTCGCCGGTCAGGCACTCCGAGTGCACCCGCACGATCGCCCCGTCGGTCGGGCTCTGTCCGTCGGGCCCGGCCGAGATCCACGCCACGTGGTCGGCTCCGGTCGAGCGGTCGCGGTAGGCCCGCACCCGGAACGTGCCGTGCTTCGTCGGCACGTTCGTCTCCACCTCGAACGACACCCGCTCGGTCTCCGGGATCTCGACGACCGCGCTCGGATCGGTCTCGCACTTGCGCTCCTCCATGAAGCGGATGAGCTCCTCGATCGTGATGACCGGCACCCCGTGCTCGGCGCCGAGCGCCAGCAGCCCGGGCAGGCGCATCATCTCGCCGCCGTCCTCGACGATCTCGCCGATCACCCCGACCGGGGTCAGCCCGGCGAGCTTCAGCAGGTCGACGGTCGCCTCGGTGTGGCCGTCGCGCTCGCGCACACCTCCATCCACCGCCCGCAACGGGATGATGTGGCCGGGCCGGATCACGGATGCCGGGGTCGAGAGCGGGTCGGCGAGCACCCGCAGAGTGTGCGCGCGGTCGGACGCCGAGATGCCGGTCGAGAGCCGGTCGGCGGCGTCGACGCTGATCGTGTACGCCGTGCCGCGCGGGTCCTCGCTCTTGGCCCACATGATCGGCAGCCCGAGTTCGTCGGCCCGCGCGTTCGTCATCGGGGCGCACAGGTAGCCGGAGGTGTGCCGCACCGTCCAGGCGATCCACTCCTGGCTCGCGAACTGCGCCGCCATCACGACGTCGCCCTCGTTCTCGCGGCCCTCGTCGTCGGCGACGATGACGGGCTTGCCGTCGCGCAGCGCCTGAAGCGCCGTGGGGATGTCGGACAGTGTCATGACTTCTCTCCTTGGAACTGAAGCATCCGCTGCACCTGGCGGGCCAGGATGTCGGTCTCGATGTTGACCCGGTCGCCCGGTTCGAGCGTGCCGAGAACGGTCGCGGTGAGGGTCTCGGGGATGAGCGAGACCTCGAACCAGTCGTCGCCGGCGTCGCTCACGGTGAGCGAGACGCCGTTGACGGCGATCGAGCCCTTGCGCACGACGAGCGGGGCGTGTTCGGGATCCAACGAGAACCGCAGCACGCGCCAGGCATCCCCCTCCTCCCGCGACAACAGCGTCGAGGTGCCGTCGATGTGGCCCTGCACGATGTGCCCGCCGAGCCGGTCGCCGAGGGCGGCGGCGCGTTCGAGATCGACCTGCTGCCCGACTCTGAGGTCGCCGAGGGTCGACATCGCGATCGACACCGCCATGACGTCGGCGGTGAACCAGTCGGGTCCCTGGTCGACGACCGTGAGGCAGACGCCGTCGACCGAGATCGAGTCGCCGTGCGTCGCGTCGCTCACCGCGAGCGGCGCCCGCAGGGTCAGCCGGCCGGAGTCGCCCGACCTCTCCCAGGCGAGCACTTCGCCCAGTTCTTCGATGATGCCGGTGAACATCTACTTTCCTTCCACTGCATGCAGGTACAGGTCGTCGCCCAGCTGCTCGACGCTGTCGATGCGCAGTCGGCGGATGGCATCCATCGACCCGATGCCGAGATCCCCCACCGCGAGCATCGGGCCGCCCAGCAGCGCCGGCGCCAGGTAGATCGCGTATTCGTCGGCGTACCCGGCGGCGATGACGGCGGAGGCCAGCGTGGGCCCGCCTTCGACGTAGACCCGGCGGATGCCCTGCTCGTGCAGGTCGGCGAAGATGGCGTCGAGGTCGCGGGTGCGGGTCTCGAGCACCCCGCGCGGGTGTTCTCGGAGTTTCGCGGACGCCGGGATCTCCCGCTCACCCACGACGACCGGCAACGGTTGCGTCGGCTGCAGCTCGCCGGCATCCCCGCGCGCCGTCAGCGACGGGTCGTCGGCGAGCACGGTGCCGGTGCCGACGAGGATCGCGTCGCTCTGCGCCCGCTGCTCGTGCACCTTCTGCCGCGCGGCGGCACCGGTGATCCACTGGCTGGAGCCGTCGGCGGCCGCGGCCCGACCGTCGAGGGTGGAGGCCCACTTCACCGTCACCCACGGACGCCCGCGCCGCATCGCCTCGAGCCACGGGTGCAGCAGGGCCTCGGCCTCGTCGTGCAACGTGCCGTGCACGATCGGGATGCCGGCCTCCGCGAGCCGCGCGGCACCGTGACCCGACACCGCCCCCGGGTCGGGCACCGCGAAGACGACCTTGCCGATGCCTGCGGCGATGAGCGCCTCGGTGCAGGGTCCGGTGCGGCCGTAGTGGTTGCACGGCTCGAGGGTCACGACGGCGGTGAGGCCGTCGGCATCCACGACCTTCGACAGCGCGTCGATCTCGGCGTGCGGAGTGCCGGCGCCGCGGTGCCAGCCTTCGGCGACGATGCGGCCGTCGGCATCCAGCAGCACGCAGCCGACCTGCGGGTTGCCGCCGGTGACCGGTCCGCGCCGGGCGAGGTCGAGGGCGCGACGCATCGGTGCCTCGAAGGCTGCGGTCTCGCTCATCGTCTCTCCTGGTCAGTCCAGGGACGAGAGGGGTGGCGCAACCGGTGTGCGCACGCAGGGCGTGCACCGGCAGCGTGCATCCTCCCATCCGGACTTTGACCGTCGGTTCCGGATTTCCACCGGATCGGCTCCCCCGGGCTCTGGCGAGGCCTGAGGAGTTCGCGGACTATGACCGCCGGTGCGGGATTTCACCGCCCCTGGAGCACGTGCTTCGTGATCACCACCCTAAACCCGCCCGCCCCCGCGTGCATTCCCGGCGGCTCCCGGCCCCCTCCCGGGACGGGTGCGCAGAACTCAGGCGGGACCGACCTGCGTCGGCCGTTCGGCGGCGAGGGATGCCTTCCGGCCTGAGTTCCGCGCACGCGCACCGCCTCCACAGCCGGTTTCGCCGGCAGATGTCCCCGGCGAAGGAGCCGCGGCGGCCGACCGGCATCCGGGACGGGGAACGTCCTGAGGATGGATGACGTGCTCACTCGCGCCGACCTGCTCGGGCGGGGGTGGTCGGCCCGCGGGATCACCGGAGCCGTGAGGGCCGGAACGCTGATCCGCCTCCGGAACGGGCACTATGCGACGCCGACCGTCGACCCGGCGGTGCGGGTCGCGGTGCGGCACGGCGGCCGACTGGCATGCGTCTCCGAGCTGCGGCGCCGGGGCGTGTGGGTGCTCGCCTCGACGGTGACGCACGTGCAGGTGGCACCGAATGCCGCGCGACTCCGACCGGTCGACGACGTGGTCTCGCACTGGCATCCTCTCGTCGACCCCGCGGCGGCGTCGCCCTCGCACGTCGGGGTCGTCGATGCTCTCGTGCGGGCGGTCGAGTGCTTGCCGCGTGCACAGGCCGTTGCCGCGATCGACAGCGCGCTCAACTCCGGACTCGTCGCGCGGAGCGCTCTCGTGCTCGTTCGCGGGAACCCGCGGTTCGCGGCCCGCCTCTCCGAGGCGGACCCCTCGGCCCAGTCGGGGCTCGAGACGATCGTGCGGCTGCTCGCTCGCGATCTCGGCCTTCGCGTCGCCAGTCAGGTGCGCTTCCCCGGCATCGGCATCGCCGACCTCGTCGTCGAAGGCTGGATCGTGATCGAGACGGACGGGTCCGAGTTCCACGACGGGGAGGCGACGAGTTCCCGGGATCGCGGTCGCGACGCCCGCCACGCCGCGGCGGGGCGCACGGCCCTCCGCTTCCGGTTCTCGCAGATCGTCTACGACCTCCCGAGCGTCGCGGCGGCGGTCATCGGCGCCGTCCGGACGCATCGACGCGTTCAGAACTCAGGTCGAATCGCGTCGGTCGCGCAGCGTCGGGCGCGGCGGATCGGGCTCGCCTGAGTTCTGCACGCCAGGCACGACCGGCACGATCTGCACGACCCGCCTGCCGCGCACGGCGCGGGAGCGGCTCAGGGAATCGGCCAGCCGGGCTTGCGCTCCCGCGAGTCGCCGCTGGAGAGGATGCCGTGCCAGGCGAGCGGCACCGACCCGTCCCGCGCGGGGATCTCCGCGGCCGCCTCACCGGTGTAGGTGAACCCGGCGGAGCGGGCGGTCGCCGCCGAAGCCGTGTTGCCGACGACGCACTCCCACCGCACGAGGTCCCGGCCGTGCGAGAACGCGAAGTCGCAGACCGACGACAGGGCCTCACCCCCGTACCCGAGCCCGCGGTGGGGCGCGCCGAGCCAGAAGCCGACGTCGTCGCGTTCGGCCCGCAGCGCGATGACGCCGACGAGCGCGCCGCCCGACCGGATGGCCCAGGTGCACTCGGTGCCCCGCGTCCAGCCCGTGGGCACGTGGTAGTCGACGAAGTGCGCGGCGTGGGCGCGCACGTACGGCCACGGCGTGGTCAGGTACTGCTCGAACAGCGGATCCTGGCAGTACTCGGTGATGAGGTCGACATCCGCCGGGGACGGCTGGTCGAGCACGAGCCGCGCCGTGCGCAGCTGAGCAGGAAGCACGTCAGCGCCGCGGCAGGAACCCGATGCGGTCGTACACCTTCGCGAGCGTCGCCGAGGCGATCGCCTCGGCCCGCTCGGCATTGCCCGACAGCACGCGGTCGAGTTCGGCCGGGTCGGCGAGCAACTCCAACGCGCGATCCCGCACGGGCTCGAACTCGGCGACGACGGCATCCGCGGTCTCCGACTTGAGGTCGCCGTAGCCCTTGCCCGCGAACGAGTCGACGAGAGCATCCATCGGGGTCTTCGACAGCACCGACAGCATCAGCAGCAGATTCGACACCCCGGGCTTCTCGGCGGGATCGAAGCGGATGTCGCGGTCGGCGTCGGTAACGGCGGACTTGATCTTCTTCGCGTTCACGCTCGGGTCGTCGAGCAGCCAGAGGATGCCCTGCGGCGACTCGCCCGACTTCGACATCTTCGAGCCGGGGTTCTGCAGGTCGAAGACCTTCGCCGTCGCCGACTGGATGCGGGCTTCCGGCAGCACGAACGTGTCGCCGAAGCGAGTGTTGAACCGGTGCCCGAGGTCGCGGGTCAGCTCGATGTGCTGGCGCTGGTCCTCGCCGACCGGCACGATCTCGGCGTCGTAGAGCAGGATGTCGGCCGCCTGCAGGATCGGGTAGGTGAACAGGCCGACGGACGCGGCGTCCGATCCCTGCTTCGACGCCTTGTCCTTGTACTGGGTCATCCGGGCGGCTTCGCCCATCCCGGTGAGGGTGTTCAGCACCCAGCCGAGTTCGGCGTGCGCGGGCACGTGCGACTGCACGAACAGGATGCTGGATGCCGGGTCGATCCCGGCGGCGATGTACTGCGCGGCGGTGCGGCGGGTCGCTTCGCGGAGGGCCGCGGGATCCTGCGGCACGGTGATGGCGTGCAGGTCGACGACGCAGTAGACGGTGTCGTACTCGACCTGCAGGTCGCGCCACTGCAGGAGCGCGCCGATGTAGTTACCGGCGTGCAGCGAGTCGGCGGAGGGCTGCATCCCCGAGAAGAGGCGGGGCTTGGTCATGGTGGTCCTTAGAGCTGGTAGTCGACGACGAGGGGAGCGTGGTCGGACCATCGCTCGTCGTACGCCGCTGCCCGATCGACCTTCACCTCCACGACTTTAGCGGCCAGTTCGAGGGTCGCCGCCTGGTAGTCGATGCGCCAACCGGTGTCGGTGTCGAACGCCTTCCCCATGTTCGACCACCAGGTGTAGGGCCCGTCGACCTCCCCCGCGAACCGGCGCCCGACGTCGACGAAGCCGAGGCCCGCGCCCGCGTTGTAGCGCTCCTCGTCGGGGGACCCGAAGATCTGGTCGAGGTAGGCCCGCTCTTCGGGGAGGAAGCCGGACTTCTTGACGTTGCCCTTCCAGTTGCGGATGTCGAGGGTGCGGTGGCCGACGTTCAAGTCGCCCACGACGACGGCGAGCGGATTGTGGGCCTTCAGCTGGGCGAGGTGCACGAGCATGCCGTCGAGGAAAGTCCACTTCTGCTCCTGCTTGGGGGTGTCGACGACCCCCGACGGCACGTAGCAGGAGACGACCGTGACGACCGTGCCGTCGATGTCGTAGTCGGCCTCGAGCCACCGGCCGGCGGAGTCGAAGTCGTCGGCCCCGAAGGTCACCCGGTGCACTGAGGCCGCGCGGCGCGAGGCGATCGCCACGCCCGCGCGACCCTTCGCGGTGGCGGGGTCGTGCAGGATGTCCCACTCGTCACCGAGCAGCTCTTCGAGGTGGGAGGTCTCGGCCCGCACCTCCTGCATGGCCAGGATGTCGACATCCCGAGCGGCGAGCCACTCGCCCATGCCCTTGCGGAACGCGGCGCGCACCCCGTTGACGTTGACCGAGGCGAGGCGGAGGCGAGTCACCCCAGGGACATTACCGGCAGCCCCCGATGCCGAACGGGCGGCGTGGGGCGGTCAGCGTCCTCGACGCCGGAACAGCCGTGCGAAGAACCCCGGGTTCTCGGGCTCGGGCTCCGGCTCGTGGGCGGCGACGAGGGCGCGCGCGGCCTCGAGACGCGACGCGAAGACCTTCTCGTCGATGACGATGCCCTCGTCGGCGACGTCGACCGCCATCCAGGTCGCCGCGATCAAGATCACCTGCGATGCGAAGTTGTAGTAGATGAGCAGGCCCGCGACGACCGCGAAGGAGGCGATGAGGGGATTGTTCTGGGCACCGCCCAGGAGCAGCCCGCCGAGCACCGTGAGGACGGCGAGACCGATGGCGCCGATCGTCACCCCGTGCCGCAGGATGCGCGCGGGCACCTTCACCCCGGCGAGCAGCCGGTAGATGCCGGCGAGAGCGAGGCCGTAGACGATGACGGCGACGACGAGGGTGACCGTGCGACTCAGCACGAAGCCGACGACGGAGCGCGTGTCGATGTCGAGCCACTCGAGCACGAACTCGGTTGCCGTCGTCCCGGCGAACGAGAGCCCCGCCGCGACGAGGAGGAGGCTGGCGAGAGCGGCGCCGAGGCCGAGATCCACGAGCTTCTGCAGGACCGGGTTGGTGGTCGCGGGCGGGAGGTCGAACAGGGTGCGCACCGAGTCCCGGGCGCTCGCGAGCCAGCCGAGGGCGGTGAAGAGCAGACCGAAGACGGCGATGAGGCCCGAGATGCTGAAGGCGATGCCCGTGGGGAGATCCTCGGGGTCGATCGCGCCCGAGTCCGGGCCGTCCGCGGCGATCAGCCCCGGCACCGCCTGGTCGAGGGCGTCGACGATGACCTGCTGCAGGCCGGCATCCCGGCTGACGACGAGTCCCGCGATCGAGAAGCCGACCCAGAGGCCGGCGAACACCGCGAACAGGGCCTGGTACGCCATCCCGCTCGCGAGAATCGGACCGCGATCCTGCCCGTAGCGCACGACGACGCGCACCGGCTTGCGGCGCTGCACCCACGCGACGGCGGCCGTGATCGTGTCCTTCAGCGCCATGCGATCAGCCTAGGCGCGGGGCCGCGGAGGCCTTCGGGGGTTGACGTCCCCGGTGACCCACCAGTTGGGGGTACCATGCGACTCCGAGGGAGTGTCAGCATTTGTGCGGACACGGCCGCCCGAACGGTCGTACCCCGCTCCACCGCTGATCCCCCGCAGTACACCCGAACACCCGCAGCAGTTACCCGAAACCCCGCGACACCCCGACCCGACACCCGACGGCGCAGCGATCAGATGCGCCGGTCGTCTCGGACGTGCGCCGATTGGCATCCCCCATGTCTTCTGGCCTCGCCGCGCCCTCACGCGCCCGCATCCCCCGCACCCGTGCCCGCCGCATCCTGGCCGCATTCGTCGCGGTCGGCCTCGTCGCCGGCGGTCTGGTGCTGCTCGCCCCGACCGCGGCGTCGGCGGCCGTGCCCACCCGCGCGGCGAACACCAGCCAGGTCGTGGTCAAGGCCGGCGGACAGCGCGACGCCGGGACCGGCGCGGTCACCGGCCTCGCCGGCGTGCAGCTCGAGCTGCGGGCGACCAGCGGCAACGCCCTGAAGGCGACCTGCACGTCGGATGCCGACGGCGACTGCGTCTTCTCGATCGGCAACGACCAGCTGAACGCCAACGGCAGCAGCGACTTCTACGTCGTGCAGGCGTCGACCTTCCAGGCGGGCTCGCCGGCGGCAGCGGACTACTTCACCAACCCGACCTTCGTCACCAGCACCGACGGCAGCACGTTCACCTCGACCGACTACCGGCTCGCCGTCACCGATCTCGCCCAGAACACCACGCGCACGATCGGCGCGGGCGGGTCGGGCGCGGCGACGACCTCGGGGATCTGGCAGAACTCCTACGACAACCCCGCCGCCGCGTCGCAGTGCGGGCTGAACATCGCCCTGGTCTCCGACCTCTCCTACTCGGTCGCGATCAGCAACTCGCTCGACGACCTCCAGGAGGCCGCGAACGGCTTCGTCGACGCCCTCGCCGGTACGCCGTCGACGGTGTCGCTGTACACCTTCGGCACCACCGCTCCGGCCCCCGGCACGAGCACCCTCCTCAACCAGTCGACGCTCGACCCGGCGCACGTCAACGCTCTGCACGCCGCGATCGACGCGTACACGATCAGCAACCAGAGCTACACCAACTGGGATGCGGGTCTGCGGCAGTTGTTCGGCGCAGGCTACGACCAGGTCGTCGTGATCACCGACGGCAACCCGACGCGCAGCGGCATCCCGGCCAGCGGTTCGAGCAGCAACACCCGCTTCGTCGAGCTGGAGAACGCCGTGTTCTCGGCCAACACCCTCAAGGCGGCGGGCAGCCGGATCGTCACGGTGGGCGTCGGCGGCGCGAGCAACTTCGACGCCGGACAGAACCTGCGCGCCATCGCCGGCCCGACCGTGGGCTCCGACTACTTCATCAGCGGCTGGACGGAACTCGCCGCCGTGCTCGACGACCTCGCCCGCGCCAACTGCGAGGGCACCGTCACGGTCGTCAAGCAGGTCGTGCCGTGGGACGCCGCGGGGATCACCGGCGCGACGCCGACCGGCGGATGGGGCTTCGCCGCCCCGACGACCAGCACCGGCACCGTCACCCCGGCCACCGCGCAGACCACCAAGAGCAACCCGGGTCAGGGCGACAACGGCACGATCAACTACAAGCTCGCCGACATCCCGGGCGGCGCGACCTTCTCGATCGCCGAAGTGCAGCAGCCGGGGTACTCCCTCGTGCAGCAGGGCGGCAAGAACGCCGTGTGCGTGACGAACGGCACGACGGCCGTCGCGGTCACCAACGACGGAGCGCTCGGCTTCTCGGTGCCGGTCGGCAAGTCCGACATCGTCACCTGCACCGTGTACAACCGGGCGCCTCAGCCGAGCGCGACGATCACCGTCGAGAAGCAGTGGATCGTCAACGGCGTCGCGCAGACCCTCGGCGTCTTCCCCGACGGCTACGCCGCGACCCCCAGCGTCGCCGGGGCCACCGCGACCTGGGGCTCGGCGACCCAGGTGAACGCCGGCGCCGTCGTCATCGACGAGTCGGCGGTCACCGTGCCCGCCGGCTACTGCACCCTCACGGCGCAGCAGGCGACCGCGTTCAACGGCTCGGCGATCACGCCTGTCGACCTCGCCGGGGTCGCGACCTACACGACGCCGGCGCTCGCCACGGGGTCGTCGAACACCGTCACCGTCACCAACACGGTCGTCTGCACCGGGCAGCTCACCCTGCTGAAGAACGTCGAGAACGGAACGTCGGGCGGCACCGCCGCGCCGACCGCCTGGACGCTGACCGCGACCCCCGCGACCGGGGCCGCGATCTCGGGCACGAGCGGCGTCTCGGGTGCCGTCTCGGCGGGCATCCCGTACGCGCTCACCGAGTCGGGAGGCCCGGCCGGGTACCAGCAGACTGCGATCGTCTGCGCCGCGAGTGCGACCGGCCCGTGGACCGGCCCGACGGTCACGACCGTCACCGTCGCCGCGCAGCAGCACACCTTCTGCCGCTTCACCAACACCGCGATCGCCCCGCAGCTGCAACTGCGCAAGGTCGTCACGGACGATGTCGTCGATGCCGACAACTGGCGCCTGACGGCCACCTCGGCCGGCCAGACCACCGTCAGCGGCCTCGGTCTCGCGGCCTACGCCCCGGTCGTCGCCGGTGCTTCCTACGCGCTCGCCGAGTCGGCGGCCGACGGGTTCGACGACTCCGAGTTCCGTGCGAGCGCCTGGGTCTGCACCGTCACGGCCGGCCCCGGGGTCGGCACGACGGTCGGAACGGCCTCCGCCGTCACCCCGGCTCTCGGCCAGAGCATCGAGTGCGTCATCACCAACACCGTGGATGCCCTCGTCCCCCTGTTCACCAAGAGTGCGGGCACGGCCACGGCCGATGCCGTCGACGGCACCTGGGACATCACCTACACCCTCACCGCGACGAACCCGTCGTCGGTGCTCCCGCTCGTCTACGACCTCGTCGACACCCCCGACCTGCCCGCGGGAGTGCAGCCCGTCGCGGCGACCGTGACCCGGGGCCCGACGACGGTGCTCGACGTCGCGGCCTGGGCCGGCGGAGACCTCGTGATCGCCGACGACGCCCAGATCGCCGCCGGGGCTGCCCCGCACGTCTACACGGTGACTCTCACCGTCCGCATCCCCTCGACCGTCTCGCCCGCCGTTCTCGCCTGCGACGCCCCCGGCCATGGGTTCGACAACGAGGCCACGCTCACTCCGGCCTCCGGCGCGCCGATCACCGACGACGCCTGCGTCCCGGTGGTGCTGCCGACGGTCGCGCACACCAAGGTCGTGCGCGACCCGATCGCGCAGGACCCGGCGACGGGCGACTGGACCGTCGTCTACGACATCACCGTGACCGCGACCGGCAGCGGCGTCGCCCGCTACGACCTGGCCGACGCCCTCGGGTTCGGCGCCGGGATCACGGTCGTGTCGTCGTCGGTCGCCGCGGGTGCCGGAGCGCCGGTGCCGATCGCCGGCTGGACCGGAGCCGCCCCGCACACCTCGGTCGTCTCCGACGTGCCGATCGCCGGGGGCACCAGCCAGGTCTTCACCGTCACCGTCGCCGCCTCGGTCGCGTCCGGCGTGACGGGCACGGCGGCCGCCGACTGCGCCCTCGTCGCACCCGAGCTGGGAACCGGGTTCCTCAATCGCGCCACCCTGACCTCGGCGGGGGCGAGTGCGATCGCGTCCGACTGTGCGCAGCCGGTGACTCCGACGCTCGACAAGTCCTTCGTCTCGGCGGCCCAGAACGCCGACTCCAGCTGGGCCGTGACGTTCTCGGTGGTGGCGTCGAACCCCGCGGCCGACGCCGAGGTCGCCTACTCGCTGAGCGACGTGCCGGGCTTCCCGTCCGGCGTGACGATCACCGACCGCACGGTCACCCTCGACGGCGCCCCGCTCGTCTGGGACGGCACGTCCCCGCTCGCGTCCGGCCGCGTGCTGCCGGCCGGTGAGAGCGACACCTACCTCGTCGTCTTCACCGTCACCCTCGATGCCGGGATGCCGCCCGCACTCCGCGCATGCGACGTCGCCGGCTCCGGGCACGGCTTCTTCAACTCGGCGACGCTGACCGCGGGCGACGACACGCTGACGGATGCCGACTGCGGTCCCGTCGCCGAGTCGGTGCTGCCGCTCGTCGCGAAGACCGTCGACGCGGGCTACCCGCGCCAGCTCGCCGACGGCGACTGGGAGATCCGCTACCACGTGACCGTGTCGACGCCGGCCGGCACGACGATCGCCACGCGCTACGACCTCGACGACACGTTGGCCTTCGGCACGGGCACGACCATCGTGTCCGCCGCCGCCAGCGGCCCCTCGGGCGCGCTCCCCGCGTGGACGGGCACGGCGACCGGTTCCGTCGAACTCGCCGCCGACGTCCTGCTGCCCGCGGGCGCGAGTCACGAGTACCTCGTCACGGTCCGCGCCGAACTCGCTGCGGGAGTGACGACCTCGGCCGCGGCCGACTGCACGCTCGACGCGGCGGAGGGCGGGACCGGGTTCCTCAACACCGTCGTGCTGCGCAGCGGCACCGCGACGCGCACGGCCGAGGCCTGTGCCGCACCCGCACTCCCGACGCTCGTGAAAGCGCTCACCGCCGCCCCGGTCAAGCGGGCCGACGGCACCGTCGACATCGGCTACACCGTGACCGTGACGAACCCGAGCGCGCTCGTGCTGGTCTACGACCTCGACGACGAGCTCGGCTTCGCGTCCGGCGTCACGATCCTCGACGCCACGGTCGCCGGCCCGGCGGGCGTGACCGTCGACCCGTCGTGGAGCGGGGAGGGCGCCGACATCCGGATCGTCACCGCGCAGGAGCTGCCCGGCGGCGCGACGCACGAGTACACGGTGCTCGTGCACGCGCTGCCGACGCTGTTCGTCGCCGACGCCGACCTCGCGTGCCTTCCGGCGACCGCCGGACACGGCTACTTCAACGGCGCGGTCCTCACCTCGGGCGCGGACGTGCTGACCGACGATGCCTGCGCACCGATCGCCGCGACCGATCTGCCGACTCTGCCGCTGCCGCCGGACCTGCCGACGCTGGCTCTCACAGGAGCCACCGCGGGCGGTGGCCTGCTGCTCGCGATCACGTTGCTGGCGGGCGGATTCCTCCTGCTGATGTCCCGCCGTCGGCCCGCGCCGCGGCACTGACACGCGAGGCGCGGGGCGCACGCTACGGTGTGGCGACGGATGCGTCTGCCCCCCGAATAGGGGGGTGAGGCGCGGGTGAGAACCGGCGTCATAGTGGATCGAACGGGCTGTCTCTCTGATCGAGGCGATGTGGACTCACCATCCACGGAACCTCACGAACAAGGGACACAGAGAGGCCCGGGAATGGATCAGGGGGATGAGCAGTCAGGACGCGAAGCCAACCACTTCGGATGCGGAGCTGATCGAACGCGCGCGATCGGGGGATCCGCGCGCTTTCGGGGAACTGTGGCGCCGTCATTACCGTTCTGCCGCTCGCGTCGCCCGTCAGTTCACGTCGTCGATCGATGCGGACGACCTCGTCTCTGAGGCGTACGCACGGATCTACCAGCGTGTGCTGGCGGGCGGCGGGCCCACCGGGGCCTTCCGCCCGTACCTCTATACGACCATCCGTAATCTCGCGTCTAGCTGGGGAGCCGCGTCACGCGACATCCAGGTGGACATCATCGAAGACTTCGAAGACGACAGGATCCCGGACGACCCGGCGGCCTGGGCACTCGACCGTACGCTGACGGCGCGCGCGTTCCGCGCGCTCCCGGAGCGCTGGCAGACGGTGCTCTGGTACACCGAGGTCGAAGGCATGGACCCGCACGAGGTCGCCCCGCTCATGGGGATGACCGCGAACGGCGTCGCGGCGCTCTCCTACCGCGCGCGCGAGGGGCTGCGGAAGGCCTGGCTGCAGGCGCACGTCTCGGATGCCACCGCATCCGGGGAGTGCCAGTGGGCGATGTCCCGGCTCGGCGAACACGCCCGCGACGGCCTGTCGAACCGAGACCGCGAACGCCTCACCGTCCACCTCGCCGACTGCGCCAAGTGCACGATCGTCTCGGACGAGGTCGACGAGGTCGGCTCGCACCTCGCGATGGTCATGCTGCCGCTCGTGCTCGGCGGGGTCGCGGGCGGTTCGCTGCTGGCCACGCTCGGTCAGGCCTCGGGCGCCGCCGCCGCGGAGCTTCCCATCCCCGACGTGCCTCTCGCCCTGCAGACGATGGCCGGCAGCGGAGTGCTCGCCGCCCCGATCGTCGGCGGACTCTCGCTCGGCGCCGCGACCGGGGCGGGTTCGCTCGTCGGCGGGTTCGCGGTCGCCGCGGTCATCGCCGGAAGCATCGCGCTCGGGCTCGCGCCGACCGTCGGGGAGGACGGGGGCTCGCCCCCACCACCTGCCGCGGTCGAGCAGCAGACCGATCCCGAGGCGACCGGCGCCGTCGAGGGAGCCGTCCCCGCCGCCGACCTCGGCGACGGGGTGGTCGGAGACGTCCTCGCCGGCGACGTGCAGGGGATCGGCGAGACCCTCGGCGAGACCGTCGACTCGGTCATCGACACGATCACGAACGACGACGGATCGGTCATCGACGCCGATATCGCCCTGCGCCTCACCGGCACCGGCACCCCCGGCGCGACGGTCACGGCGCGGGCCGCGGGTCAGGTCTACGCGAGCGTCCAGGTGGATGCCTCCGGCCACTACGTTCTCGACATCGCCGCCTTCCCGAGCGGTCTCGCCTCGCTCGAGCTGGTGCAGACGGTCGACCGCAACTACCTCAAGGGACTGGTGCTCGGCGACAACCCGCTCGCCGAAGTGCTCGGCCTCCTCGACGGGCTCATCGGTGCCCTCATCCAACCGCTCGGGCTCTCGTCCGGCGGCGGCACGGTCGCCGTGCACCTCGTCGGCTGACCCCCGAGATGTCCCCCGAACCCGGGGGACATTTTTCTCGCGCGCCGCGTCATAACCGCGGGCCGCGCGGGTCTCTTCCTGTGAGGCCAACGACGGCCGCCCTCAACGTCCCAGCGAGGGCACCCTTTCCGGCCCCGCGGTGATCCCAGCCTCCGCGGGGTCGGATTCCTCACCATCACTCCATGATGCGAAAGGCCCCAGAACCGGCAGAGGGTTCTGGGGCCTTCTCGTGGGTACGGAAAGTCAGACGACCGTCAGGTCGAGCTTCGGCAGGCCGGGGTTGCCGCGGAGCACCGCCTGCTTCACCTCCGCGATCGCCTTCGTGACTTCGATGCCGCGCGGGCAGGCCTCGGAGCAGTTGAAGGTCGTGCGGCAGCGCCAGACGCCTTCCTTGTCGTTGAGGATGTCGAGGCGCACCTGCGAGCCCTCGTCGCGGCTGTCGAAGATGAAACGGTGCGCGTTGACGATGGCGGCCGGGCCGAAGTACTGGCCGTCGGTCCAGAAGACCGGGCACGACGACGTGCACGCGGCGCACAGGATGCACTTGGTGGTGTCGTCGTACACGGCGCGCTGGGCGACCGACTGGATGCGCTCCTTGTCGGGCTTGTCGCTCGCGATCAGGAACGGCTGGATGGCGCGGTACGACTCGAAGAACGGCTCCATGTCGACGATGAGGTCCTTCTCGAGCGGCAGGCCCTTGATCGCCTCGACGTAGATCGGCTGCGAGATGTCGAGATCCTTGATCAGGGTCTTGCAGGCGAGCCGGTTGCGGCCGTTGATGCGCATGGCATCCGATCCGCAGATGCCGTGCGCGCACGACCGGCGGAACGACAGCGAGCCGTCCTGTTCCCACTTGATCTGGTGCAGCGCGTCGAGCACGCGGTCGGTCGGGTACATCTGCACGTCGTAGTCGACCCAGCGCGGCTCCTCGTCGACCTCCGGGTCGAACCGGCGGATGATGAGGGTGACGGTGAACGCCTGCACGGGGGCCTCGGCGGCGGGGGCGTGCGTGGACATCCTCAGTACTTCCGTTCCATCGGCTGGTAGTTGGTGATCACGACGGGCTTCCAATCGATCGTGATGTGGTCGGCGGCGTCGGCGGAGTGCGGGTCGCCGGTGAGGTACGCCATCGTGTGCTTCATGTAGTTGGCGTCGTCGCGGTCGGGGTAGTCGTCGCGCATGTGGCCGCCGCGGCTCTCCTTGCGGTTGCGCGCCGAGAAGACGACGACCTCCGCGAGGTCGAGCAGGAAGCCGAGCTCGATCGCCTCGAGCAGATCGGTGTTGAACCGCTTGCCCTTGTCCTGGATCGACACGTTCTGGTACCGCTGACGCAGGGTGTGGATCGTGTGGGTGACCCGCTCGAGCGACTCGTCGGTGCGGAAGACCTGGGCGTTCTTGTCCATCTCCTCCTGCAGCTCCTTGCGGATGGCCGCGATGCGCTCGGTACCGGTCGCGTTCTTGAACTGCTCGACGAGTCCGATCACGAACGCGGCGGGGTTCTCGGGCAGCGGCGTGAAGTCGACGGTCTTCGCGTAGTCGACGGCGTTGTTGCCGGCGCGCTTGCCGAACACGTTGATGTCGAGCAGCGAGTTGGTGCCGAGGCGGTTGGAGCCGTGCACCGAAACGCAGGCGCACTCGCCGGCGGCGTAGAGACCTGGTACGACGGTGTCGTTGTCGCGCAGCACCTCGGCCTTGACGTTGGTCGGGATGCCGCCCATGGCGTAGTGGGCCGTCGGCATGACGGGCACCGGTTCCACGACCGGGTCGACACCGAGGTAGGTGCGGGCGAACTCGGTGATGTCGGGCAGCTTCGTCTCGAGCACTTCGGCGCCGAGGTGGGTGCAGTCCAGCAGCACGTAGTCCTTGTGCGGACCAGCGCCGCGGCCCTCCGCGACCTCCTGCACCATGCATCGCGAGATGATGTCGCGCGGCGCCAGGTCCTTGATCGTCGGCGCGTAGCGCTCCATGAAGCGCTCGCCGCTCGCGTTGCGCAGGATGGCTCCCTCGCCGCGCGCGCCCTCGGTCAGGAGGATGCCGAGGCCGGCGAGTCCGGTCGGATGGAACTGGAAGAACTCCATGTCCTCGAGCGGGATGCCCTTGCGCCAGATGATGCCGACGCCGTCGCCGGTGAGAGTGTGGGCGTTCGAGGTCGTCTTGTAGATCTTGCCGAAGCCACCGGTGGCGAAGATGATCGACTTCGCCTGGAACACGTGGATCTCGCCCGTCGACAGCTCGTAGGCGACGACGCCCGACGGCTGCTCGCGGCCCTTGACCGTGGTCATGACGACATCCAGCGCGTAGTACTCGTTGTAGAACTCGACGCCGAGCTTCACGCTGTTCTGGAACAGCGTCTGCAGGATCATGTGCCCGGTGCGGTCGGCGGCGTAGCAGGCCCGACGCACGGGCGCCTTGCCGTGGTCGCGGGTGTGGCCGCCGAAGCGGCGCTGGTCGATCTTGCCCTCGGGCGTGCGGTTGAACGGCAGACCCATGTTCTCGAGGTCGAGGATGGCGTCGATCGCCTCCTTGGCGAGAATCTCGGCCGCATCCTGGTCGACGAGGTAGTCACCGCCCTTGACGGTGTCGAAGGTGTGCCACTCCCAGCTGTCCTCCTCGACGTTCGCGAGCGCCGCGGCCATGCCGCCCTGCGCCGCGCCGGTGTGCGACCGGGTCGGGTACAGCTTCGTGATCACGGCCGTGCGGGCCTTCGGGGCGGCTTCGATCGCCGCGCGCATCCCGGCTCCGCCCGCCCCCACGATGACGACGTCGTACCGGTGGTAATGGACGCCGTCGATGACATCCCCGTCTTCAAAGTCCATGTGGTGCGGCGCCTTAGAGAGTCGAGCAGAACTGGGGCAGGATGTCGGCGGGGGTCCCGGCCGGGCAGGGATCGAACGTCGTCAGCACGAGGCTGCCGAGCACGAGCAACGACACCGTCGAGATGGCGAGCAGCACGAGGAACACGACGCGCAGACGACCGCGGGCGTAGTCGTTGATGATCGTCCGCATGCCGTTGGAGCCGTGGATCAGGGCGAGCCAGAGCAGCAGCATGTCGTAGACGATCCAGAACGGATCGGCGAGCTTGCCGGCGACGAAGGCGAAGTCGATCGCTTTTACGCCGTCGCCGAGGAAGAGGTTCACCAGGAGGTGGCCGAAGATCAGCACGACGAGCAGCACGCCCGACAAGCGCATGTAGAGCCAGCCCCACATCTCCCAGTTGACGCGGCGGCGTCGGGGGGCTCGTTCGTTCGGCATCGGGATGGCGGTCATGTTCACTCGCCTCCGAAGATGTGCATGAGCTGCCGCGGGATGAACCCGACGAGCAGCACGGCCCACAGCGCGATGACGATCCAGAACATGAGGCGCTGGATGCGGGGGCCGATCGCCAGGAAGTCGATCGCGATGATCCGCAGCCCGTTGAGCGCGTGCAGGCCGATCGCGGCGACGAGTCCGATCTCACCGAGACCCATGATCGGGGTCTTGTACGACTCGATCACGACGTCGTAGCCGGCCGGCCAGATGCGGATCAGCGACGTGTCCATGATGTGCACGAGCAGGAAGAAGAAGATGGCGACTCCGGTGATCCGGTGGAGCACCCAGGACCACATGCCCTCACGACCGCGGTACAGGGTTCCGACGGGTCGCTTCAGGGTCTTCGTGGTCTTGGGAGCCCGGATCTTGGCCGCGGCCTCGGTGGACACGGATTCCTCCTCGTACTCCAGAGTGGATTGTCTCCAAGCGGGGTGGCGCCGCAGGTGGTTCGGTACGGCTCAGTCTAGGCCCGCCCCGCGGCGGTCGCAGGGAAGGCGGGCCTAACCCCGACGGACGTTCACGGCCGGGCGTCGGCGAGGGCGCGGGCGGTGACGACCTGCCCGTAGAACTCGAGGAGGTCGTCGCAGATCGCCGACCAGGAGCGGCTCAGCACGCGGCGTCGGCCGGCTTCGCCCATCCGGGCCCGCAGTTCGGGAGCGGCGACCAGCCCGGCGACCGCCTGCCGGAGGTCGCCCTCCACCGCGGGTTCGTACAACACGCCGTCGACCCCCGAGTCGACGAGGTCGATCGGGCCTCCCGCTCGGGGCGCGACGACCGGAAGCCCGCTCGCGTGCGCCTCCTGAAGGGTCTGGCCGAAGGTCTCCTCGGTCCCGGTGTGCACGAAGACGTCGAGCGCGGCGTAGGCGTTCGCGAGATCCTCGCCGCCGAGCGCACCCAGGAACTCCACCGGCATCCCGTCGAGCACCCGGGTGAGAGCGGGCCGCGACGGTCCGTCGCCGACGATCACGAGGCGCATCCCCGGAACGCCACGGAGTTCGGCCAGGCGTTCGAGGCTCTTCTCCGGGGCGACCCGGCCGATGTAGCCGACGATCGTCTCCCCGTTCGGCGCGAGCCGCGACCGCAGCTCGCGGGCACCCTCGCCATCGCGCCGGCGCGGGTGATAGCGCTCCAGGTCGACCCCCCGGCCCCAGCGTGCCAGGCGCGGCACTCCCGCCGCGCGCAGGTCGGTGAGTGCCGAGGTCGACGGGGCGAGGGTGAGGTCGGCGCCCTCGTGGATCCATCGGGTGAGCCGTTTCGCGAACGCGCTCGCGGCGGACAGCCGGTTGCGTTTCGCGTAGCCGGAGACGTCGGTCTGATAGATCGCGACGCTGGGCACGCCGAGCCGATTGCCGGCGGCGATCGCCTGCGCGCCGAGCAGGAACGGCGAGGCGACGTGCAGCACGTCGGGTTGGAACGCCGCGAGCAGACCGCTCACCTGCGCGTTCGGCAGCCCGACGGGGAACTGCCGGTAGGCCAGCGCCGGCACCTGGCTCACGGGGAATCCGGCGTACTCGCGGGGGGAGCCCGCGGCCGGTGCGACGACCATCGCCTCGTGGCCGCGTGCCGCGAGATGCTCCAGCACCCGCACGACCGAGGTGGTCACGCCGTTGACCGTCGGCAGGAAACTCTCGCTCACGACTGCGACCCTCATGCCGCGACGGTAGGTGCGTTCGCCGCGGGCTCCGGCGACGACGGCGTGACCGGACGGTGTACGTCCGCTGAAGAGTTGACCAGAAGCGGCCCCGATACGCTGGCACGCATGGCCGACCGCTCCGATGCCCTCGCCCGCTTCTACAGCGTGATCCCGGCGGGCGGTGTCGGATCGCGGCTCTGGCCCCTCTCGCGTGCCGACGCGCCGAAGTTCCTCCATGACCTCACCGGTTCGGGAAGCACGTTGCTGCGCGGAACCTGGGACCGGCTGGCACCGCTCTCCGGTGACCAGCGCATCATGGTGGTCACCGGCCGCGCCCACCGCGCCGCCGTGGAGGCGCAGCTCCCCGAACTCGTCGACGCGAACATCGTGCTCGAGACCGAGCCGAAGGACTCCTCGGCCGCGATCGGGCTGGCCGCGGCCATCCTGAAGCTTCGCGAGCCCGACGTGATCATCGGGTCGTTCGCCGCCGACCACGTCATCGGCGACGTGCGCTCCTTCCGCCGCGCGATCGAGCAGGCCGTCGTGGTCGCGGATGCCGGCTACATCGCGACGATCGGCATCACGCCGACGGAACCGGCGATCGGATTCGGCTACATCCATTGCGGGGAGGCGCTCGGGATCGAGGGCGCGCCGAAGGCGCTGCGGGTGGAGAGCTTCGTCGAGAAGCCCGACCTGGCGACCGCCGAAGGCTACGTCGAGGGCGGCGATCATCTGTGGAACGGCGGCATGTTCGTGTCCCGGGCCGACGTTCTGCTCAAGCAGATGCGGCAGACCCAGCCCGAACTCGTCGCCGGGCTCGAAGAACTCGCGTCCGCGTGGGACGACCCGACGACCCGCGGCCCCGCCGTGGACCGCATCTGGCCGGGGCTCATCAAGATCGCGATCGACTACTCGGTGGCGGAGCCGGCGGCCGCGGCCGGCAAGCTCGCCGTCATCCCGGGCACCTTCGACTGGGACGACGTCGGCGACTTCGCGTCGATCGCGAAGTTGCACTCCGGGGGCCGTAAGAACGACCTCGCAATCCTCGGCGAGAACGCGCGCGTGCTCGCCGACGCATCCAGCGGCGTCGTCATCAGCCAGAGCGACCGCATCATCTCGCTCATCGGTGTGCGCGACATCGTGATCGTCGACACCCCCGACGCGCTCCTCGTCACGACGACCGCGAACGCCCAGCGCGTGAAGAGCGTCGTGGATGCCCTCAAGCTCTCGGGCCGCTCCGAGGTGCTGTAGCGACCGCACACTGTCCTAGCGTGGACCCGTGAGCATCCCCCTCGTCATCGACACCGACACCGCCCAGGACGACTGCGTCGCGATCCTCGTCGGGCTCCTCGACCCCGCCGCCGACCTGCGGGCGATCACGATGGTCGCCGGCAACGTCGGGTTCGAGAGCCAGGTGAAGAACGCCTGGATGACGCTCAACGTCGCCGATCGGCTCGACGTCCCCGTCTACCTCGGGTGCCGACGCCCGCTCGTGCGCGAATGGGTCTCCGCCGAGAACGTGCACGGCGACGGTGGCGGCGGGCTCGCGATCGACGAGAGCGGACTCGCCCCGCAGGCCGAGCACGGGGTGGATGCCCTCATCCGCCTCGCCGCGGAAGCGCCGGGGGAGCTGACGATCGTCTGCATCGGGCCGCTCACCAACATCGCGATGGCGATCATCAAGGATCCGGGTTTCGTCGCCAACGTCAAGTCGCTCTACATTATGGGCGGCTCGAACAACGCGCGCGGCAACATCACCGCCGCCGGGGAGTTCAACTTCTACGTCGATCCGGATGCGGCCAAGACGGTGTTCGCGGCGGGCTTCGCCGACATCGTCGTCGTGCCCTGGGCTCCGCTCACCCTCGTCGACGGCGTGTTCGACCGTGACGAGATCTCGCGCATCGCGGCCGTCGGCACGCCGCTGGCGAAGTTCGTCGTGCGCGTCTGCGAGGCGACCCTCGCCTTCGACGAGTCGGTCGGCATCATGGGCTCGACGCATCCCGACTCCCTGACGGCCGCGCTCGTGCTGCACCCCGAGCTGATCGCCGCGAGCGCTCGGTACGCCGTCGATGTCGAAGCCGACTCGGAGCTCACCCGCGGGTACTCGGCGATGTCGTGGGGGGTCCACGGACTGCCCGAGAACGCGACCGTGATCGAGTCGGTCGACCGGCTCGCGTTCCTCGACTACTTGATCTCCCTGCTGAGCCTGGAAACCACGCCGCCGAGGCCGTTCAGCCCGGTTCTGTAGGCGATCATTTCCGCCACATTTCGCATGTGTCGCGATCGGGTAACTAATCGCCCACGGGGGCCGGGCGGGTAGTGGCCGCGTGTGACGCCGCGTTACTCTGGGCCCATCACACCCCGGCGTCCCCGCCGGGGCTTTTGCACATGGAGGACCCAAGTGAACCTGATCACCCGTAAGCGTGCGCTGCTGAGCATCGCGCTCGCCGGCGCGAGCGCGCTCGTGCTCGCCGGCTGTGGCGCCGCCCCTGAAGAGGGCGATGGCGGCGGCGAGGCTGTCGACTTCACCGCCTGCGCCGTCTCCGACGAGGGCAGCTGGAACGACAAGAGCTTCAACGAGGCCGCCTACGACGGTCTTCTCAAGGCCGAAGACGAGCTGGGCGTGTCGATCAACGACGCCGAGTCGCAGTCGATCGAGGACTTCGAGCCGAACCTCACCCAGATGGTCGAGGTCCCCTGCGACGTGACCTTCGCGGTCGGCTTCAACTTCTCGATCAACGACACCATCTTCACCGTCGCCGACGCCAACCCGGACTCGCAGTTCGTCTGGATCGACGGCTGGAACCAGGGCCAGACCAACCTCAAGCCCATCACCTACGCGATGGAGCAGTCGTCCTACCTCGCCGGCTACCTCTCGGCGGCCTACTCGACGACCAAGGTCATCGGCACCTACGGCGGCCTCGACATCCCCGCCGTGACCGCCTTCATGGACGGCTTCTACTACGGCGCCAAGGCCTACGAGGCCGAGACCGGCACGGCCGTCACGGTCCTCGGTCGCGACCCGATCGCCGGCACCGGCACGTTCACCGACCCGGGCCTGTCGTTCGGCGACACCGAGGGCGCGAAGTCGATCTCGGCGGGCTTCCTCGCCGAGGGCGCCGACGTGATCTTCCCGGTCGCGGGCGGCCTGTTCGCCTCGACCGCTGAGGCGATCACCGAGTCGGGTTCGACCACCGCCGTCTTCCTCGGCGTCGACAAGAACATCGCCGTCACCTCGCCCGAGTACGCGGACCTCGTCCTCACCTCGGTCGAGAAGCGCATGACGCAGGCCGTGTTCGACATCATCTCCGACCTGTCCTCGGGCGGCGAGTTCGACGTCGAGGCGTACGTCGGCACCCTCGAGAACGACGGCACCGCGCTGTCGGACAGCGACAAGATCTCGGACGAGCTCCTCGCGAAGCTCGACGAGCTCAAGGCCGGGATCATCGACGGATCGATCGACCCGCTCGCCTGATCCGCAGTCCTAGATCGGCGATGAGCTGATCGAACGATGTGCCGGGGTGGCTTCGGCCGCCCCGGCACATCGCCTTTTCCCCCGATGTCGAGTCCCGCCCGTTCTCGCATCGGCCCGCCCCCTCGTGCAGGATGGACCCGATGAAACTCGAACTCCGCGGCATCACGAAGCGCTTCGGGAGTCTCGTCGCCAATGACGGCATCAACATCACGGTCGAGCCGGGCGAGATCCACGCCCTCCTCGGTGAGAACGGCGCCGGCAAGTCGACGTTGATGAACGTTCTCTTCGGCCTCTATCACGCCGACGAGGGCGAGATCCTCCTCGACGACCAGCCGGTCCGGTTCTCCGGGCCCGGCCAGGCGATGACCGCCGGTATCGGCATGGTGCACCAGCACTTCATGCTCATCCCGGTGTTCACGGTGGCCGAGAACGTCATGCTCGGCCACGAACCCTCCCGGTTCGGCATCATCGACCTCGATGCCGCCCGGGCACGGGTACGCGAGATCTCGGCGAAGTTCGGGTTCGACATCGACCCCGATGCGAAGGTCGAAGATCTTCCGGTCGGCGCCCAGCAGCGGGTCGAGATCGTCAAGGCCCTCTCGCGCGAGGCGAAGGTGCTCGTGCTCGACGAGCCGACCGCCGTTCTCACCCCGCAGGAGACCGACGAGCTGATGGACACCATGCGCCAGTTGTCGGATGCCGGCACCTCGATCGTGTTCATCACCCACAAGCTGCGCGAGGTGAAGGCCGTCGCCGACACCATCACCGTCATCCGCCTCGGCAAGGTCGTCGGAACCGCCGCCCCGAATGCGTCGACGGAGGAGCTGGCCACGATGATGGTCGGCCGCGAGGTCGAACTCACGGTCGAGAAGGCGGTCGCGACGCCCGGCGCCGCGTCCCTCGTCGTCTCGGACGTCACGCTCTACGACCACCTCGGACGCAAGCTGCTCGACGAGATCTCGTTCGAGATCCACGCGGGCGAGATCCTCGTCGTCGCCGGCGTGCAGGGCAACGGCCAGACCGAGCTCACGGAGGCGATCATCGGGCTGCGCGACCGGGTGCACGGCAGCATCGTGCTCGACGGGGTCGAGATCGCCCATTCCTCGGTGCGGCACACCCTCGACGCGGGAGTCGGCTTCGTCCCGGAGGACCGCAAGAAGGACGGGCTGGTCGCGGAGTTCACCGTCGCCGAGAACCTCATGCTCGACCGCAGCGTCTCCGGGCCCTTCACGAAGGGGGTCAACATCGACTTCGCCTACCGTGACGCGTTCGCGGCGGATGCCATCGAGGAGTTCGACATCCGCACGCCCGACGGCGAGACCCCGGTGGGGCGCCTCTCCGGCGGCAACCAGCAGAAGGTCGTGCTCGCCCGGGAGTTGTCGCGCGACCTCAAACTGCTCGTCGCCTCGCAGCCCACGCGCGGGGTCGACGTCGGTTCCATCGAATTCATCCACGAGCGCATCGTCGCCGTGCGCGACAGCGGAGTGCCCGTGTTGATCATCTCCACCGAACTCGACGAGGTGCTCGCCCTCGCCGACCGGATTGCCGTGATGTACCGCGGCCGCATCATCGACATCGTGCCGGCCGGCACCCCGCGCGAGAAGCTCGGCCAGCTCATGGCGGGAGTGACCGGATGACCACCCCGACCCTCGACCCGTTGCCGACGACGCCGGCGACCACCTCCACCTCGGGGCGTCCGACCGCGCGCGAGGTGCTCTACGACATCGCGAGCGGCGGCCCGCTGCGGATCTTCCTCGCCGTGCTGCTGTCGCTCGCGATCGGCTCGCTGCTGATCATCTTCACCAATGAAGACGTGCTCGAGACCTTGGGCTATTTCGGTGCCCGCCCCGGCGACTTCTTCGGAGCCGCCGGCCGTGCGGCGGGTGACGCCTACGCGGCCCTCTTCCGCGGCGCGGTGTTCAACTACAACGCCGGCTCGTTCGAGGCCGCGATCCGTCCGCTCACCGAGTCGCTGCGGTTCGCCGGGCCGCTCATCGCCGCGGGGCTCGGCATCGCGCTGAGCTTCCGGGTCGGCATGTTCAACATCGGCGGCCAGGGGCAGATGCTCATGGGCGCCGCGTTCGCCGGCTTCGCGGCGATGTGGTTCCCGCTGCCGTGGGGGCTGCACCTGCTCGTCGCGATGGCCTTCGGGTTCATCGGCGCCGGGCTCTGGGCGGGGATCGTGGGCCTGCTCAAGGCCTTCACCGGCGCGCACGAAGTGATCGTCACGATCATGCTCAACTACATCGCGGTCAGCCTCGTGACCTTCTTCATGCGCACGCCCGTGCTGCACGACATGGAGTCGGGGAACAACCCGACCGCACGCGCTCCGCTCCCCACGGCGCAATTGCCGCGCATCCTGGGCCCCGACTTCGCCCTGCACCTGGGATTCATCCTCTGCATCGCGGCCGTGTTCGTCTTCTGGTGGCTCATGGAGCGCAGCAAGCTCGGCTTCCGCCTGCGCATGGTCGGCTTGAACCCGGATGCGGCGCGCACCGCGGGCGTCAACGTCAAGGCCGTCTTCATCATCGCGATGGTGCTGTCGGGTCTCTTCGTCGGCCTCGCCGGCATCAACCAGGCGCTCGGACGCGAGGGCACCTTCGGGCCGAGCATCGACGCGGGCATCGGATTCGACGCGATCACGGTCGCCTTGCTCGGCGGCTCCCGCGCGTTCGGGGTGTTGTTCGCCGGGCTCCTCTTCGGCGCCATGAAGGCCGCGGGCCCGTCGATGCAGGTGCAGGATGTCGCCCCCGAGGTGCTCATCGTCATGCAGGGGCTCATCGTGCTCTTCGTCGCAGCACCTCCCCTCGTGCGGCAGATCTTCCGCTTCCTCCCCGAGCCGCGGGTGGTCGTCGCCAAGTCCTCGCCCCGCCGATCGCGTGTCGCGCCGAGCGCTGCGGCGACGTCGGCGCAGGTCGACACGGCCCAGGGTGACAGTGCGAACGACGGCGCCTCGAAGGCCGAGAAGGAGTCCCCGCTATGACCCAGACGCTCGCACCCGAGGCGCCGGTCGTCGGACCCGTCGTCGTCGCCCCGCGCAACTGGAAGGGCGCGATCGTGATGGCGGTCGTCGCCCAGATCACGCTCGCCTTCGCGCTCACCACCGGGCCCGTGGAGGTGTTCTTCTCCTGGAACGACACCGGGCAGGAGGCCGTCATCCCCGCGACGGTCGTCAACGCGCAGCTGATCTGCCTCGTGCTCGCGGTGATCGCCGAGGCGTGCGCGGTCACGGCGCTGGTGCTCGTCGCGTTGGCCCGCAAGGTGCCGCTCGTGCTGACCTTCCTCACGGCGTTCGCGTTCCTCGTCGCGCTCGTCGCGTCGGTGGCGGCCGGTAGCCAGAGCGGCAACATCCCCGTCGTCTTCCTGCTCACCGGCACGATCGGGCTCTCCACCGCGGTCATCTTCGGGTCGCTCGCCGGCGTGCTCGGGGAACGCGTCGGCGTGACGAACATCGCGATCGAGGGTCAGCTGCTCGGCGGTGCGTTCACCTCCGCCGTCGTCGCGAGCGTCACCGACAACCTCCTCGTCGGACTCATCGCCGGGATGCTGACGGGCATGCTGCTCTCGATGGTGCTCGCCGCGTTCTCGATCAAGTACCTCGTCGACCAGGTGATCGTCGGCGTGGTGCTCATCGCGCTCATGATCGGGCTGACGAACTTCTTCTACTCGGCGGCGCTCTCCGGCAACAGCGAGGTGCTGAACTTCCCCGGTACCCTGCCGTTCCTGCCGATCCCGTTCCTCTCCGACATCCCGGTGATCGGCCCGGTGCTGTTCGATCAGCGACCGACGACGTACGCGATGTTCGTGCTCGTGCCCGCGGTCTGGTTCTTCCTGTTCAAGACCCGCTGGGGCCTGCGCATCCGGGCGCTCGGCGAACACCCGCTCGCCGCCGACACGGTGGGCATCAACGTCAACCGCTGGCGGTTCTGGACCGTCTCCGTCGCCGGCCTCATCGCCGGCCTCGGCGGGGCCGCCCTGACTCTCGGCTCGATCGGGCCGTTCGTGCGTGAGATGAGCGCAGGCCAGGGCTTCATCGCCCTCGCCTGCGTGATCCTCGGCCGATGGAACCCGTTCCTGGCGGCCTCGGCGGCGCTGCTGTTCGGGTTCTCGCGCAACTTCCGCATCTGGGCGGGGCAGGCCGGGTCGACGATCCCGCCCGACCTCATCGCGATGACGCCCTACCTCGTCACGCTCATCGCGGTCGCCGTGCTCGTGGGTCGGGCCGTCGCGCCGAAGGCGGTCGGTCGTCCGTACGTGAAGGAGTAGGCCGTGTCCGAGATCGATTGGGCACTGCTCCGCGCCAAGGCGAACGAAGCCCTCGGGTGGTCGTATTCGCCGTACTCGAACTTCCCGGTGGGCGCCGCCGCGCTCGTCGATGACGGCCGCATCGTGCAGGGCGCCAACGTCGAGAACGCCTCCTACGGCGTCGGACTGTGCGCCGAGTGCGGACTCGTCTCGGCCCTCGCTTCGTCGGGCGGCGGCAAGCTGGTCGCCTTCTCGTGCGTTGACGGTCACGGCAACGTGCTGATGCCGTGCGGTCGCTGCCGGCAACTGCTCTACGAATTCTCCGCCCCGGGGATGCTCCTCGAGACGGTGTCGGGCATCAAGACGATCGACGAGGTGCTGCCCGACGCGTTCGGCCCCCGCCAGTTGGCGGAGTACGAAGCCACCGCGGGTTGAGTAGCGCCCGGCGAAGCCGGACGCGTATCGAAACCCTGTCCGAGGAGGACCCATGGTTGAACCCTTCGACGCCGTCGACCTGATCAAGACCAAGCGCGACGGCGGCACGCTCTCGACGCCGCAGATCTCCTGGCTGGTCGACGCCTACACCCGCGGCTATGTCGCCGACGAGCAGATGTCGGCGCTGACGATGGCGATCTTCCTCAACGGGATGTCGCCGCAGGAGATCAAGGATCTGACCCTCGCGATGATCGCAACGGGGGAGACCCTCGACTTCTCGGGGCTGTCGAAGGCGACGACCGACAAGCACTCCACCGGCGGAGTCGGTGACAAGATCACCCTCCCGTTGGCTCCGCTCGTCGCGTCGTTCGGCGTCGCGGTGCCGCAGCTGTCGGGCCGCGGGCTGGGTCACACCGGCGGCACGCTCGACAAGCTGGAGAGCATCCCGGGATGGCGCGCCAAGCTCTCCAACGACGAGTTCATGCGGCAGCTCGAGGAGGTCGGCGCCGTGGTCTGCGCGGCCGGTGCGGGCCTCGCCCCCGCGGACGGGAAGCTCTATGCGCTGCGGGACATCACCGGCACGGTCGAGGCGATCCCGCTCATCGCATCGAGCATCATGAGCAAGAAGATCGCCGAGGGGACGGCCTCCCTCGTGCTCGACGTCAAGCACGGCTCGGGCGCGTTCCTGCAGGACCCGGTGCGGTCCCGTGAACTCGCGGAGGTGATGGTGCGGCTCGGCAACGACGCCGGCACGAAGACCGTCGCCCTGCTGACCAACATGCACGTGCCTCTCGGGCTCGCGATCGGCAATGCGAACGAGGTGCGCGAGTCCGTCGAGGTGCTCGCCGGGGGTGGTCCGGCGGATGTCGTCGAGCTCACCGTCGCTCTCGCTCGCGAGATGCTCGCGCTCGCCGGACTTCCGGATGCCGACGTCGAGGCTGCGCTGAAGGACGGACGCGCGATGGACTCCTGGCGCGCGATGATCACCGCGCAGGGCGGCGACCCGGATGCCGCCCTCCCGGTCGCTCGCGAGACGCAGGTCGTCACCGCGGATCGCGACGGCATCCTGGTGAAGCAGGAAGCGCTGCCGTTCGGCATCGCCGCCTGGCGTCTCGGCGCCGGTCGTGCGCGCAAGGAGGATCCCGTGCAGCACGCCGCCGGGATCGACCTGCACGCCAAGCCCGGCGACACCGTCACGAAGGGACAGCCGCTCTTCACCCTCTCCGCCGACGAGCCCGCCCGCTTCGCCCGCGCGCTCGAAGCCCTCGAGGGAGCCTGGGCGATCGGCGAACCCGGGTCCCCGGTCGACGACGGCGGTCCGCTCATCGCCGGCCGCGTCGACTGACGGACTCCCCGGGTACCCAGGGGTACATGGGGAGTAGCCCCGGTCCCCCACTTGAGGGACACCGCGACGCGCTGCTACCGTGGCGCCACGCTCCCGAGGCCGTACCCCCGTGCCGACCGTCCCCCACGGGTGCGTGATCAGGGTCTTCTGCGATGTGCGCTGCCTTGATGTCGCCGACCCCTGGAGTTCCCCCGTGTTCAGGAAGATCCTCGCCACCGTCGGCGCCGTCGCCCTCGGGGCGAGCCTCGCCCTCGTCGCTGCCGCCGCCCCCGGGTTGGCCGACGAATCGACCGACTCCGCCGTCGCCTCGACCGGCGCGCCCGTCGATCCGACCGCCGAGGCGACCGAGCCGGCCGCGGAGCCGAACGAGCCCGCGGTCGAGCCGACGGATGCGATCGAGCCCGACGACACCTCGGACTCCGGGGAGGCCGGCGACAGCGAGGAGACGGCGGATGAGCCCCTCGGTGCCGCACGCCTCTCAGCCGCGTCGTTCACGACCGCCTCGACGTCCTCGACCGTCGAATTGTGCGCCGCGCCGAACGCCGACACCATCGTGCGCACCACGACGGGCATGTTCTTCGAGGATCGCGCCGGCGGCTCGCACTCCCTGACGGCGAACGGCCTGAGCATCGCCTGGAGTCACGCGAACCTCTCGCTGTCGAAGTCGGCCGGGTATCTTCCCGTCGATGTGCCGTTCGCGGAGGTGGGGGTCCCCGGGATGGGATACACCAGCACGTCGGGGGCCAGCGCCGGGCTGAACCTGACCCTGTTCAAGAACGGATCCTGGTTCGGCAACCTCGTCGACGAGCCGCTGTTCGACGCGTTCTGGATCAACAAGTCGGTGCCCGGGATGTCGGCCGGTCCGAACCCGAGCTACCAGCTCGCCTACGGCACCCTCGACGAGTTCCTCGCCGCCTTCGAAGCCGCCGGCTGGGATGTCGATGTCACGGCGATCGGCTACTCGGGCGGTTCCGGGTCGGTCGGAGCAGGGGTCGTGACCTCGCTGACGATCGGCTGCGACACCTTCGTCTTCGAAGCCGCGACCAACCAGGCGTGCACGGTCTTCACGCCCGTGGCGGTCGACTCCCTGAGCGATCTCGACCTGTCGTCGACCCGATCGGACGGCAACAACCTCATCGTCGACGGCGCGCTCCGCGTCTGGACCGGCACGGCGACCGGGTCGCCGGATCCGCGGAAGGCGGCCGGCTATCTCGATGTGCCCGACTTCCCGCTGACGCAGACCGGCACGGTCGCGCTCGGCTGGACGGGGACGAGTCCGGCACCCGGCGGCCAGATGGTGGTCGACCTCGACGGCAACGGCTCGGCGGACGGCATCCTGGTGTTCGAGCCGGCGTTCTATGGTCAGAACCTGTGGCTGGCGTCGATCGCCCCTGGCTTCGCGACGACGGGCGCTCCGGCGGTCGGTGGTGGCGGTGGGTCGATCAACGGCACGATCGACCAGTACCTCGCGGTCTGGCCGGACGCGAAGGGCCTGGCCATCGGCTACTCGCTCGGCTCCGGCGTGACCGGCGACGGGATGTTGACGCTGATCCAGGCGGGCTGCTTCCAGATCGTCTTCGACCTGCCGGCCGTCGTCCCGCCGGCCACAGGTGGCGGCACGGGCACGACGGGCACGACCCCGGCGGCCGGCGGTGGGACCGCGCAGCTGACGACGCTGCCGTTCACCGAGGACGAGACCGACGACGACGAGACCGACGAGACCGACGAACCGGCGGACGACGCGCCGGCCGACGACGATCCGGACGGGTCGCCCGACCCCGACGCGACCGCGGGAGCCGGCGATCAGCAGGGCGGCACCGATCTGCTGCTGCTCTGGCTGGCGCTCGCGGCGGCCGTGGTGCTGGTGTTCGCCGGGCTGTTCTTCCTCCTCTTCCGTCGTCGCCGCCGGGACGCGGACGCCTGAGCGACCCGGGGAGGGGTCGGCGCGGGTCGTGCCCCTTGCCGGTCGCTCTAGGCTGAACGGGTGACTGACGCCGAGCGCATCCTCCCCGGTTCCCGCGTGCCCCTGGGCCAGCTGCCCAAGATCTCGCTGCACGACCATCTCGACGGCGGGCTGCGGGCGCAGACCATCATCGACCTCGCGCCGGCCGCGGGGGTCGAGCTCCCGGCCGACACCGCCGAGGCGCTCGAGGCCTGGTTCCTCGCGTCGTGCTCGTCGGGGGAACTCGTCGACTACCTGAAGACCTTCGACATCACGATCGCGGTGATGCAGACGGCGGAGAACCTCACGCGCATCGCGCGCGAGTTCGTGGAGGACCTCGCCGCGGACGGCGTCATCTACGGCGAACTGCGCTGGGCGCCCGAGCAGCACCTCGCCGGCGGCCTCAGCCTCGACCAGGCGGTCGAGGCGGTGCAGGAGGGCATCGACGAGGCGATCGAGGCGATCGAGGCGGGCGGCGGCTGGATCCGCGCCGGGCAGCTGATCTCGGCGATGCGGCAGAACGACCGCGGCATGGAGATCGCCCAGCTCGCGCTGCGGCATCGCGACAGCGGCGCCCACGGTTTCGACATCGCCGGCCCGGAGAAGGGCTTCCCGCCGTCGCGGTTCGCCGACGCGTTCGACCTGCTCGCGAACGAGTCGTTCCCGGTGACGGTGCACGCCGGTGAGGCCGACGGGCTCGACAGCATCCGCTCGGCCCTCGTCGACGGTCACGCCCTGCGCATCGGCCACGGCGTCTGCATCGCCGAGGACATCCAGCTCGAGGACGGCGACGACGACGAGACGAGTCTGGTCACGCTCGGCCGGCTGGCGCAGTGGATCAAGGACCGCGGCATCCCGCTGGAGACCAGCCCGTCGTCGAACCTGCAGACGGCGGCGTTCACCGGCTGGGGTCCGGGCATCACCGGTCACCCGTTCGACGTGCTGTATCAGCTCGGCTTCAAGGTCACCGTGAACACCGACAACCGGCTGATGAGCGGCACCTCGCTCACCCGGGAGGTCGCGCTGCTCGTGGATGCCTTCGGCTACGACGCCGACGATGTCGAGCAGTTCATGGTCAACGCGGCCGACGCGGCGTTCCTGCCGCTGGAGGATCGCGAAGAGCTGGTCGAGCGCATCGTGACGGGATTCGGCCGGGCCTAGCCGACCTGCCAGCCCGCCTCGTCGCCGACGAGCAGCGGGCGGCCGACGCCGTTGACCGCGACGCGGATGCGCTCGAGCATGCGGGCGACGAACTCGCGGGGCACGCGGATGCCGCGGGCGGTGACGGCCCGGACGAGCTCGCCCGTGCTGCGCCGTGCGCCGCGATGCTCGACGAGTTCCCGCAGCAACTCGAACTCGAGCGACGTGAGGGGCAGCAGTTCGTCGGCCCGCCACGCCATCCCGGCGTCGACGTCGAGCACGAGGTCGCCCGCGACGCGACTGGTCGCGGCGAGTCCCAGCCGCCGCACGATCATCTGGAGGTGGTCGACGACCTCCTCCAGCGAGAACGGCTTCGTGAGGTAGCCGTCGGCGCCCGCGGCGTACGCGGCGGCCCGCTCCTCGTGCTCGGCGCGCCCGGTCACGAACACCACGACGGCGCGCGATCCGGCGGAGCGGAGCGCGGCGACCACGTCGGTGCCCAGCCCGTCGGGCAGCATCATGTCGAGCAGCACGATGTCGGGGCGCGACCTGTCGGCGATCGCGTCGGCGGCCGAGTGCACGACCTTCACCTCCCAGCCCTCGAGCTCGAGGGCGAGGCGCACGACGTGAGTGAACGTCTCCTCCTCGTCGACGACCAGGATGCGGACGGGGCGACTCTCTGCGGGCATGACCCGAGTCTTCCGACGCGACGCGGGGTCGGCGTCATCCTCGGGGAGTACTTTCCCTGAGTGTCAGCCGAGGAGGGTGCGCATCCCGGCCTCGAGCGTCGCGACCGCCGCGGCGGCCGCCGCCCGCCGCGCGGCGGCCGTTCCCTCGTTCGACGACGCATCGAGATAGCACTTGAGCTTCGGCTCGGTGCCGCTCGGCCGCACGATCACCCGCCCGCCGCCGACGGTGCGGAAGCGCAGGATGTCGTTGGGCGGGAAGCCGTCGACCCCGGTGAGGTAGTCGTCGACGCCCGCGACGGCGAGTCCGCCGATCGAGGCCGGCGGCTCGGCGCGAAGGCGCGCCATCGCGCGGGGGATCTCGGCGAGGTCGGCGACGCGGATCGAGATCTGCGCCGACGCGAACGCTCCGAACTCGAGGGCGAAGTGCTCGAGGTCCGAGTCGAGGGTCTCACCCGCCGCTCGCAGCTCGGAGAACAGCGACAGCACGGCGACCGCGGCGGAGATGCCGTCCTTGTCGCGCACCTTCGACGGGTCGACGAGGTAGCCGAGAGCCTCCTCGAAGCCGAAGATCAGGCCCGGGGCGCGCGAGATCCACTTGAACCCGGTGAGCGTCTCGACGAAGTCGAGACCGCGCACGCGGGCGATCTCGCGCAGGCCCGGGGAGCTCACGAGCGAGCAGGCGAGGGTGCCGGAGTCGTGCTCCCGGGCCGCGCGCCAGCCGAGCAGGAGGCCGACCTCGTTCCCGCTGAGCCGGCGCCAGCCGCCCTCGACGTGCGGGTCGGGCACGCCCACGGCGATGCGGTCGGCGTCGGGGTCGTTCGCGAGCACGAGGTCGGCATTCGATGCTCGCGCGGCGGCGAACGCGAGGTCCATCGCCCCCGGCTCCTCGGGGTTCGGGAACGCGACGGTCGGGAAGTCGGGGTCGGGGTCGGCCTGGGTCGCGACGACGATCGGAGCCGCGAAACCGGCCTCGCCGAACACCTGCTCGGCGACTTCGCGCCCGACGCCGTGCAGGGGCGTGTAGACGTAGCGCAGCGGCTCGGGTTCCGTGGCGATCCCGGCGGTGCGCTCGACGTAGGCGTCGATGACCGACTCGTCCGCGGTCGCGTAGATCGAGGACGTCGGGTGGTCGCCGAAGGCCACGGTCGCGGCGCGCTCGATCTCGGCCGCGATCTCGCCGTCGGCGGGGGGCACGATCTGCGAGCCGTCGTCGCCGCCGCCGAGGTACACCTTGTAGCCGTTGTCGCGGGCCGGGTTGTGGCTCGCGGTCACCATGATCCCGGCGCTCGCCCGCAGCTCGCGCACCGCGAAGGCGAGCACCGGGGTCGGCAGCGGGCGCGGCAGGATCGTCGTCTCGACGCCGGCCCCGGCGAGGATGGCGGCGGAATCCCGGGCGAAGACCGCCGAGTTGTGGCGCCCGTCGTAGCCGATGACGGCGGTCGGATGCGGGTCCCTGGCCCGCAGGTAGGCGGCGAGACCGGCGGCCGCCTGGGCGACGAGGACGCGGTTCATCCGCATCGGACCCGCGCCGAGTTCGCCGCGCAGGCCCGCGGTGCCGAACTCGAGGCGTCCGGAGAACCGGTCGGCGAGATCATCCGTCGCCGTGGCGTCACCGGCCGCGGAGCGCGCCAGCAGCGCGTCGAGTTCCGCCCGGGTCACCGGGTCGGGGTCCTGCGCCATCCAGGCGCGGGCGTCCTCCAGGGCTCCCATCGGACTACAGCGCCGCGACGACCCGGGCGAGCAGGTCCGAGATCGCCGACTCGGCGTCCTTGCCGGCCTGCAGCACCTCGGCGTGGCTCAGCGGTTCGGGCGAGATGCCGGCCGCGAGGTTCGTGATGAGCGAGAAGCCGAGCACCTCCATGCCGGCCTCGCGGGCGGCGATCGCCTCGAGCGCCGTCGACATCCCGACGATGTGGCCGCCGATCGCCTTCGCCATCTGCACTTCGGCCGGGGTCTCGTAGTGGGGTCCGCGGAACTGCGTGTAGACGCCCTCGTCGAGTCCGGGCTGCACGGTGCGCGCGATGTCGCGCAGGCGCCGCGCGTACAGGTCGGTCAGGTCGATGAAGGTCGCCCCCTCGAGCGGGGAGTCGGCGGTGAGGTTGATGTGGTCCGAGATCAGCACGGGGGTGCCCGGGGTCCAGTGCTCCTTGATGCCGCCGGCGCCGTTGGTGAGGACCATGATGGATGCCCCCGCCGCCGCCGCCGTGCGCACCGAGTGCACGACGCGACGCACGCCGTGACCTTCGTAGTAGTGGGTGCGCGCGCCGATGACCAGCGCGTGCTTCCCGTTCGGCAGGCGCACGCTGCGGAGTGTGCCGACATGGCCGGTGAGCGCGGGCTTGCCGAACCCGACGATCTCGGTCGCCGGGATCGTCGCGACGGTCTCGCCGAGCAGGTCGGCCGCCTTCGCCCAGCCGCTGCCGAGGGTCAGGGCCACGTCGTGCTTCTCGACCCCGGTCGCGGCGGCCAGTTGTGCGGCGGCTTCTTTCGCGATGGCGAACGGGTCGGCGTCGGAGGCGTCGAGAGGATTGGCGGCGTTACCCATCCGTTCACTCTAGAACCCGGTCGTGCCCGCGGGAGTACGGCGTTCCTGGGAGGATGGGGGCATGCCGTACGAGTTCGAGCGCACCCACCGTCTGGCCGTCCTCGGCGGTGGTCCCGGCGGGTACGAGGCCGCGCTCACCGGCGCGCAGCTCGGCGCCGAGGTGACCCTGGTCGAGCGGGCCGGCGTCGGCGGCTCCGCGGTGCTGACGGATGTCGTCCCCAGCAAGACCCTCATCGCGACGGCCGAAGCCGCCACCGCCGTCGGCGAGGCCGCCGACCTCGGGGTGCAGTTCTTCACCCGCAACGACAAGGACCGCCCCGTGCGCCCGGAGGTCGCGGTCAACCTCGGCGCCGTCAACAAGCGCCTCCTCGCACTCGCCCAGCAGCAGTCCGCCGACATGAAGGCCCAGCTCGTGCGGGCCGGGGTGCGCATCGTGCAGGGCGACGGACGTCTCGAAGACGCGAACACGATCATCGCCTCGACCGGTCGCGGCAAGGCCCGCACCGACTTCGACGAGATCACCGCCGACACCCTCGTCGTCGCCGTGGGCGCCGCGCCGCGCATCCTGCCGACGGCGAAGCCCGACGGCGAGCGCATCTTCACCTGGACCCAGCTCTATTCCCTCGAGTCGATCCCCGAGCATCTCATCGTCGTCGGCTCCGGCGTCACCGGGGCGGAGTTCGCCTCCGCCTACCTCGCACTCGGCGCCAAGGTCACGCTGGTCTCCAGCCGCGACCAGGTGCTGCCGGGAGAGGATGCCGACGCCGCCGAGGTCATCGGCAACGTGTTCCGCCGCAACGGCATGACCGTGCTCAACAAGAGCCGGATGGCGTCGGTCGAGCGCGACGGCGACTCCGTCGTCGTGAAACTGGTCGACGGTCGCGAGGTCACCGGGTCGCACGCGCTGCTCGCCCTCGGCTCGGTGCCGAACACCGCCGGGATCGGGCTCGAGGAGGCGGGCATCCAGCTCACCGAGTCCGGGCACATCCGGGTCAACCGCGTCGCCCGCACCTCGATGCCGTCGGTGTACGCGGCCGGTGACTGCTCCGACTTCCTGCCGCTGGCATCCGTCGCCTCGATGCAGGGCCGCACCGCCGTCTTCCACGCGATGGGGGATGCGGTCACCCCGACCGAGCAGCGCAACGTGACGAGCAACATCTTCACGCAGCCCGAGGTCGCCACCGTCGGCTGGTCGCAGCACCAGATCGAGGAGGGGATCGCGCAGGGCGAGATCTACAAGCTCCCGCTCGCGAGCAACCCGCGCGCCAAGATGATGGGCATCAAGGACGGGTTCGTGAAGATCTTCGCCCGCACCGGATCGGGCACCGTCATCGGCGGGGTGATCGTGGCGCCGAAGGCGAGCGACCTCATCCTGCCGATCGCGCTCGCCGTCGAGCACCGTCTCACGGTCGATCAGCTCGCCCGCGCGTTCAGCGTCTACCCGTCGCTCTCGGGGTCGATCACCGACGCCGCACGCGCGATGCACATCGTCGGCTGACCCCGCGCACCCCGGCCGAGTGCATCGATTCGCGTCGAGTGCGCGTGCGTGAGTCTGCGCGCTCGTCGCAGATCGTGGATGTCGGCGGCCTGCCGGCCACCGGGGTCAGCCGAAGAGGCCGCGCTTCTTCGTCCAGCCGTGCTGCTCGAGGAACGCGAACAGCGGCTTCTTGATCCGTGCGGTGTCGAACGACCAGGCCAACACGGGGGAGAGTTCGCCGTTCTGCCGGGTCAGGCCGCCGAGCTCGAGGTGGAACTCCTTGCCGACCTTCTTACCCGAGAAGAAGCTCTTCTCCATCCGGATGCCACCGGGGCCGAACGAGGTCGTGGACTGCGTCTCGTGGTCCTTCGACCTCCAAGTGCCCTTCTTCTCGTCGAAGGTCACGGTCACCGAGAAATCGCGGTCGACCGTGGCGAACTCGGTCGGGTACACGGTCTGCGCGTTGACGACGTCCCAGCGGGCGACGATCGTGTCGCCCTCCACGGCGTAGACGATCGGCACGTCGGGGGAGTTCAGCGTCGGGACGAGCGCGAGAAGCTCCGGCAGCGGGGTGGGCATACCCCGAAGCCTAGGTCGCGCGGTCAGTCCTCGATCGCGAGCAGCCGGTGGCCGGCCGAGACCGTCGCGCCGACCGTGGCGTCGAGGGCGGCGATCGTGCCGTCCTTGTGCGCGGTGATCGGCTGCTCCATCTTCATCGCCTCGAGCACGAGCACGAGGTCGCCCTTGACGACCTTGTCGCCCTCGGCGACGGCGACTTTCACGATCGTCGCCTGCATCGGGGCCTGCACGGTGGCGCCGGTGGCCGACGACGATCCGCCGCCGCCCGAGCGTCTCTTCGGCGCGGGAGCCGCCGAGACCGAGCCGGAGCCGGGGAGCAGTTTCGTGGGCAGCGACACCGAGATGCGCTTGCCCTCGACCTCGACGACGACGGAGTGACGCTTCTCGGGCGCCCCCGATTCCGGCAGCATCCCGCCCCACGGTTCGATGTCGTTGACGAACTCGGTCTCGATCCAGCGGGTGTAGACGCCGAAGTGGCCGTCTTCGGCGAGGAACGCGGGGTCGCGCACGATCTTGCGGTGGAACGGCAGCACGGTCGGCAGCCCGGCGACCTCGAACTCGTCGAGGGCGCGGCGGGCGCGCTCGAGGGCGTCGGCGCGGGTGTGGCCGGTGACGATGAGCTTGGCCAGCAGCGAGTCGAACGAGCCGGAGATGACATCGCCCGTGGTGACGCCGGAGTCGACGCGCACACCGGGTCCGCCGGGGAAGCGCAGGATGTTGACCGGTCCGGGGGTCGGCAGGAAGTTGCGCCCCGGATCCTCGCCGTTGATGCGGAACTCGATCGAGTGCCCATGGGTCACGGGGTCGACGGGGTCGAGCAGGCCGCCCTCGGCGATGCGGAACTGCTCGCGCACGAGGTCGATGCCGGTGACCTCCTCCGAGACCGGGTGCTCGACCTGGAGGCGGGTGTTCACCTCGAGGAACGAGACGGTGCCGTCCTTGCCGATGAGGAACTCGCAGGTGCCGGCCCCGAGGTAGCCGACCTCCTTGAGGATCGCCTTCGACGAGGTGTACAGCAGTTCGGTCTGCTCGGGCGTGAGGAACGGCGCGGGGGCCTCCTCGACGAGCTTCTGGTGGCGGCGCTGCAGCGAGCAGTCGCGTGTGGAGACCACGACGACGGTGCCGGCGGAGTCGGCGAGGCACTGGGTCTCGACGTGGCGCGGTTCGTCGAGGTACTTCTCGACGAAGCACTCGCCGCGGCCGAAGGCGGCGACGGCTTCGCGCACGGCGGAGTCGAACAGCTCCGGCACCTCCTCGCGGGTGCGGGCGACCTTGAGGCCGCGTCCGCCGCCGCCGAAGGCCGCCTTGATCGCGACCGGGAGGCCGACCTGATCGACGAACTCGAGCACCTCCGCGGCATCCTTCACCGGATTCAGCGTGCCGGGTGCCAGCGGAGCCCCGACCTTCTCGGCGACGTGCCGGGCCGACACCTTGTCGCCGAGCCGTTCGATCGAGTCCGGCGAGGGCCCGATCCAGATGAGGTCGGCGTCGATCACGGCGCGGGCGAAGTCGGCGTTCTCGGCGAGGAACCCGTATCCCGGGTGCACGGCGTTCGCCCCGGAGCGCCGGGCGACCGACAGCAGCTTCTCGATGACGAGGTAGGTCTCGGCCGAGGTGGTGCCGTCGAGCGCGTAGGCCTCGTCGGCGAGCTTCACGTGCCGGGCGTCGCGGTCCTGGTCGGCGTAGACGGCGACGGACCCGATGCCGGCATCACGCGCGGCCCGGATGACGCGCACGGCGATCTCCCCCCGATTCGCGATGAGCACCTTGGTGATTCGACGTGCGGGGGCGGAGGCCATAACTCCCGAGCATATCTTTCGGCTCCGGGGTTCTTTTTGTCGGCGTCCCACAGAAACGCGCGCGAAACGCGGTGGCCGATCGTCAGTGCGCCGAACGGATGCCGCTGTCGCCCGGGGTGGTCGTCAGCGGTTCCAGAGATCCGGCCAGTCGATCGCGAGGCGTCGGGTGAGGTCGCGCAGCAACGGGATGCTCAAACCGACGACCGCGTGCGGGTCGCCCTCGATCGACGTGATGAACGCGGCGCCCTTGGCGTCGATCGTGAACGCCCCCGCCACCTCCAGCGGCTCGCCGGTGGCGATGTAGGCGTCGATCTCGGTGTCGGTGATGTCGTCGGCGAAGTTCCCGGTGGCAACGGCGGGCGCGCCCACGGCCCGACCGGTGCGCAGGTCGATGAGCCAGTGGCCCGAGTGCAGGCGGCCGGAGCGGCCGCGGTGGGCGCGCCAGCGGTCGCGGGCGACCTCGGGCAGGTGGGGCTTGCCGTACACCGTGCCGTCGAACTCGAACGCCGAGTCGCCGCCGAAGACGAGGCCGTCGAGGTCGGGGTGGGCGACGGCGACGGCCTCCGCCTTGAGCCGGGCGAGGAGCATCACCATCTCGGGCGGCGCGAGCGGGCCGGCAGCGGCGACCGCGGCCTCCTCGTCGACGCCGGGGGCGATCGCGATCGGCTCGATCCCGGCGGCCCGCAGCGTCGCGAGGCGTGCGGGGGAGGTGGAGGCGAGGTGGAAGGGCACGGTCACCCTCCTAAGCTTGCTCGAATGGGCGACATGCAGGGCCGCGAGATCGAGGTCGAGACGACGAACATGGCCCACGGCGGTGAATCCGTCGCGCGCTACGAGGGCCGCGTCGTCTTCGTCGCGGATGCGATCCCCGGCGAGAAGGTCGTCGCGCGGGTCACCGACGACACCAAGAAGAGCTTCTGGCGGGCCGACACCGTGCGGGTGCTCGAGCCGAGCCCGCACCGGCGAGCGCACGTCTGGCCGGAGGCATCCGTCGACCGCGACCCCGCCGGCCGGCCGGGCGGAGCCGACTACGGGCACATCGACCTCGCCTTCCAGCGCGACCTGAAGGCCGGCGTGCTCGTCGACGCACTCAGCCGGATGGCGAAGGTCGAGCGCGAGGTCGTCGTCGAGGCGCTGCCGGGTTCGACGCCGGAGTCCACGGCCGACGGCACCGGCTGGCGCACGCGCGAGCGGTTGCACGTCGGCGACGACGGCCGGCTCGGACCCTACGCGGCTCGTTCGCACCGGGTCATCGCGGTCGCCGGGCTCCCGCTCGCCGTCGACGCGGTGCGCGAGCACGCCCCCCTCTCCGAGCGGATGCCGGGGGCCGGCACCGTCACGATCCTCGCGCCGAGCGTGGGTGAGGGCGCGCGACTGGTGATCGGGGCGCAGAAGCCCACCGTCATCCGCGAGCGGGTGGGCGATCGCGAGTTCCGCGTCGACGACACCGGCTTCTGGCAGGTGCACACCGCCGCGCCCGCGACGCTCAGTGCGGCGGTGCAGGATGCCATCGACCCCGACCTCTTCGACCCGAAGGCCGCCAACCTCGACCTCTACGGCGGGGTCGGGCTTCTCGCCGCCGCCGTCGGCGACAGGTTCGGCGCAGGGCTCCGCATCACCTCCGTCGAGTCCGACGAACGTGCCACCGAGCACGCCGCCGAGAACCTCGCGGAGTGGCTGGGCGCCGCAGTCGTCACCGCGCGCGTCGAGTCGTTCGCGCGCGGGCTGGCCGACGCCTCGGTGACGGAGCGCGCCCGGCTCGCCGCCGCGACCGTCGTCCTCGATCCGCCGCGGTCGGGGGCGGGTGCCGCGGTGCTCGAGCCGCTCGCCGCCGCGGGACCCGCGCAGATCGTCTACGTCGCCTGCGACCCGGTGGCGTTCGCCCGCGACGTCGCCGTGCTCGCGCAGGCGGGGTACGAGCTGGATCGCCTGCGCGCCCTCGATCTCTTCCCGCACACGCATCACGTCGAGGCGGTCGGCACCTTCCGTCGCCGCTGATCCCGAACCCTGAACTAGGGGTGTGGATAGATCGGCCCGCCCACCTGGCGTCAGAGTACGATAAGGAGCGGATCAGGACCGCCCGGATGCTGCTAGTCCGATCGCGGGGAAAAGAACGGATGAGCATGTCGCAGACGGTCGATCCTGGCCCTGCCGCCGACTCGTCCGGCGCGCCCGACAGGTCGGGGGTCCGCGTCGCGATCGTCGACGACCACGAGTCGGTGCGCCTGGGGCTCAAGGCCGCGTTCGCCGACGAGGGCTATGACGTCGTGGCCGTCGGCGCCAATGTCGACGAGTTGATCACGTCACTCGCGGGTCGCGAGGTCGATGTCGTCGTTCTCGACCTGTCGCTCGGCGACGGATCGACCGTCACCGACAACGTGAAGCGCGTGCAAGGCGCCGGTGCCGCCGTGCTCATCCACAGCATCGCCGACCGCGTGGGTCTCGTCCGCGAGGCTCTCGCCGCGGGAGCCGCGGGGGTCATCCCGAAGTCGTCGGCCACGAAGACGGTCATCATCGCCGCCGCCACGGTCGCGCGCGGCGAGGTGCTCAACAACCTCGAGTGGGCGACCGCGATCGATGCCGACCGCGACTTCGCCAAGGCGCAACTGGGCCGACGCGAGCGGGAGATCCTGCACCTGTACGCCTCCGGTCTGCCGCTCAAACTCGCCGCCGAACAACTCGGGATCGGTTACTCGACGGCCCGCGAATACCTCGACCGGATCCGCGTGAAATACGTCGAGGTCGGTCGCCCCGCCCCGACGAAGGTCGATCTGCTCCGCCGCGCGGTCGAGGACGGCATCCTGCCGGGTCTCGACCCCGACGGTGGCGACGCCTGAGCTGGCAACCGGTCAGCCCGCGTTCGGGCGTCCGGTTCGCAACCCGCTCAGCCTCCTCCGCGTCGACGCGGCCGTCGCGCGGCTCGCGGCCGTCATCGGCGGAGCGTTCTTCCTCCAGTCGATCCCGCTCCAGCTCGCGCAGTTGCCCAACATGGCACCCGCGTGGAACGTCGCCATCCTCACCCTGCTGATCACCTCGCTCGTGGCCTGCGCGGTCGCGGCGACCCTCAAGCGGATGGTGCGGTCCGCGTACGTCGCGTTCGCGGTGATCTACCTGATCGCCCTGGTCAGCTGGCCGTTCGCGGTGCTCAGCGAGGCGGACGCGCCGCGAGACAGCTACTGGCTCTACTTCCTGCTCACGATCGCGACGGCGATGGCATCCGTCGCGATGGATCTGCCCATCGCCGTGCTCTACACCGTCGGCACGCCGATCCTCTACGGACTCATCCGCATCACCCCGCCCGGCGGCAACGTCGAAGTCGGCAGGGCCCTGCTCGACTCGGTGTACTCGATCCTGCTCGGCGGCAGCATCCTGATCCTGATCGTCGTGCTGCGCACGGCGGCGAGCGGCGTCGACACGGCGCAGCAGAACGCCCTCGAACGCTACGCCCACGCCGTGCGTCAGCACGCGACCGAGGCGGAGCGGGTGCAGGTCGACTCGATCGTGCACGACAGCGTTCTGACGACGCTGCTCTCTGCGGCACGCGCCTTCACGCCGGAAGCGAAGGCCCTCGCCGCGACCATGGCCAGCAACGCGATCGGTCACTTGCGCGAGGCGGTCGCGGTCGCCCCCGACTCCGAGGCGACGGTCTCGGGAGAGATGGTGGCGCAGCGGATCGTCAGCGCCGCGGACTCGATGTCCCAGACCTACCGGGTGCGCACCTTCGCCGAGGAGTGGTGCCTGATCCCGGTGCATGTCGCCGAAGCCGCCTACTCCGCGACGGTGCAGGCGATGGTCAACAGCCTCCAGCACGCCGGCCACGGCGTCGACCGGTGGGTCGACGTGCGCTCGCACGGCCACGAGGCGTTCACGATCGAGATCGGCGACAAGGGCGCCGGCTTCGACCCTGCCCTCATCCCGACCGAGCGTCTCGGGGTCCGTGTGTCCATCCTCGAGCGGGTGTCGAGCGCGGGCGGGCAGGCCCGGATCGACACCGCGCCCGGTGAAGGCACCGTCGTGACCCTCAGTTGGGACGGCGCGAGCCCCGCCGCACCGGAGAGCACTCCGCGCGAGACCGAGGAGGCGACGTGAGGGTCACGGTCCCGCGACCGCTGATCGTGCTGGTCGCGGCGCTGTTCTCGGGCTACATCATCGTGCTCGGGATCTACTCGCTGCCCTTCGGTTTCGCGTCGTCGAGCGAAACCGTCGTCGCCGCCCTGGCGATCTACGCGCTCGCGACCGTCGCCATTCTCATCCCCGACAAGCGTCCGCGGATGCCGATCTGGCTCGCCGCGTTCGCCGTTGCCATCGCCGTCGTCATGCCGATGCTGGTGACGCTGGTGCTCGACCCGAATCGTGAGGGCGGCAACGGGTACGCCACCTGGTACGTCGCCGCGATCGGCGCCCTGATGACGATCACGGCGGTGCGTCGGCGCCCCGGGTTCGCGTGGTTCGGGATCGGGTTCCTCGTCGTGCAGACCGTGTTCTGGGCGGGCCCGGACGGGCTCGCCAGCCTCGGGGTCATCGGCAGCGCGTCCTGGGTGGGGGTCGCGCACCTGCTCACCAACGCGCTCGCGAAGGCCGTCCGCGACTCGCAGCGGTTCGCGGTGGCCGAGCGCGGAGCGGCCGAGTGGCAGGCCGCCCAGGAAGCCCACCTCAACGAGCGGCAGTTCCGCCTCGGGCAGACGACGGTCATGGCGCTGCCGATGCTGCGCACCATCCAGCAGAGCGCCGGCGACCTCACCGCGGCGCAACGCGCCGAGTGCCTCCACCTGGAAGGCGCCATCCGCGACGAGATCCGCGGCCGCAAGCTGCTCAACGACTCCGTGCGGGAGCAGGTCATGCTCGCCCGGCGGAGGGGCACGACCGTGACTCTCCTCGACGAGGGCGGCATCGACGATCTGGAAGGCGACGACCTCGACCGCGTGCTCGGCGCGCTCGCGGACGCGCTGCGCCGCACGAACGCCGACAAAGTCATCGCCCGCACGGTGCCCGAGGGGTCCGACGTGGCCGTGACCGTCGTCGGGTTGCGGTCGAGCGACGACGGCAGCGCCAGCCTGCTCGGCGACTCGCTCGACGACGACGAGGTCGAGCTCTGGCTCGAGATCCCCAGGACCGTCTAGGGAAGCGCCTTCTCGGTCGCGAAGAGGTAGTTGCGCACCTCGGGCCGCACGGCGTCGGTGCGCGTCCACGCACCGTCGACCCAGGTGTACATGCGGTACTCGGGCCACCGATCGCGGATCTCGGCGAGGAACCCGGCGGCGTCGCGGTCGTACCGCACGAGGTGACGATCCTCGATCTCCATGAGGAGACTCGGACGGTCACGGTCGATGACGCCCCGGGCCCCTTCGACGACGAGCGGCTCGAAGCCTTCGACGTCGATCTTGATGAACGCGATCCGGCCCAGGTTCTCGCGCTCCACCCACGCGTCGACCGTGTCGATGTCGGTGCGGACCCGGTGCACGCGTCGATCCGACGGCGTCCCGACCGGGCGGAGGTGGCCGTGGCCGAAGATCGGGAAGGGTCCGTTCACCGGCACGACGATTTCGCCTTCGCCGGGCTGCGGCCCCATGGCCACGCGGCGCAGCTTGCCGTCGGCCGTGCCGACCAGCCCGCGGAGGAATCGGACGACGTGGAAGTTGCGCGGTTGCGGATCGATCGAGTCGATCCGCCCGGTGGAGCCGATGAGGTACGAGAGCGGCACCGTGTACATGCCGAGCCCGGCGCCGATGTCGATCACGGTGTCGCCCGGATGCACCAGCTGTGCGAGGCCTTTGATCTCGGGCTCGGCCCAGTCGAGGCGGCCTGCCGCGAGATACATGGCGTGCCCGACGCGCGAGCGCCAGCCTCCACGGCGGGCCGGTGCGGGGGCGGAGGCCGTCGGGACGGCGGCTTCGGTCACGAGTACCTCTGATCAAAGGGGGGCGCGGGTCGCGACAACTCTAATGGGCGGGAGAAGCGGGAGACGTCGTCCTGGCGGATGACGCGTTCGCGCGCGCGGGGGAATGGGAAAGGGGCCGGATCGATGACCCGGCCCCGCCCAATAATCGAGTCAGGGCGACAACCCGAATATCGCCCTGACTCGCCCCCACATGATCGGCGCGCTTACCCTTGTCGCCGATCCATGGTGGTGAGTTCGCGATGCGAGACTCACCTGCTGACTCCACGGTACCCGGGCACCCGGCATCACCCAAGTCGTCATTTCGGGGGACATCAGCTCTCCCAACTGCCGAAAACAGGGGGGAAATTCTCCGATTACGCCTCTGATCCGGGGGACAAGTGCCCCGGGATGCCGCGTCGGGACGCTCTCATTCGACGACTTCGCGCGAGGCGACGACGGATTCCGCGGCGCGGCTCAGGCGCGGAAGTCGCGCCAGGCGCCGAACGGCAGCGGCGCGCGAATCGCGCGCTGGCTGACCTGCCACCCCGTCGGACCCTCGTCGCCACGGCGGCGGCTCTCGCCCGCGAGTTCATCGAGGGCGGCGGCGAGCACGGCGGTGACGGCGGCGACGTCCTCGTCGCTCGGGTTGCCGCCGAGGACGCGGATCTGGGGCGCAGGCTGCTGTTCGGGCATCAGAGGGGGATGTTCCCGTGCTTCTTCGGCGGCTGCGAGGAGCGCTTGGTGCGCAGGGCCCGCAGCGCCTTCACGATGGCGACGCGGGTCGCCGCCGGTTCGATGATCCCGTCGAGCTCTCCGCGCTCGGCCGCGAGGTACGGGTTCGCGACGTTGTACGTGTACTCGTTCGCGAGACGGGTGCGCACGGCGGCGACATCCTCTCCCGCCTCCTCGGCCTTCTTGATCTCGCCGCGGTAGAGGATGTTCACCGCGCCCTGACCTCCCATGACGGCGATCTCGGCGGTCGGCCAGGCGAAGTTGAGGTCGGCGCCGAGCTGCTTGGAGCCCATCACGATGTACGCGCCGCCGTAGGCCTTGCGGGTGATGACGGTGACGAGCGGGACCGTGGCCTCGGCGTAGGCGTAGATCAGCTTCGCGCCGCGGCGGATCACGCCGGTCCACTCCTGATCCGTTCCGGGGAGGTAGCCGGGCACGTCGACGAGGGTGAGAATCGGGATCGAGAATGCGTCGCAGAACCGCACGAACCGCGCGGCCTTCTCGCCGGCGTCGATGTTGAGCGTGCCGGCCATCGCCTGCGGCTGGTTGGCGATGATGCCGATGCTCCGTCCCTCGATGCGCGCGAAGCCGATGACGATGTTCGGGGCGAAGAGCGGCGCGACTTCGAGGAAGTCGCCGTTGTCGACGAGGGACTCGATGATCGTCGTGACGTCGTACGGCTGATTCGGCGAGTCCGGGATGACGGTGTTGAGCCGTCGGTCCTCGTCGGTGATCTCCAGCGCGATGTCGGATTCGTAGACCGGCGCCTCGACGAGGTTGTTGTCGGGCAGGAACGAGATGAGCGCGCGGGCGTAGTCGAGGGCGTCGTCCTCGTCGGCGGCCATGTAGTGCGAGACGCCGGTGCGCTGGCTGTGCGTGTGGGCGCCGCCGAGTTCATCCATCCCGACGTCTTCGCCGGTGACGGTCTTGATGACGTCCGGCCCGGTGACGAACATCTGGCTGGTCTTGTCGACCATGATCACGAAGTCGGTGAGGGCGGGTCCGTAGACGGCGCCGCCGGCGGCCGGGCCCATGATCACCGAGATCTGCGGGATGACGCCCGACGCCGCGGTGTTGAGTCGGAAGATCTCGCCGTACTTGCCGAGCGCGACGACGCCCTCCTGGATGCGCGCGCCGCCCGAGTCGAGCAGGCCGATGATCGGCACGCCCGTCTTGAGCGCGAGCTCCATGACCTTGATGATCTTCTCCCCGGCGACCTCGCCGAGCGACCCGCCGAAGACGGTGAAGTCCTGCGAGTACACCGCGACCTGGCGGCCGTGGATGGTGCCGGTGCCGGTGACGACGGCATCGCCGTAGGGGCGGTTCCTGTCCATCCCGAAAGCCGTCGTGCGGTGCCGCACGAACTCGTCCAGCTCGACGAACGAGCCCTGGTCGAGGAGCTGCTCGATGCGCTCGCGGGCGGTCTTCTTGCCCTTCGCGTGCTGTTTCGCGATGGCGGCTTCGCCGCTCGCGGTGACCGCCTCGTGGTAGCGGACCTTGAGGTCCGCGAGCTTCCCGGCAGTCGTTCGCAGGTCGGGCGCGGGCGTAGAGGCGGCGTCGGTCACGGTCTTCAGCCTATCGACGCTTCCCTGCCGCGAATTGGCGGGAACCTCCAAACTGCGACGACGCTTCCGGTTCACCTGCCCGACACCTCGACGACGGATGCCGTCCACCGTCCCGGGTGAGCGTGGACGTGTCGCCTTCAGCAAGCGACAGATCGAGGCGGTGATGGCCGGTTATCCGGTGGTGTGGGTGGAGTCGCCCCTGCAGTTCGTCTCGGCGGCCGAGCTGGCGGCCGACCGCGGCGTGCGGATGCGCGCGGTCTTCCGCCTGGGCCCGCAGATGTCGGAGACCGCGGCGGAGTTACTCTCCCGCGGCGCGCCGTTCGCCTCCTGCATCCCGTACGTCGGCATCCCCTGGGGAGAGCTGGCGCGGGCGTCCGAGTGGGTGGTCGGCGATGGGCTCTCGGGACAGTTCCGACTCGCTGCCGCGGTGCTCCGACCGCGAGCCGTGACCCTCCTCGACGACGGCACGATGAGCCTGCGCCTCGCCGCCGCCTTGGCCGGACAGTGCGCGTTCGAACGACCCGAGCAGCACTCGACGGGCCTGCGCCGCGTGCTCGGGGATCTGACGCGCGACCATCTTCTCGGCCTCGCCGGCCACGGCCGCCTCGAGTTCTTCACCATCTTCGGCACGGACGATCCCGGGTTCGCCGCTGCCGCCGCTCTCGGGGTGCGGCTGCGCGGCCATCGGTTCGCGTGGACCCGCCGCACCGCGCGGCCGCCGCGGTTGCCCGCGGGTCGCGTGCTGCTGGGCACGTCGCGGGTCGCCGACGGGTTGCTCGACGCTGTCGCGCACCGGGCGGAGGTGCGCCGTTTCGCGGCGGCGGCGGCCACCGTGTACCTGCCTCATCGCCGCGAGTCCGCCGCCGAGGTCGAGCTGATCCGGGCGATCCCCGGCGTGACCGTGGTCGAGCCGGGGCTTCCCGTCGAGCTCTTCCTGGCCGGGCTGGACGGGCTCGAGGTCAGGTCGTCGGGGTCGAGCGCCGACACGACGCTCGCGCGCGTGCTGGAGGCGTCGGCATGAGCCGGGGCGAGGTCGTCGCCGTCATCCCGGCGCGGGGCGGGTCGAAGGGCGTGCCAGGGAAGAACCTGCGCCGGGTCGGCGGCATCCCGCTGGTCGCACGCGCGGTCGCGGCGGCTCGCGACGCCTCCCGGGTCGACCGCGTGGTGGTGTCGACCGACGACGCCGAGATCGCCGCGGTCGCTCGGGAGTGGGGCGCCGAGGTCGTCGACCGACCGGCGGACCTCTCGGGGGACACCGCGTCGAGCGAGTCGGCGCTCCTGCACGCGCTCGACGTGCTCGGCGGTCACGGCATCGAGGCGGGCATCCTCGTCTTCCTCCAGGCGACCTCGCCGTTCATCGACGCCGCCGATCTCGACGACGCGATCGGCCGGGTCGCGGAGGGGCCGGAGGACGTCGTGTTCTCGGCCGCGCAGGCGTGGGGCTTCCTCTGGCGCCATGGTGCCGAGGGGATGACGGGTGTCAACCACGATCCCGCCGCGCGTCCTCGCCGTCAGGACCGCGAACCGGAGTACCTCGAGACCGGCGCGTTCTACGTGCTCGACGCCGCCGGCTTCCGGGTGGCGCGGCACCGCTTCTTCGGGCGCACCGGCGTCGCGGTCGTCGAGGAACGTCACGCGCTCGAGATCGACACCGAGGAGCAGTTGCGGATCGCCACGGCGATCGCTCCGCTCGTCTCGTCGGGCGCGACCCTCGACGTCGACGCACTCGTCACCGACTTCGACGGGGTGCACACCGACGACTCGGTGCTCGTCGGGCAGGACGGCGCGGAGTTCGTGACGGTCGACCGCGGGGACGGCATGGGCGTCGCCCTGCTGCGGAAGGCGGGAGTGCCGACCCTCATCCTCTCGACCGAGACGAACCCCGTGGTGGGCGCGCGCGCGGCGAAGTTGGGCGTCGAGGTGCGTCAGGGCCTCGGCGACAAGGCCTCGGTGCTGCGCGCCTGGGCGGCGGAGCACGGGTTCAGCCTCGACCGCATCGCCTACCTCGGCAACGACGTCAACGACCTGCCGTGCCTGGACCTCGTCGGCTGGCCGCTCGCGGTTCCCGACGCGCACCCGCGGGTGCTGGCCGCGGCCCGGGTCGTGCTCGGGAGCCCGGGCGGGCGGGGCGCGGTCCGCGAGGCGGCGGAGCGCATCCTCGCCGCCCGTGAGCGGGCCGACCAGAAGACCACAGCGAACACAAGGAGAACACCATGAACGTCCGTATCGGATCCCACGTCGTGGGCGAGGGCCTCGCGGCCTACGTCATCGCCGAGATCGGCCTCAACCACAACGGCGACGTCGAGATCGCCAAGAAGCTGATCGACGTCGCGGCGGACGCCGGCGCGCAGGCCGTGAAGTTCCAGA
>NZ_JBIIAW010000155.1:0-5066 GCF_044239695.1 Pseudolysinimonas sp. | reverse complement strand
ACCGTGACTCCGCGGCTGCGCTCGCCGCGGGCTATCCGTCTGCTGCGGTGCGGATCGACCGAGCTGGCGCAGAGGCGTCCACGACCGCCTATGGAGTCGACGGCGTCGGGCGTCCGGTGATGTCCCTGATCGGGGAAGTCATCGCCGTCAAGGAGGTCGGGGCCGGCGAGGGCGTCTCCTACGGCTACACCTACCGCACGCGGCGCGCGACCCGTCTCGCGCTCGTCGGACTCGGCTACGCCGACGGCGTCCCGCGGCTCGCCTCGAATCGTGCTCGCGTACTGGTCGGCGATGCGCGACATCCCCTGGTCGGACGGATCGCGATGGATCAGTTCATGCTCGACGTCGGCGATGCGGAGGTCGAGGCCGGTATGGATGCCGTGCTCTTCGGCGACCCGGACCGCGGAGAGCCCTCGGCGAGGGAGTGGGCCGAGTGGACGGAGCGCTCGCCGCTCGCCCTCACCGCGGGAATCGCCGCGCGGGTCGTGCGGGAGATCCGATGACGACGCGCATCGAGATCGACCTCGACGCGTTCCGCGCGAACGTGCTCACGCTCGCCGCGATCGCGGCGCCGGCGCGCACGATGCTCGCGGTGAAGGCCGACGGCTACGGCCACGGGATGGTGCCGATCGCCCGCGCCGCTCTCGCGTCGGGAGCGGACTCGCTCGCCGTGCTCGACGTCACCGCCGCGCTCGAGCTGCGGGCCGCGGGGATCGAGGCGCAGCTGTTCGCCTGGCTGCACGGCGAGGAGACGGATTTCCGTGCGGCCGTCGAGCACGACGTCGACCTCGGCGTGTCGTCGCTCGTCGAACTCCGGCGCATCGTCGACGCCGGCGCCGACCGCCCGGCGACGCTGCACCTCAAGATCGACACCGGGCTGCACCGCAACGGGGCCAGCCCCGAGGACTGGCCGGTCCTCGTCGGCGAGGCACTCGCCGCCGAGCAGCGCGGGCAGGCGCGGATCGCCGGCATCTGGTCGCACCTCGCCGACGCCTCCCCCGCCGACGACCGCGTCGCCCTCGCGGAGTTCCGCGCGGCCCTCGCCGTCGCGGCCGGACTCGGCGTGCCGATGGACGGCCCCGACCGCCCCCTACTGCATCTCGCCGCGAGCTCGGCCGGCATCCGGATGCCCGAAGCGCGCTTCGACCTCGTGCGCTTCGGGATCGCCGCCTACGGCTCCTCGCCGTTCGACGACCAGACGGCGCGTGATCTCGGGATGCGAGCCCCGATGACCGTGTACGCGACGGTCATCGCGTCCGAAGCGGGGACGTCGACACTCGACCTCGGCTCAGCGGATGGGATCCCGTCGAACGTCCAGGACGGGCGCGTGCTGCTCGACGGGAAGCGTGTCCGCGTGCGCACGGTCGACGTCGACACCATCGAAGTCGCCGCGGAGGCACCGCTCGGTACCGAGGCGATCGTCTTCGGCCCCGGCGACCGCGGCGAGCCCACCGCCGAGGAGTGGGCGGCCTGGGCCGACACGATCGGCGACGAGATCCTCGCGCGTGCCTCGCGCCGGATTCCGCGCGTCATCTTGGGCGAGTAGCGACCGCGAGTCGGGCTCAGTCGACGACGGCCGCGACGGCCTCGAGCTCGACGAGTTGATCCGGGTATCCCAGGACCGTGACGCCGACCAGCGTGCTGGGCACGTCATGATCGCCGAACGCATCGCGCACGACGTTCCACGCGGTGACCAGATCGTCGCGCTCGGTGGTGGCGTACGGTGCGATGTCGGCCAGCGAGCCCGAACGGATGAGACGGACGGCTCCGGCCATGATCAGGCCACGCGACGGATGATGCCGAGCGGAGTCGACTCGTGGCCCTGGCCGATCGGGTTGTCGCGGAGCACCCGCCCGACGAGCTTCTCGGTCGCCTTGTCGGTCGTCGACCCGAGCACGTTGCCGCCGAGGTCGTTGATGTCGACGAGGAAGACATCCACCTTCTTGCCGTGGCCGGCGAGCAAGTCGCGCACGTGCTGCGAGGTCTGCCGCGGCTTCGCGGCGGTGAGCACGACCATCTCGTCGTACGGCGGGATCGTCGGATAGCCCGGGCCGTCGATGCCGCGCGCCTTCGGACCGGTGACCCGGTAGAAGTCGCCCGTGCGATTGAACAGGCGCTTCGAGACGACCGACACGGCGGCGGCGAGCAGGATGCGCGGCGTGCCGACCTCGCGGATCGCCCACTCCATCGTCTCGGGAATGCCGAGACCGATGCCGGTCGACGTGCGCACGACGCGCTTGCTGAGCCAGACCGCGAGCGGCCGGGCCTTTGTCTCCGCGACCGGGTAAGCCCGCCCTTGGGAACCGGCGACCATCTTCTCGGTCATGAAGAGCCAGTCGCCGTCCTCGAGGTGCTCGAGCGCGTACGTCTCGATCACCGGGTCGAGCGGCTCCCCGGGGAGCACGACGTGGGTCTTGATCGGGATGCGCTCGAACCGCGCACCGTCGACCTCGATCTCCCGAGGACGCTTGTGCGCTTCCTCGTCGTAGGGGACGTCCACGCCGGCCTATTCGAGGTAGTCGCGCAGCGACTGCGAGCGGGACGGGTGACGCAGCTTCGCCATCGTCTTCGACTCGATCTGACGGATGCGCTCGCGCGTCACGCCGAAGGTGTCGCCGATCTGGTCAAGCGTCTTCGGCATGCCGTCGCCGAGGCCGAAGCGCATGCGGATGACGCCCGCCTCGCGCTCGGAGAGCGAGTCGAGGAGGCTCTCGAGCTGCTTCTGCAGCATCGTGAAGCCCACGGCGTCCGCCGGCACGACCGCCTCGGTGTCCTCGATGAGGTCACCGAACTCGCTGTCGCCATCCTCACCGAGGGGCGTGTGCAGCGAGATCGGCTCGCGGCCGTACTTCTGCACCTCGATGACCTTCTCCGGAGTCATGTCGAGTTCGCGCGACAGCTCCTCGGGCGTGGGCTCCCGGCCCAGGTCCTGCAGCATCTGCCGCTGCACGCGGGCGAGCTTGTTGATGACCTCGACCATGTGAACCGGGATACGGATGGTGCGCGCCTGGTCGGCCATCGCGCGGGTGATCGCCTGACGGATCCACCACGTCGCGTAGGTCGAGAACTTGAAGCCCTTGGTGTAGTCGAACTTCTCGACCGCACGGATGAGGCCGAGGTTGCCCTCCTGGATGAGGTCGAGGAACTGCATGCCACGACCCGTGTAGCGCTTCGCGAGCGAGACGACGAGACGGAGGTTCGCGCCGAGCAGGTGCGACTTCGCGCGCTGACCGTCGCGGGCGACCCAGGTGAGCTCGCGGCCGAGCTGGCTGCGCTTCTCGCTGTCGGGCATCGCCGACAGCTTCTCCTCGGCGAAGAGGCCCGCCTCGATGCGCATGGCGAGTTCGACCTCCTCGGCCGCGTTGAGGAGCGCGACCTTGCCGATCTGCTTCAGGTAGTCCTTGACCGGGTCGGCCGTCGCACCGGTGATCGCGGCCGAGTAGACCGGAACGTCGTCGTCGTCATCGGTCGCCGAGAGTCGCAGTGCGCCTGTCGGGAGCTCGTCGACCGGGGCCTTGTCGTCGTCGTCATCGTCGGTGTCGGCGGCGTCCTCGTCGACGGCGGCCTCGGGCTCGGCGCCCGGCTTCTCGACCTCTTCGACGACGGCCTCGTCATCGACCTCGATCTCCTCGACGTCGACCTCGATCTCCTCGGCGTCGACGTCCTCGTCGACCTCGGGGTCGCCGGCCTTCGCCTTCGAGGCCTTGGCGGGCGCGGCCTTCGCGGCGGCGGCCTTGGCGGGTGTCTTGGTGGCGGCGGTCTTGGTCGCCGGCGCCTTCGCGGCGGTCTTCGCCGGAGCCGCCTTCGCCGGAGCCTTGGCGGCAGCCGTCTTCGCGGCGGGAGCTTCGTCCTTCGCCGCCTCAGCGGTCTTGGTGGTGGTTCGGGTGGCCATCCGATTTCCCTTCCGCGCCCCACGCCGAATTGGCGATTCCGGGCATTACTAAGACCCTTGTCAAGTCCCCCGACTTCTTGCGGGGACCGACCGGGTCTTGAACGTCCATTCTCTCACACTCCGGGCGTCCCGGCTTGCACGGGACTCCGGATGTGCAGTATGGGGAACTCAGATGTCGTCGGGTCGCCGGTTCGCGAGGAACTTCTCGAGCTCGGCCGCGATCGTGTCCGCGCTCGGCAGCTCGCCGCTCGAGTCGACCAGCGGCGACGGGAGCGGGTTCTCCTCCATATAGGAGTCGTGACGCTCCTCGAGCGCACCGACCAGCCGTTCCAGCTCCTGGTTGCCGTGCACCTGGTCGTCGACCTTGGCGAGGAAGTCGCGATTCTCCTCGCGGAGCCGTTCGGTCGGAAAGATCAAGCCGGTGGCTGCGCTGATGCTCTCGAGCGCGGTGACGGCCGCCTGCGGGTACTCGGTGTCGGAGAGGTAGTGCGGGATGAGCAGCACGAACCCGGCCGTCGGATGCCCGACCTCCTGGAGGCGGTACTCCAAGAGGTGCAGCGCGTTGCCCGGCACCTGGGTGCGCGGCTTCCACACGGAGAGCGAATCGATCAGCTCGAGGCGGTTGCCGCTCACCGTGACTCCGATCGGGCGGGTGTGCGGCGTCGGCATCGCGATCGAGTTGAACCAGGTGGTGTCCTTCACGCCGTACTTCTCGACGAGCTGCACGAGCGCCGCGGTGAAGCGCTCCCACTGGAAGTCGGGTTCGAATCCGGTGAGGAACAGGAACTGCTGACCGAGCTCATCCGTCGCGAGATAGAGGGAGAGCTTCGCCGGGGTGTACTCGCTCAAGTGGTCCTGATCGAAGAACATCACCGGCCGGCGCGCTCGGTAGTCCAGCAGCGCGTCGGTGTCGAAGGTCACGATCTCGCGGTGGTCGAGGTGCTCGAGCAGGTACTGACTGACCTGACTGACGGCGCCGCCGGCATCCGTGAATCCGGTGAGGCCCGCGACCAGATGGAGCCCGCGCGGGACGGCGTCGAGCTCGACCGACAGGTCGTACAGGCCGCCCGGATCTCGCATACCGCGAGTCTATTTCGGCCGGTGCGCCCGCCGCAGGGGGCGGAGCCTTCGCCGGTGAAGCCGTGAGCGAACACGCGGTTAGCATGGCGCCATG
>NZ_JBIIAW010000154.1:0-5089 GCF_044239695.1 Pseudolysinimonas sp. | reverse complement strand
CGGCGCGATCGTCAACATCGCGTCGCAGGCGGGGCTCGTCGCGCTGCCCGGGGAGTCGTCGTACTGCATCAGCAAGGCCGCGGTTGTGCACATGACCCGCTGCCACGCGGTCGAGTGGGGTGAGTACGGCATCCGGGTCAACGCCGTCGCCCCCACCTTCATCGAGACGGATGGCACCGCCGCCGCCCTCAGCGACCCGGTGTTTCACGCCGACACGGTGGAGCGCATCGCGGCCCTGCACCGCATCGGCGTGCCGACCGAGGTGTCGGGCGCGGTTGTGTTCCTCTCCTCGCCGGCTGCCTCGCTGATCACCGGGCAGACACTTGCCATCGACGGCGGCTGGACAGCGCGCTAGAGGGCTGCGATCAGGCTCTCGAGGGTGCGCTCTGCGGCCACCGCGTGCACCGGCAGGCCCGCGGCCCGCGTCTCGGCAGCCGTGCGCTCGCCAATGCACGCAACGCGGGTGCCGGGCGGCAGTGGCGCGAGCTGCGCGGCGACCTGCCGTGCGACGGAGCCCGACGTGACGAGAATCCAGTCCACCGGCGTGCGGCCCTCGGGCGGCACAGCGACGGCCACGGTGCGGTAGGCAACGACGGAACGCACGACGAGCCCCCGGCCTTCCAGACTGGATGCGAGGGCCCGGTCTGCGAGATCGGACTGCGGCAACAGCACCCGGGTCTCGTCCGCGGTGCCGGGCCACTCGTCCGCGATGCCTGCCGCGGAGGTGTCGCGGGGCACGACATGGACGCTGACCGATGCCGCGCGTAGCGCCGCCGCGGTGGCCTCCCCCACCGCGATGACCTTCGTCGAGGCGGCCACCGGCCCCAGGGCCTCGACCGTGCGGGCGCTGGTGACGACGAGCCAGTCGTAGTCGCCACGAGCGAGCCCCTCGGGCATCGGCTCCCCCGCCTCGTAGGCGATAAGCGGCACGATCACCGGGGTCATCCCCCGCTGCTCGAGAAGGCGCGCCGCTCGGCTGCCCCACTCCCCCGCGCGGGGAACGAGCACGCGCGACCCGCTCACGCGCTGGCGGCGGCCTTGGCGGCAGCGGGCAGCGCGTCGATGATGCGGCTGAGTGCGGCGTCGTCGTGGGCTGCCGACACGAACCACGCCTCGTAGACCGACGGCGGCAGTGAGACGCCGGCGTCGAGCATGGCGTGGAAGAAGGGCGGGTAGCGGTGCGCCTGCTGCTGCTTCACCTGCTCGTAGGTGGTGGGCGCCTCGGCGCTGAACGCGAAGGAGAACAGGGTGCCGGCGCGCTGCACGGTGTGGGCGACTCCCTCAGCGGTGAACGCGGCAGAGACTTGCGACACGAGGGTGTCGGCGACCGCCTCGAGGCGCGCGTAGACCGCGTCGTCTGCGGTGCGCAGGGTCGCGAGTCCGGCGGCGACGGCGACGGGATTGCCGCTCAGCGTGCCCGCCTGGTAGACCGGGCCGAGAGGTGCCAGAAGCTCCATGATGGCCGCGCTGCCGCCGAGGGCCGCGAGGGGCAGGCCCCCGCCGATGACCTTGCCGAAGGTCACGATGTCAGCCGCATAGGGCACCGGGTCGATGCCGGCCCAGCCGGTGCGGCTGGCCCGGAAGCCGGTGAGCACCTCGTCGCTGATGACCAGGGCGCCGTTCGCGTGGGCGATCTCGACAAGGGCGGCGTTGAAGCCCTCGGATGGCGTGACGACACCCATGTTGGCGGGCGCCGCCTCGACGATGATCGCCGCGATCTCGCTGCCGCGCTCGGCGAAGAGCTGCAGCACCGCCTCCAGCGAGTTGTACGGCAGCACGATGGTCTGCGCTGCGATCGCCGCCGGCACCCCCGCGGAGCCGGGGATCGCGAGGGTCGCGAGGCCGGATCCCGCCTCGGCCAGCAGGCCGTCGGAGTGCCCGTGGTAGTGGCCGGCGAACTTGACCAGCAGGTCGCGGCCGGTCGCGCCGCGCGCGAGGCGGATCGCCGTCATGGTCGCCTCGGTGCCGGTCGAGACCAGGCGAAGACGCTCGACCTGGGGCTGCAGCCGGTCGATCACGAGCTCGGCGAGCTCCGTCTCGCCGGGCGTCGACGCGCCGAAGCCGAGACCGCGCGCCGCGGCCTGCTGCACGGCGTCGATGACCGCGGGGTGCGCGTGGCCGAGAATGGCGGGGCCCCAGCTGCACACGAGGTCCACGTAGTCGCGGCCCTCGACATCCGTGACGTAGGGGCCGGTGGCACTGGCGAAGAAGCGGGGCGTGCCGCCAACGGAGCCGAAGGCCCGCACCGGCGAGTTGACCCCGCCGGGGATGACGGCGCGGGCGCGGTCGAACCACTCGGCGTTGCTCATCGCAGCCACCCCGCCAGCTCGACGGCGAAGTAGGTGAGCACGGCATCGGCGCCGGCTCGGCGGATGCTGAGCACCGACTCCTCGACGGCGCGACGCCGGTCGATCCAGCCGTTGGCCGCGGCGGCCTCGATCATCGCGTACTCGCCGCTAACCTGATAGGCCCACACCGGAACCGGGCTGCGGTCGGCAGCGTCCGCGAGCACGTCGAGGTAGCTCATGGCCGGCTTGACCATGACGACGTCGGCACCCTCGAGCACGTCCAGGTCGATCTCGCGACTGCCCTCGCGGCGGTTGGCCGGGTCCATCTGATAGCTGCGGCGGTCGCCGACGAGCGAGCTCTGCACCGCCTCGCGGAAGGGGCCGTAGAAGGCCGAGGCGTACTTAGCCGCGTAGCCGAGCGTTGGCGTGCCCTCGAAGCCGGCGCCGTCCAGGGCGTCGCGCACCGCGGCAACCTGGCCGTCCATCATTCCGCTGAGGCCGAGCAGGTGCGAGCCCGCCTCGGCCTGGGCAAGGGCCATGTCTCGGTAGCGCAGCAGGGAGGCGTCGTTGTCGACCGAGCCGTCAGCGGCGAGAACGCCGCAGTGCCCGTGGTCGGTGAACTCGTCGAGGCAGAGATCCGTCTGCACCACGAGGGCGTCACCGACCTCTGCGATGGCAGTCCGGGTGGCGACGTTGAGGATACCGTTCGGGTCGGTGGCGCCCGATCCAATCGCGTCTTTGCCCTCGGGCACGCCGAAGAGCATCACACCGCCGATGCCGAGTTCCGCTGCCTCGTTCAGCGCCGCCCTGAAGCTGTCGAGCGAGTGCTGAACGACGCCGGGCATCGACGAGATGGGCGCTGCCTCGCGGGTGCCCTCACGCACGAACATCGGCAGAATGAGCTCGGCCGGGTGCAGGCGCGTCTCGGCGGTCAACCGGCGCAGGGCCGGGGTTGCCCGCAGACGACGGGGACGCTCGATCACGCGGAGGCCCCCATCAGCGCCGCGGCACCGAGCTCGAACAGCTCGGTCGAGACCCGCTCGGCGAGCTCGCCCGCCGCATCCGTCGCGTCGGCGAGGTAGAGCGCGTGAGAGCTCGTGAGGTACGACGAGCCGTCGGCCGCATAGACCCGGGCGTCGAGAAAGAGCATGCCGTCTTCGGCGAGGGCGTGCACGCCGACGGGCGCGGCGCAGCCCGCCTCGAGCAGGGCGAGGGTCTGCCGCTCCGCCTCGACCAACAGGCGGGATGTCGGGTGATTGAGCGCCGACACCAGCTTCTCTGAGCCCGAACGCACCTCAATCGCGAGCGCCCCCTGCCCGGCGGCCGTCGGCCAGCCGGTGAGGTCGAGGTACTCGGTGACGGAGTCGAGACGACCCAGCCGGTGCAGACCCGCCGCGGCGAGCACCACCGCGTCGAGCTCGCCGCTCGCCACAAAACCGAGACGCGTGTCGACGTTGCCGCGAATGTCGACGACGTCGAGGTCGGGGCGCCGCGATCGCAGCTGGGCTACGCGTCGAGGGGAGCCGGTTCCCACCCGCGCCCCCGCTGGCAGGGTATCGAGGGTGAGGCCGTCGCGGGCGATGAGGGCGTCGCGGGCATCCACGCGTTTGGGCACGGCACCGATCACGAGGCCGGGGTGCGCCGCGGTCGGCAGGTCTTTGAGGGAGTGCACGACGACGTCGCACTCGCCGGCGAGCAAAGCTTCACGCAGGGCGCTGGCGAAGACCCCGGTGCCGCCGAGGCTGGCGAGCGACTCGGTGGAGCGGTCGCCCTCGGTCGAGACGGTGACGACGTCAGGCTCTTCGCCGATCTTCGCGGCGATGGCGCGCACGATGGTGTGCGTCTGGGCGAGCGCGAGCGCGCTGCCCCTGGTTCCGATGATCACGGAGCCACCCCGCAGAGGGCTGGCTTGAAGCCGGCCCGCACGTTCTCGCAGCATCCCGGTCGGCAGGTGTCGTACCAGGGGCCGAGGTCGGTGACCGCCGGACGCTGCTCGACCGGCACGCCGTCGCGGCGCTCGAGCACGAGGTCGATGAGTGCGTCGACGTAGGCGGGGTGGGTGCCCGGGGTCGCCGTGCGGATGTAGGCGAGGCCGGCCTCCTCCGCGGACTCCTTGGCCTCGGTGTCGAGGTCCCAGAGAACCTCCATGTGATCGCTGACGAAGCCGAGCGGCACCACCGCGACCGCCTGAACCCCGGCCGCGGGCAGTTCGGCGATGACGTCGTTGACGTCGGGCTCCAGCCAGGGCTGCGTGGGCGGCCCGGAGCGGGACTGGTAGACGAGCTGCCACTCCACCGTCGAGCCGAGATCGGCCATGATGCGAGCGGCGACAGCGAGGTGCTGCTTCTCGTAGGCGTGGCCCTCCGGCCCGCTGCGCTCGGCGTCGGCGGTCGGGATCGAGTGCGTGGAGAAGAGCACGCGAACGTTCGTGAAGCCCTGGCTCTCGAACGATGCGAGTGCCTCGCGCAGGCTGTCGGTGAAGGGCTGCACGAAACCGGGGTGGTCGAAGAACTGGCGCACCTTGTCGATCTGCAGCTGGCCGTCGAGCGCGGTGGCGTCGAGAGCCAGGGCGTAGTCCTCGCGGTACTGGCGGCACGACGAGAACGAGCTGTAGGCGCTCGTGCCGACGGCGATGAGCTTGCGGAAGCCACGCTCGCCCGCCTCGCGAAAGGCGTCGGCCATGTACGGATCCCAGTTGCGGTTGCCCCAGATCACCGGAAGGTCGATGCCACGCTCGACGAGGCGGGCCTCCATGGCGGCCTTGAGCTCGCGGTTCTGCTGGTTGATGGGGCTGATTCCGC
>NZ_JBIIAW010000005.1:0-57797 GCF_044239695.1 Pseudolysinimonas sp. | reverse complement strand
GGGCCCGATTCCTCCCCCTCGAGGAGACGGAGAACGGGCTCACCCTCATCACCGCGGGTTGAGTGCCGGGCGTAGCCCGGTGTATCGAAACCCGCCTCCGAGTAACCCGGATAGTGGGTTTCGATACACCGCCCGCGGGCGCGGTCGGCACTCAACCCGCGAAGGGGCGCGACGGGACTCAGGCGCGGGGCGGGGTGAAGCCGGGAGAGGTGCGTGCGCCCGTGGCGAGGTCGACGACGTCGTTGGGAGCCAGGGTCAGCTCCCGCGAGGTGTCCCCGAGGGCGAGCACCCCCGACACCGCAGCGGCGGCGAGACCGACGACGGCGGTCGGCATCCCGGCGCGGTCGGTGACGAGCCGCCAGCCGCGGGGGAACTCCGCCAGCAGCGACCCGGCGCGGAACACCACGACGCGCGCGTCGTCGGCGGCGAGCTCGAACCGCACCCCGTCGACCACCCGCGCGTACGCCACCGCAGACGCCGAGGCGCCGTGCTCGAGCCGGGTGGGCGGCATCCCGCTGAACCAGAGCTGCCCGTCGGGGCGGGGCAGGATGCCGGCGTGCCGCTCGATCGCGTCGAGGAACCAGAGGATCGACGGCGAGTAGTGGTCGGTGAACCCGGGCGCTCCGCTCCACGGGTCGAGGCACTGCGGGAACCGGTCGGCGAGGGCGACGGCGGCGAGCACGGGGGCGGCCGTGAGCGCGAGCTCGGCGACCCGGCCGTGGTGCTCGAACGGATGCGGCGACCGGATCAGCGAGAGGAAGTTGACCGGGCCGCCCCACGAGTTGCGACCGGCGTCGGCGTCGAATCGCGGGTCGTCGAGGGCGAGGGAGGTGAATCCGTAGTGGGCGAGGAACTTGCCGGTGTGCATCAGGTAGCGCTCGAGCGCGGCGGCGAAGAACGCGTCGTCGCCGATCTCGCACTCGAGTACCCGCAGCAGCACGTCGGACTGCACGCGGCGCAGCTCCCCGGTCGCGTCGCGGTCGTAGAAGATGCCGTCGGTCTCGTCGAAGCACTGGGCGAAGAGGGACTCCGCGGAGGCCGCCGCGGCCGCGCGCCACGGGGCGCCGTCGAGGCCGAGTTCGGCGGCGATGAGGGCGAGGTAGCCGCGCTGCGCGGCGACGTTCGCGGTGAGGTCGGGGGCGACGAACGGCACCAGCGGGTTCGTCGGGTCGACGCGGGTGGCGTCCCCGAGCGGCCGGTCGGGCACGAACCAGAAGCGCGGCGACATGTCGTGCCCGGTGTCGAAGGTGCCGAACGCCTCCACCCCGCCGGTGCCGCGGGTGTCCCGGAACTCGGCGAGCCAGGCATCCATGCGGGCCATCGCGTCGAACATCCGCCGCAGGTAGTGCCGGTCGCGGCCGGTGGCGAGGTAGTGGTTCCAGACGGTGCGCGCGAACGGCGTCACGATCTGGATCTGGAAAAAGCCCGGCCCGTCGTCGACGACCTTGTACGGGATGAGCCCGTCGTCGCGCTGCGACGTCGCGAACTGCTCGCTCGTCGCGCGGGCGACCCTCGGGGCGAAGCGGGTGAGCACCTCGGTGCTGATCGAGCCGGTGCTCTCGATCCAGGTGCCGGGGTAGGCCGGACCTTCGGTGAGCACGGGGGCGCCGTCGCCGGAGGCGAGCGGGCGGATGCACGAGTCGAGTTCGACGAGGGCCTGATCCCAGCGCGCCTCGAGGGGTCCGCCGAGCGCCGCGAAGCCGACGCCCTCATCGACGAGCCCGTCGCGGAGCGGGCCGTCGGGAGCGGCGAGGTCGCGGCCCCGGAGCCGGGCCAGCGCATCGTCGAGAACGGTCACGGAATCATCCTTGCGTCAAACGAAGAAGTGGGGCGGCTCCCGAGGGAACCGCCCCACCCGTCAGTGCGGAACTAGCCGCGCTCGAGGTCGGACGACAGGCTGTCGACCCACGCCTGAGCGGCTTCCTGCGGCGAGAGGCGACCGAAGAGCACCTCGGCCTCGCCGTTTTGCGTGTACTGGTTCATGTTGGCGCCGCCGTTCGGCTGCGGCGGGGCGACCTCACCGGAGTCGAGCACCGACTGCACGTACTCGGCAGCGGTGGCGCTCGGGCCCTCGAGGAGCGGGGCGACGACCTCGGCCGAGGCCGGGTTGAACGGCACGCCGCGGGTGTCCTTGATGAGCTCGAGTGCGGACGGCTCGGTGAGGAACCAGTCCATCAGCAGCGCCGCTGCGGCCGGGTGCTCCGACGCCGCGTTGATCGCCCAGAAGGCCGACGGCAGCAGCGCGACACCGGTCTTGTCGGTGTCCGACGGCGGGGTCAGGATGAGGGTCTCCCCGCCTCCCGAGTAGGTGCCGATCAGGTTGCTGTAGCCGAACGTGATCGCCGCCTGGCCGAGCGTGTAGAGCTGCTGGTCCGGCGGCAGCGCGACGCCGGCGGTGATGACCGTCGGGTCGGGCAGGGCGCCGGCTTCCTGCAGCTCGAGCTCGATCTCGTAGAACTTCGCGATCGTGTCGGCGTCGACGCCGAGCTCGCCCTCGGGCGTGTAGAGGCCGAACTCGGTCTCCTGCGCCGCGAAGGTGCCGATGATGTCGGCCGAGCGCATGTCGATGCCGTAGACCGGCTGACCCTGCGCGTTCGTCAGGCCGGCCGAGCCGACCTCGCCGGCGATCTCGACGAGGTCGTCCCACGTCCAGCCGTTCTCCGGGATGTCGACGCCCGCCTGCTCGAGGATGTCGACGTTCACGAAGGCCGCGGTCGCGTTGCCGCCGGTGGGCAGGCCGTACACGGTCCCGTCGACGGTCGCGCTGGTGAGGGAGAACTCCGGGTAGTCGGCGACGTGCGCGTACTCCTCGACCTCGGAGAGGTCGTAGAGCGCGCCGGCCGAGCCGTACTCCTGCGGCTTCGCGCCGCCGAGCGCGAACAGGTCGGGCGCGGTCGTGCCGCCGCCGCCGAAGTCGGTCGCGAGGCGGTTGAAGAGGTCGTCGGGGCTGCCGACGGGGGTCTGGGTCACCGAGACGTTGGGGTACTCGGCCTCGAAGGCGGTGATCACCTCGTCGAAGAGCGCGGCACGGTTGTCGTCACCCCACCACGACATCTCGAGGGTGATCTCCTCGTCGGGGTCGAACGTGGGGCCGCTGGGGGCGTCGGTCTGGCTGGTGCATCCGGCCAGGACGATCGTCCCCGCCAGGGCGGCTCCGAACGCCGCCTTGGCGGCCGTGGAGCGTGCTGTACGCGTCATTGCGCCTCTTGTTTCTCTCGTGGTGGCGGGCCACCGGGGATGTGGGTTCGGTGTCCGACGCGTGCGGGACCTCGTCGTGAAACCGCTTTCACGGAAAGTAGCAGCGAGTTCCGCGACTGTCAATCGCGGCACGCTCAGGCTCGCGGGGCCGCGGTGGAGGCCCGCAGCTCGAGCCGCGGCTGGAAGACGACATCCGCGTCGGGCTCCTCGCCGTCGAGCAGCGCGCGCATCCGCTGCCAGGCTTCGGCGCCGAGTTCGGTGTGCGGAACGGACGCCGTCGTGAGGGTCGGCGTCGTGTAGCGGGCGAACGGGATGTCGTCGAAGCCGGCGACCGAGACGTCGTCCGGCACGCGGACGCCGAGTTCGAGCAGGCCGTTCATCAGCCCGATCGCGACCAGGTCGTTGTAGGCCAGCGCCGCCGTCGCCCCCGAGTCGCGCACGCGTTCCGCGGCCGCGACGCCGTCCTCGCTCGTGAAGCCGCCGGGGATGCGATCGATCGTCACGCCCGGAGTCGAGCGCTCGAACTCGTCGAGGGCGCGCAGCCGGTAGCGGTTCGAGACGCTCCGCTCCGGACCGCCGAGGTAGATCAGGTGACGGTGGCCGAGGTCGTGCAGGTGCTCCGCGAGATTGCGCACGCCCGACTGGTAGTCGACCGACAGCGACGGGACGTCGATCTGCGGCATGGCCCGGTTGATCAGCACGAGCGGGCGGATGCCGGCGGCGTGCACGATGAGCTCGTCGTCGGGCATGCGGGGGGCGCAGAGCACGACGGCGTCGCAGCGGCGCCGCACCTCGTCGACGAGGAGGGGCTCGTCGTCGGGCGACTCGACCGAGTCGGCGACGAGCACGCGATAGCCGTCGCGGGCCGCCGACTTGCTGAGGCTCGAGAGGATCGCCTGAAAGGCCGGGTTCGCGAGATCGGGCACGACGAACGCGATCGCGCGGGTGCGTCCGAGCGCGAGACTGCGGGCGTGGTGGTTGGGCGTGTAGGCCAGGGCGACCGCCGACGCGCGGACGCGATCCGCGACCGCGGGATCGCCCACGAACCGGTTGTTGAACACCCGCGAGACGGTCGCCGGGGAGACCCCCGCGTGCTCGGCGACCTCGGCGATCGTCGCCGTGTCGGATCGGCGTGCCACCCGAGCCCCTTCCGTCGACGCTGAAGGCCCAGGATAGTGGGGGCGCGGGCCGCGTTTGACGATCCCGGTCTCGCGGGTCATAATCGTTCGACGTTCGAGAAACCGCTTTCTCGAACATTCCGTACGCCGACGAGGAGGTTGACGTGAGCAGTCTCGGTGAACTGCGGTCGCTCGCCCTCGGGCGACGTGGACGCGGCCCCAAGCTCAAAGAGAAGACACCCGACAACAAGGCCGCCTACCTGTTCCTGGCTCCGTGGATCCTGGGCATCGCGACCTTCACCATCGGCCCGATGCTGGCGTCGCTGTACCTGTCGTTCACCGACTACAACCTGCTGAAGTCGCCGATCGACGACCCGCCGCCGTTCGTCGGTCTCGACAACTACGCCTTCATGCTGCAGGACCCGTCGTTCTGGAACGCGTTCCGGGTGACCGTGACCTACGTCATCGTCTCGGTTCCGCTCCAGCTCGCCGTGGCCCTCGGTCTCGCCCTGCTGCTGGACAAGGGCATGCGCGGTCTGCCGCTCTACCGTTCGATCTTCTACCTGCCGAGCCTGCTCGGCGGCTCGGTCGCGATCGCCATCCTCTGGCGCCAGGTCTTCGGCAAGGACGGCATCTTCAACGGCTTCCTCGCCATCTTCGGCATCGACGGCCCCGGCTGGATCGGGCATCCGGACTACGCGCTCGGGACGATCATCATCCTGCACGTCTGGACCTTCGGGTCGCCGATGGTGATCTTCCTCGCCGGGCTCCGGCAGGTGCCGGAGATGTTCTACGAGGCGGCGGCGATGGACGGCGCGGGGCGCATCCGCCGCTTCGTCAACATCACGCTGCCGCTGCTGACGCCGATCATCTTCTTCAACCTGGTGCTCCAGATCATCTTCGCGTTCCAGACCTTCACGCAGGCCTACGTCGTCTCCGGCGGAACCGGCGGGCCGGCGGACTCGACGATGTTCTACACGCTGTTCCTCTACCGGACCGGCTTCCTCCAGTACGACATGGGTTACGCCTCGGCGATGGCCTGGTTCCTGCTGATCGTGATCGCCGCCTTCACGGCGTTCAACTTCTGGCTCTCGAAGTTCTGGGTGTTCTATGACGACTGAAACCGCGCTCCCGCCCCTCGCGACCCGCCCGACCGCGCGCTCCAGCGCGTCGTACCGGCGCCGCCGCATCGGATCCTCGATCGCCAAGCACGCGGGCCTCATCCTGCTCTCGGTCGTGATGATCTATCCGCTGCTGTGGCTCGTCGTGTCGAGTTTCAAGCCGAACGATCAGATCTTCCGCGACCTCAGCCTGTTCACGACCGACCTGACGATCGAGAACTACGTCAACGGCTGGAACGACCTCCAGTTGCCGTTCGGCGCGTTCCTGGCGAACTCGAGCATCATCGCCATCGGCGCGATCCTCGGCAACCTGATCTCGTGCTCGCTCGCGGCCTATGCGTTCGCACGGCTGAAGTTCACCGGCAAGCCGATCCTGTTCGCGGTCATGCTGATGACGATCATGCTGCCGTTCCAGGTGGTGCTCGTGCCGCAGTTCACGATCTTCAAGGAGCTGGGCTGGCTCAACACCTTCCTGCCGCTGATCGTGCCGAAGTTCCTCGCGACCGACGCCTTCTTCGTCTTCCTCATGGTGCAGTTCATCCGCGGCATCCCGAAGGAGATCTTCGAGGCGGCGCGGATCGACGGCGCCGGCCACTTCCGCAGCTTCGTGCAGATCACGCTGCCGCTGATGGTGCCCGCACTCGCGACGACCGCGATCTTCACCTTCATCTGGACGTGGTCGGACTTCTTCGGCCCGCTCATCTACCTCCGCATTCCGGAGACGTTCCCGGCATCCGTCGCCCTCAAGGGGTTCCTCGACGTGCAGTCGAGCTCCGACTTCGGGTCGATGTTCGCGATGTCGGTCGTCTCGCTCATCCCTCTGTTCATCGTCTTCCTGGTCGGTCAGCGCTACCTCATCAAGGGCATCGCAACCACCGGGATCAAGTAGTCGGACTCCCATGACCCGCCACCGCTACGCCCTCGTCGGCGTGGGCTCCCGTGCCCAGATGTACCTCGACGCGATCGCCGGCGACCACGCCGACGTCGCCGAACTGGTCGCCTGGTCGGACCCGAATCCCGGCCGCCTCGACTGGTCGCTGGCCCGCGTCCCCGCCCTCGGCGACCCGGTGCGGTTCGACGCCGCGCGGCTCGCCGATGTGGTGCGCGAGCAGGCGATCGACCGGGTGATCGTGACCTCGCCCGACTTCACCCACGCGGAGTACCTCGTCGCCGCACTCGACGCGGGGGCGGACGTGGTGGTCGAGAAGCCGCTCACGACGAATGACGAGGGGGTGCGCGCGATCGCCGAGGCGGTGGCCCGCACGGGCCGTTCGGTGACGGTCACGTTCAACTACCGCTACGCGCCGCGCAACACCGCGCTCAAGCAGCTCATCGCGTCGGGCGAGATCGGCACGCCGACCTCGGTGCACTTCGAGTGGGTGCTCGACACCGCGCACGGCGCCGACTACTTCCGTCGCTGGCACCGCGACAAGGCGAACTCCGGCGGGCTGCTCGTGCACAAGTCGACGCACCACTTCGATCTCGTGAACTGGTGGCTCGACTCGCTCCCGACCCGGGTGTTCGCCAGCGGCGGCCTCCGGTTCTACGGCGCCCAGGCCGCCGCGGAGCGCGGACTCGGGGAACGGCCCGAGCGCGGCACGACCGACTCGCCGCTGCGCGACGGGTTCAGCCTCGACCTGCGCCGTGACGAGCTGCTGCGCGGCCTCTACTACGAGCAGGAGTCGCACGACGGCTACCTCCGCGATCGCGACGTCTTCGATCCGGGCATCACGATCGAAGACAACCTGTCGCTCGTCGTCGACTACGCCGCCGGAGCGACGATGTCGTACTCGCTCAACGCGCACGCGCCGTGGGAGGGCTACACGGTCGCGGTGAACGGCACGAAGGGCCGCGCGGAACTCACCGTCGTCGAGCGCGGCGCCGTGCTGCTGGATGCCGACGGCCACGCGGTCGTCGACCCGTCGGCCCGACCCGACGACGTGATCGCCGAGGACACCCGCCCCGTGGGCGAGCGCCTCGTGCTGCAGAAGCACTTCGGCTCCGCGGTCGAGGTGGAGATCCCCGTCGGCGACGGCGGCCACGGGGGCGGCGACTCGCTGCTGCTCGCCGAGGTGTTCGCCGGCCCGACCGGCGATCCGCTCGGCCGCGCCGCGACCTGGACCGACGGCATCCGCTCGGTCGTCGTCGGTCTCTCCGGCAACCGCTCGCTCGAGACCGGGCAGGCCGTGCGGCCGCGCGATCTCGACCTCGGGCCCGCCCTGGCCGAGCTGGAGGAGCGGTCGTGAAGTACCTCGTCACCGGGGGTGCCGGGCGGCTCGGCCGCAGCGTCGTCGCCGTGCTCGCGGCCGCCGGTCATGAGGTGACGTCGGTGGATGTCGCCACCGTCGACGGGCTCCCCGCGCAGCAGGTCGTCGCCGACCTCGCCGCCGACGGGGTCGCCGCGGCTCTCGTCGCCGAGCACCGACCCGACGGCATCGTGCACCTCGCCGCCATCCCGTATCCGGGACTGCTGCCCGATGCCGAGACGTTCGCGATCAACACCGGCCTCGCCTTCGCGGTGCTCGAGGCCGCGGCAGCCTCCGCGGTCGGCGGCGTGCTGCTCGCGTCGAGCCCGACGGTGATGGGCTACGGCGCTCCGTCGGGGTGGCGGCCCGACTATCTGCCGCTCGACGAGAAGCACCCGGTCGCGCCGTGGAACGGCTACGCCGCCTCGAAGGTCGCCGTCGAGCAGCTCGGGGCGATGTTCGCCCGCCGCGACCCCTCCGGCCCGCGGATCGGATCGTTCCGCCCGTGCTACGTCATCGCGCCCGAGGAATGGGCCGGCGCGCCGACCCAGCAGGGGCACACCATCCTCGAGCGGCTGGACCACCCGGCGCTCTCCGCGGTGGCGTTGTTCAACTACGTCGATGCCCGGGATGTCGGCGACTTCGTGCTGCGCTGGTTCGAGCGCGCGGCCGAGCTGCCCAACGGCGGGGTGTTCTTCGTCGGCGCCCCCGATTCGCTCGTGCGCGGCCCCGTCGGGCCCGCCCTCGCCGAGTTCGTCCCCGCGGCGGCCGACGCCGCCCGGGCGCTCGACGCGGAGTCGGCGGTGTTCTCGAGTGCTCTCGCCGAGCAGCTTCTCGGCTGGCGGGCGACGCGCACCTGGCGCACCGAGCTGAACAGGATGGTCGAGAATGCCTGAGTCGTCGAACGTGCCGAGCCTGACCTTCGCCGACGGCGTGCTGTTCTTCCCGGTCACCGCTTTCGGTGCCGAGGGCGCGGTCGACCCGGTCGTCACCGCCGCCCACGTGAGCGCGGGCGTCGACGCCGGCCCGGGCGGCGTGTTCGCCGTCTGCGGCACGGGGGAGTTCCACGCGCTCGGGATCGACGAGTACGAGGTCGCGCTCGCCGCCGGCATCGCCGGCACGGCGGGACGCGTCCCGGTCGTCGCCGGCGCCGGAGGCGCCCTCGGACACGCGCTCGCCTGCGTGCGCACCGCCGAGCGGCTCGGGGCCGACGGCATCCTGCTCATGCCGCCGTACCTCGTCGCCGGGCCGCAGCACGGCCTCGTCGCCTATGTCGAGGCCGTGCTCGCCGCCACGTCGCTGCCCGTGGTCGTCTACCACCGCGGCTCCGCGAGCCTGAGCGTGCCCACGGCCGCGAAGCTCATCGCGAACCCGCAGGTCGTCGGCATCAAGGACGGTGTCGGGGATGTCGCGCTCGCGCAGGCGTTCGTGCTCGAGGCCGAGCGGGCGGGACGCGGCGACCTGCTGTTCTTCAACGGGCTGCTCACCGCGGAGCTGAGCCAGGCGGCGTACCGCGCGATCGGGGTCCCCCTCTACTCCTCGGCGGTGTTCGCGATGGCCCCGCAGATCGCGAACGCGTTCTACCGCGCGTACGTCGCCGACGACCTGACCGCCCAGCGACGGCTGCTCGACGGGTTCTACGCGCCGCTCGTGCGGCTGCGCGACGAGACCCCGGGATTCGCGGTCGCGCTCATCAAGGCCGGGCTGCGCCTCGCCGGACGCGAGGTCGGTCCCGTGCGTCCGCCGCTCGCGGATCCCGACGAGCGGCAGACCGCGCGGCTGCGCGAACTGCTCGCGATCGGGCACGACCTCGCCGCCTCGTGAGCACCCTCGTCCGGGTCGACACCCGGCTGCGCCGCATCCCGCTCACCCGCCCGTGGGGGCCCGACGTCACGGAGATCCACGTCGTCGCCGTCGACGTGCACGACTCGGACGGCGGCGTCGGGCACGGGTTCTCGTGGACGCCGTCGATCGGCGCCCGCGCGGTGCAGGCGATGCTCGACGACCACCTCGCTCCCGCCGCCCTCGGCCGTCCCGCGGACCCCGCGATCTGGCCGGGCCTCTGGGAGCACGTGCACGAGGCGGGCGGGGGCGGCGTCACGACGATCGCGCTCGCCGGGATCGACCTCGCGCTCTGGGATCTGCGCGCGCGGCGGGCGGGGGTCGGCATCCCGGAGCTTCTCGGTCGGCGGCACGATCGCCAGCCGGCCTACGGCTCGGGGGTGAATCTGCACTACCCGCTCGACGACCTCGTCGCGCAGGTGCGGCGCTGGGTCGACGCCGGGTTCTCGGCCGTGAAGATCAAGGTCGGCAAGCCCGACCCGCTCGAGGACCTCGACCGGCTTCAGGCGGTGCGCGCGGTGCTCGGCGACCGCGGCCTGATGATCGACGCCAACCAGCGCTGGGACGTCGACCGGGCGGCGACCGCGCTCGAACTCTTCGCGCCCGTCGATCCGCTCTGGATCGAGGAGCCGCTCCGCGCCGACGACCTCGCCGCCCACCGCGAGTTGCGGCAGCGCACCGGCGTCCCGATCGCGCTCGGCGAGAACGTGCACACCCTCCACCGCTTCCGCGACTTCCTGGATGCCGGGGTGGTCGACGTCGTGCAACCGAACGTCGTCCGCGTGGGCGGCATCACCCCGTTCCTGACGATCGCCGACCTCGCGCGCGAGCGCGGCGTCGAGCTGGCGCCGCACCTGCTGCCCGAACTGTCGGCCCAGCTCGCGTTCGCGCTACCCGAACGCACCTGGGTCGAAGACGTCGAGGAGGCCGGCTTCGGCGACCTCGGGGTGCTCGTGGCGCCGTCGGGCGTCGTCGTCGAGGACGGCTGGGCCTCGGGAGGACCGGCGCTCGGGCTCGGGCTGCAATTCACCGAAGGAGACCCCTCATGACCGACGTCGACACCGCCGCCACCTCCGCGGCCCGGGCTTTCGAGGCCACCCGCTCCGCGAGCGACGCCGCGCGCGCCGGCTGGCTCACCGCGATCGCCGACCGCCTCGACGCCGCCGCCGACGAACTCGTGGCGATCGCCGACGAGGAGACCGGGCTCGGCGAGACCCGCCTGCGCGGCGAGGTCGCCCGCACCACGGGACAGTTGAGGATGTTCGCGGCCGTCGTCACCGAGGGCTCCTACCTCGAGGCGACGATCGACCACGCCGTGCCCGACGCCACCCCGCCGCGCCCCGACCTGCGGCGCATGCTCCGGCCGACCGGGCCGGTCGCGGTCTTCTCGGCCTCCAACTTCCCGTTCGCGTTCTCGGTGGCGGGGGGCGACACCGCCTCCGCGCTCGCCGTCGGGTGTCCGGTGATCGTCAAGGCGCATCCGGGGCATCCTCGGCTGTCGCGGCGCACGGCGGATCTGGTCACGGAGGCGCTCGCCGCCGCCGGAGCGCCCGCCGGGGCCTTCGCCCTCGTGGACGGGTTCGAGGCCGGGCTGGAGCTCGTCGACCATCCCGCGATCACGGCCGTCGCGTTCACCGGGTCGCTCGGCGGGGGTCGCGCCCTGCACGACCGCGCGGCGGCGCGCCCCGCGCCGATCCCGTTCTTCGGTGAACTCGGCAGCATCAACCCCGTCGTCGTCACCGCGGAGGCCGACGCCGCCCGGGGTGCCGAGCTCGCGGCCGGGTTCGCCGGCTCGTTCCAACTCGGCGCGGGCCAGTTCTGCACGAAACCCGGCGTCGTCTTCCTGCCCGAGGGCTCCGCGCTCGAGGCGGCGCTCGCTCCGCTCGTCGGCGCCGACACCCCGCGGATGCTCACTCCCTCGATCGCCGACGGATTCCAGTCGGGCAGCGAGCGGGTCGAGTCGGTGCCCGGTGTCTCCCTCGTGGCGGGCTCGACGGGTGGGCCGGCCGTCGCGGTCACCGATGTCGCGACCCTCCGCGCCCATGCCGACGAGCTGCTCGCCGAGGTCTTCGGGCCGTTCGCGCTGCTCGTGCGCTACGCCTCGCGCGCCGAGCTCGCCGACGCGCTCGACGAGCTCGAGGGCAGCCTCACCGCGACCCTCCACGCCGCCCCCGACGAGCCGGTCGACGACCTGCTGCCGCGGCTCGAGGCGATCGCCGGACGGGTGCTGTTCGCCGGCTGGCCGACGGGGGTCGCGGTCACCTGGTCGCAGCACCACGGCGGGCCGTGGCCGGCGACGACCTCCCAGCACACCTCCGTCGGGGCGACCGCGGTGCGGCGCTTCCTGCGTCCGATCGTCTATCAGGATGCGCCCGACGCGGTCCTGCCCCCCGCCCTGCGCGACGCCAACCCCCTCCGCATCCCCCGCCGCATCGACGGAGTCCTTTCCCCCGCGGGTTGAGTGCCCGCGCGCAGCGCGGGTGTATCGAAACCGCCCCCGGGTTCCTCGGCGGTGGGTTTCGATACACCGCGCTGACGCGCGGCACTCAACCCGCGGGGGTGGCGGCGAGGAACGCGCGGCCGAGGGGATGCCCGGGGTCGCGCGCGAGGGCGACGAAGCGGCGCGCCATGAGGTCGTACCCCGCCGGGTCGGGATGCAGGCCGTCGTAGAGGTGGTGCACGTCGTCGGGGCCGAGCAGGTCGCGCCCGTCCATCCCGAACAGCCGCGGGTCGTCGGTGCGGGCGGCGAGCACTTCGGCGATCGCGTCCCGGGTGGCCGAGAGCGAGAGGGCGCCGGCATCCCCCGGTCGTGAGGTGCCGGTGAGTCGTCCGTTCTCGTCGAGACGCCGCGGCCCGGGGAGGTCTTCGAACCCGGGGCAGGAGATCGCCGAGATGACGACGATCGGCACCTCGGGATGCGCGTCGCGCACCGTGTCGAGGAAGCCGTGCAGCGCGGGCCCGAAGACGCGGCGCCGCATCGCATCCCCGGTGACGATGTTGATGCCGAAGCTCAGGGTGATGACGTCGGCGTCGAGGCGCGCGATCGCGCGCGCGACAGGCGGGTCGATCATCGCGTTGCCGCCGAAGCCGAGGTTGGTGCCGGCGAGCCCGAGGGCGCGCGCCGCCTGCGCGGGCCAGGTGGAGCGGGCGTCGGCGGCATCCCCACCGTGGCTGATCGACGATCCGTGGTGCACCCAGCGGGGAAGGGTGAGCGTCGGAGCCGCGACGACCTCGGCGGTCGCCTCGAGGGCGAGGATGCGCACGCCGGCGTCGGCCGGCAGCCAGAGCACCACCTCCCGGGGCTCCGACGCGGAGCCGAGCGTGAGTTCGAGCATGGACTCGACCGCGGCGCCACGTTCGAGCGGGGCGTCCTTGCGTTCGGCGACGAGGGCGGTCGGGTCGGCCACGGCGCGGTCGACGACGACCCCGTCGATCTCGGCGAGCACTTCGGCGCGGGAGACCGCGTGGTCGAGGTGTGCCATCACGTACCGCGTGAAGACGGCGGTCAGCCGCAGTCGGTCGGCCGCGGTGACGAGCCGAAGCCGCACTCCGCTGGTGAACTCGGCCATGAGCGCGAGCCCGTCGGGTGACCGGCGCAGGAGGTCGGGATGCAGGCGCAGCGGCGTGATCCCCTCGGGCGCGGTCTGCACGGCGGCGACGCCGGTGAAACCGCTTTCCAGCACGGCCGTCGACACAGGAACCCACGCATCCGCCATGGCTCCATCCAACCAGGCGCCCGCGCGCCGGTCGCGTTAGACCTTCGTGGTCTCGGCCTCCACGATCGCGATCTCGGTGGTCGCGAGCTCGCGGCCGAACGAGCTGTTGCCGTACTCCACCCGTAGCGGCCAGACGCGCCGCACGAATCGCAGGCGCACCTGCCGGGTGCGCACGAAGAAGGCGGCAGCGATCACCGCGGCGAGCAGGCAGCCGGCCGCGCCGACCAGCAGGGCCCAGCGCGGTCCGGCGACGTTGGCGATCGCGCCGAGCAGCGGCGCGCCGATCGGGGTGCCGCCGAAGAGCACCGCGAGGTAGACCGCCATCACCCGGCCGCGGAACGCGGGGCTGGTCATCGTCTGCACGTAGCCGTTCGCCGTGGTGAGCATCGTGAGCGACGCGAAGCCGGTGACGACGGCGGCGGCGGCGAACGTGACGAGGTTCGGCGCGGCGGCGCAGGCGACCAGGCCGAGCGCCAGCCCGGCACCCGCGATCGTCACGGTGCGCAGGCGGGGGCGTTCCCGGCGGGCGGAGAGCAGTGCGCCGATCACCGACCCGACCGCCATGATCGACGACACGATGCCGAGGGCTTCCGGCCCCGCCTCGAATTCGATGCGCACCATCGTCGCCAGGAAGAGCGCGAAGTTGAGTCCGAAGATGCCGATGAGGAACACCACGACGAGAACCAGACGGATGTCGGGTCGTTTGCGCAGATAGCGCAAGCCGTCGCGGAATCCGCTCGCCGAGCGCGGCGACCGCCGTCGCTCCGTGAAGTCGTCGCGGCGGAGCAGGCCGAGCACGAGGATCACCGCGAGGTAGGTGGCGGCGTTGATGAAGAACACCCACCCGGTGCCGATCGCGGCCACGAGCAGCCCGGCGAGCGCGGGGCCGATCAGCCGCGCGCTGTTGAAGGCCGTGGCACCGAGGGCGACGGCGTTGCCGAGCCGGTCGACGGGTACGAGATCGCTGACGAAGGCCTGCCGCGCGGGGGCGTCGAAGGCCGACGCGATGCCGAGGGCGAGGGCGAAGCCGAACACCATCCAGAGTTCGACGACCCCGGTGACGGTGAGCACGCCGAGGCCGACCGCGAGCACCGCCATCGCGATCTGCGTGACGACGAGCAGCGCCCGACGGCTGACCCGGTCGGTGATCACGCCCGCGAACGGGGCGAGCAGCAGTTGGGGCCCGAAGTTGAGGGCCATCGTCAGCCCGACGGCGCTCGCGTCGTCGTCGGTGAGCTCGGTCAGAACGAGCCAGTCCTGCGCGATGCGCTGCATCCACAGTCCGACGCTCGAGACGAGGGTGCCGGCGAACCACAGTCGGTAGTTGCGCACGCCGAGGGCGCGGAACATCGCGCTCATGCGCCGGCGAGTTTTCGCAGAGCAGGCAGGGCGGTCTCCAGCGCCGCGCGCTCGTCGGCGGTGAGGGCGGCGAGTTCGTCGGAGAACCAGGCCGAGCGCAGCCGCCGCGTCTCGGCGAGCAGTGCCTGGCCGGCGGGGGTCAGGGTGACGCGCACCTTGCGGGCGTCGTCGGTCGCGCGCTCGCGCACGGCGAAGCCGGCTTCTTCGAGCCAGTTGACGGTGCGGTTCATCGACGGCGGCGTGATGTGCTCGAGGGCGGCGAGTTCGGTCGGCGTGAGCGGACCCCGCATCTCGACGTGGAACAGCACCGAGAGCTGGGAGTCGCCGAGGTCGCCGTCGGCCCGGTTGCTGCGGATGCGCCGGGCGACGCGCTGGAGCACGATCCGCAGCTCGTCGTCGTTCTCTCGGCGTGCCACGATCGTTAGCCTAACTCATTAGCAACGCTAACTGCTTGGCGCTCGGGGAGGTCTTACGATGGGCCTCACGAGGAGGCACCGATGCCGAAGTTCACCGCCGCGCGGGGCGACTACACGTTCCAGGATGCCGAAGGCGTCAGCATCCATTACTACGTCTGGCGGGCGGGCGCGCCGAAGGGCGTCGTGCAGATCGTGCACGGGGTGGGCGAATACGCGACGCGCTACGAAGACCTCGCGCAGGCTCTCGTCACCGCCGGGTACACCGTCTACGCCGGCGATCTCCGCGGGCACGGCCAGACCGGTCTCGAACAGCACGGGTCGGACCTCACGAAGATGGGCAAGCTCGGCCCGGGCGGGGTGAAGGCGATGATCGCCGGCATCCGGCAGCTCTCGGGCATCGCGCACGACGAGCATCCGAAGCTGCCGCTCGTGCTGCTCGGTCACAGCCTCGGCTCGCTGCTCGCCCAGCGGATGCTCAACGACGACGCGAGCCCGTACACCGCGGTCGTGCTCTCCGGCACCGCCTACCGCACGCTCATCCACATGAACGGCGGCGACCTCTCCAAGCGGCACCGTCCGCCCGGCGGCGGCGTCGGCACCGAGTGGCTGAGCCGCGACCCCGACGTGTGGACGCGCTTCGACGCCGACCCGCTCACCTTCGACGCGAAGGTCGCGAAGCTGTTCGGCGTGCGCGAGGCGCTCGGCCTGATGGGGCGTCCGACGAAGCTCAGCCGCGACCTGCCGATCCTCATCCTCATCGGCGAGGAGGACCCGCTCGGCGGACCGCGCAGCGTCGAACTTCTCGCGCGGGCGTACCGCCGGCAGGGACTCTCGGATGTCGTGGTGAAGATCTACGAGGACGGCCGCCACGAGATGTTCAACGAGATCAACCGCGACGAGGTGATCGCCGACCTCGTCGCCTGGCTCGACGCCCACCTCGCGCCCGCCGCGTAGCCGCCCACCTCGCGGGTTGAGTGCCGCCGCAGGCGGTGTATCGAAACCCCGCTAGCTGAGCACCACCAGGCGCTCGGTCGTGCGGGTCATCGCGACGTAGCGGTCGACCGCCCCGAACTGCTCGGGGTCGACGAGCACGACGAGGTCGAACTCGAGCCCCTTCGCGCCCGCGGGGGTGAGCGAGCGCACCCGCGTCGTGGCCTCGAACGCCGGGTCGCCGATGACCACCGCGACACCCTCGTCGTGGGTTTCCTCCCACCGACTCAGGATGCTGGCGAGCTCCGCACGCGTCCCGTGGTGCACCGGAACCCCGTTCGACCGGATCGACGTGGGCACGTTGGCATCCGGCAGCGCCGCGCGGATCACCGGTTCGGCCTCGGCCATCACCTCTTCGGGCGTGCGGTAGTTGACGGTGAGCGAGGCGACCTCGACGTTCGGGATGCCGACCCGCGCCAGCCGTTCGGCCCACGACTCGGGGAACCCCGCGCGTGCCTGCGCGCGGTCGCCGACGATCGTGAAACTGCGCGACGGGCAGCGCCGCAGCAACATCGCCCACTCGGCATCCGTGAGCTCCTGCGCCTCGTCGACGACGATGTGCGCGAACGGTCCGGCGAGCAGGTCGGGGGCATCTCCCGCGAGTTCGGCCTCGTCGATCAGCGACTCCCGGGCGTCGGTGCCGGTGAGGATCGACATGAGCCCTTCGCCGTCGTCGAGGTCCATCGAGGCGACGAGCTGGTCGACGACGCGGTCCATCCGGTCGCTCGCCGCGGCGAGGGCGGCTTCGCGCTGACGGCGCCGGCGGGGTTCGTCGGGGTCGCCGATGCGGTGACGCGCGGCGTCGAGCAGCGGCAGGTCGGCGGTCGTCCAGGCACGGGCGTCGGCCCGCTGGAGGTCGGCGATCTTGGCCTCGCTCAGCCAGGGCGCGCACGCCCGCAGGTACGACGGCACCGAGAGCAGGTCGGCGACGACGCCCACCGGGTCGAGCAGCGGCCAGGCGCGGTTGAACGCCGCACGCAGGTCGCGACTCTGCTGCAGGGAGGCCCGCGCGCGCACATCCTCCTCGCCGAGGTCGCGGTGCACGATCTCGAGCAGCGCGTCCCAGACCTGCCGCCGCGCCTGGTTGTGCGAGACGCCGGGCTCGGCCGACTCGAACGCGTCGGCCCAGTCGTCGCGCGTGATCTCGACCCGCGCCCAGTCGGTCTCGACGAGCAGCCCGGTCGCCGGCGGCCGCTCGTAGCCGCGCACCGCGTTCTCGAGCGCCCGGCCCAGGTCGCCCGACGCCTTGAGCCGCGCGGCCGCGGGGGTGTCGTCGCCGGCCGCGACCCCTTCGGGAACGAGGTCGCGCAGGGTGGAGATCTGCACCCCGTCTTCGCCGAGACTCGGCAGCACGTCATCCACGTAGGAGAGGTAGGCGGCGCTCGGCCCGACGAACAGCACGCCGCCGTGCCGCCGCGACAGCCGGGCGTCGGAGTAGAGCAGGTACGCGGTGCGGTGCAGCGCGACGACGGTCTTGCCGGTGCCCGGTCCGCCGTCGACGACGAGGGCCCCGCGGGATCCGGCGCGGATGATGGCATCCTGATCCGCCTGGATGGTGCCGAGCACGTCGCGCATGCGGCTCGACCGTCCCGCGCCGAGGCTCGCGATGAACGCCGACTGGTCGTCGAGCGCCGCCGCGTGCGACAGGCCTTCGTCGGTGAACACCTCATCCCAGTAGTCGGTGATGCGGCCCTGGGTCCAGCGGTAGCGGCGGCGGCTGGCGAGGCCGCGCGGGTCGGCGTGGGTGGCGCCGAAGAACGGTTCGGATGCCGGCGAGCGCCAGTCGATCAGCAGGCGTTCGCCGTCGGGTCCGTTGAGTCCGAGGCGTCCGATGTACACCGGAGCGCCCTCGGCCGGCACCATCCGCCCGAGGCAGAGGTCGAGCCCGAACCGGTGGAGGGTGCGCAGCCGCGACGACAGTCGGTGCACCTCCTGGTCGCGGTCGAGGGCCTTCTGCCCGTCGCCGGCCTCCATCCGCAGGGTCTCTTCCAGGCGCGACGTGAGGTCGGCGATCTGCTGCTCGAGGGTGGCGGCGATCCGGGCGAAGTGCTGCTCGTCGTCGCCGATGAGCGCCGGGTCGGATTTGGCGACGAGGCGGTCGGGCAGGGCGAAAGCGGATGTCACGAGCATCGAGTCTGTGCCATCGGAGGGCTCTCGCGCCCTTTCCGGCGCAAAACCCTTGCGCGGGTTGAGGGCCGGCGCAGCCGGTGTATCGAAACCCCCACCTCGTTAGGCTTACCTTCGTGCACGGCGAGTTCAAGGTCCCAGGCGGCAAGCTCGTCGTCGTCGACCTCTCGGTCACGGGCGGCCGCCTCACCGACGTGCGCGTGTCGGGCGACTTCTTCCTCGAGCCCGACGAGGCCCTCGCCGCGATCGATGCCGCGCTGACCGGCCTGCCGGTGGAATCCGACGCGAAGACCATCGCCGCCGCCGTGACGGCCGCACTGCCCGAGGGCGCGACGATGTTCGGCTTCTCGGCCGAGGCCGTCGCGACGACCGTGCGCCGCGCCTTGCAGCGTGCGACGTCGTGGTCCGACTACGAGTGGCAGATCGTGCAGCCGGGTCCGCTCGACCCGCTCATGCACCTCGCGCTCGACCAGGTGCTCGCCGAGGAGGTCGGCGACGGCCGGCGCACGCCGATGCTGCGCTTCTGGGAGTGGGCGTCCCCGGCGGTGATCATCGGCAGCTTCCAGTCGGTGCAGAACGAGGTCGACCCCGTGAACGCCGAGAAGTACGGCTTCCCGGTGGCCCGCCGCATCTCCGGCGGCGGGGCGATGTTCATCGAACCCGCGAACGCCGTCACCTACTCGATCTACGCCCCGGCCGACCTCGTGCAGGGCATGTCGTTCGCCGACTCCTATGCCTTCTTCGACGAGTTCGCCGTGCAGGCGCTGCGCGACCTCGGCATCGAGGCCTCGTACGTTCCGCTCAACGACATCGCCAGCCCGCAGGGCAAGATCGGCGGCGCCGCCCAGAAGCGTCTCGGCAACGGCGGGGTGCTGCACCACGTCACGATGGCCTACGACATCGACGGCGACCGCATGGCCGAGGTGCTGCGCATCGGGCGCGAGAAGCTCAGCGACAAGGGCACGAAGTCGGCGGCGAAGCGCGTCGACCCGCTCCGCAGCCAGACCGGGCTGTCGCGCGCGGAGATCATCGACAAGATGATCGACACCTTCCGCGGACTGCACGGGCTCACCGAGAGCACTCTCACCGACTTCGAACTCTCCCGCGCGCAGGAACTCGTCGAGACCAAGTTCGGCACCGACGAGTGGCTGTACCGGGTTCCGTGATCTGGTGAAACGTGTCGTCGTCGGCCTGAGTCTGGCCGCCCTGCTGATCGCGGGCATCCTCGGTTCCGCCCTGCTGGGGCAGTTGCCGGTGCAGCCGACCGAGGTGATCGGGTCTCTGCTGCGGGCGGTCGGCATCCCGAACGACTGGGCGCCGGATGACCCGATCATCGAGTCGGCGCTGTGGATCGTGCGGTTCCCGCGCATTCTGATGGCGATCGTCGTCGGGGCGGCGCTCGCCGCGGCGGGTGCCGTGATGCAGGCGATCTTCGGCAACCCGCTCGCCGAGCCGGGCGTCGTCGGCGTCTCGTCGGGGGCGGCCCTCGGTGCCGCGACGGCGATCGTGCTCGGACTCAGCGCGTTCGGCGATTACGCGATCGCGCTTTTCGCGTTCGTCGGCGGACTGCTGGCGACTCTGCTCGTCTACTTCGTCTCACGCGCGAACGGGCGCACCGAGGTCGTGACCCTGCTGCTCACCGGTATCGCCGTGAACGCGTTCGCGAGCGCCGGCCTTGCCTTCGCCCTCTTCGCCGCGAGCACCGCCAGCCGCGAGCAGATCATCTTCTGGCAGCTCGGTTCACTCAACGGCGCCCTCTGGAACGAGGTGCTCGTCGTCGCGGTCGTCGCCGTGATCGGGGTGGCCGTCGCGGTGCTGCTCGGTCGCCGCTACGACCTGCTGTCGCTCGGCGAACGCAACGCCCGCCACCTCGGCCTCGACGTCGAGCGCCTGCGCCTCGTCTCGATCGTCGTCGTCGCCCTGCTCACCGGAGTCGCGGTCGCGTTCGTCGGCATCATCGCCTTCGTCGGACTCGTCGTGCCCCACGTCGTGCGCATGCTGCTCGGCCCGCAGCACCGGTCGCTCATCGTCTACTCCGCGTTCGGCGGCGCGGTGCTGATGCTCGCCGCCGACCTCCTCGCGCGCACCATCGTCCCCGGCGCGGAACTCCCCATCGGGATGCTGACCTCCCTCGTCGGCGGACCGTTCTTCTTCTTCCTCCTCTGGCGGCAGCGTCGCCGGTCGGGAGGGTGGGCATGATCTCCGCGACCTCCCTGTCGGTCGAGCTGGATCGCCGCGTCGTGCTGTCCGACGTCTCCCTCGACGTGCTCCCCGGCGAGGTGCTCGCGCTCGTCGGCCCGAACGGCGCCGGCAAGTCGACGCTGCTCTCCGTGCTGTCGGGGGAGCGGGTGCCCACCTCCGGTCTCGTCGAGGTCTCCGTCGACGGAGTGGGCCGCGACATCCAGACGTTCTCGGCGTCGGAGCTGTCGCGCATCCGCTCGGTGCTCACGCAAGACAACGCGCTGTCGTTCCCGTTCCGCGTGGGCGACGTGATCGCGATGGGCCGCGCGCCGTGGACGCGCACGTCGGAGATCGCGCAGGACGCGCTCATGATCCAGTCGGCGGCGACGCAGGCGGATGTCGCGCACCTCGCGCATCGGCGGTTCACCGAGCTGTCGGGCGGGGAGCGCGCGCGGGTGTCGCTCGCGCGGGTGCTCGCGCAGGACACCCCCGTCGTGTTCCTCGACGAGCCGACCGCCGCGCTCGACCTGCGGCATCAAGAGGATGTTCTGCGCATCGCGCGTTCGTTGGCTGCGGCCGGTCGGGCCGTGGTGCTCGTCGTGCACGACCTGTCGCTCGCGGGTGCGGTGGCCGATCGGGTGGCGTTGCTGTCGGCCGGGCGGCTCGTCGCGGTCGGATCGCCGGCGTCGGTGCTGACGGCGTCCGCGATCTCGGAGGTCTACGGGTTGTCGGTGCGGGTCGTGGATGTCGACGGGCGACCGCTCATCGTTCCCGAAAGGTAGAGGTTCGGCGCGGTCGGAGCTCGCCCCCAGCCTGGGTCGGCAACCGGCCGTTACCCGTTGATCGGCGCGACGGGCCCGAGCGTCTCCTGGCTCGACGGGTCGATCTCGCGCTGCTCCGGGTCGAGAGGGTTCTCGATTTCGTCGCGCGGGAGTCGCCCGACGAGGATCGCGATCGCCGCGAGCACGACCGGGATCGCGCCCGCGAGGAGGAACGTCGGGGCCGTGCCGATGGCCTCGCCCACCGGTCCGGCGATTGCCATCGAGACGGGCATGAAGAGCAGCGAGACGAAGAAGTCGAGGCTCGAGACGCGGCCGAGCAGGTGCGGCGGCACCCGGCGCTGCAGCAGCGTGCCCCAGATCACGGTCGCCCCCGAGAACGTGAAGCCGACGACGAAGACGGCGATCGCCATCACCCACAACTGGTCGGTGATGCCGATCACGACGAGGGGAAGGCATCCTGCACCCCACATCAGGTTCATCCAGGTGAGGTAGCGCCGCGGCAGCTTGAAGGATGCGATCACGACCGATCCGACCGCGCCGCCGATGCCGAACGCGGCGAGGACGAGGGCGAACGAGCCCGCGTCACCGCCGGTTTGGTCGAACACCGCGAAGGGCAGCAGCACTTCGATGGGTCCCATGACGAGCAGCACGAGGAGGCTCGCCAGGAGCAGCGTCGTGAGCAGCCACGGGGTGCGGAACATGTAGCCGAATCCGCCCCCGATGTCGGAGAACAGGGCGCGGATCGGGTCGCCGCGCTGTGCGTCGAAGTCGCGGCGAACCGGGGTGGTGCGCAGCGCGAGCAAAACGGCGATCGCGACCACCTGTGACCCCACGATGATGGCGAACGCCAGCCCCGGCGACGCCAGACCCACCGCGAGGGCTGCGACCGCGGGGCCGGCCGCCTGCATGACGGCCGGCCGCAGCACTCCTTCGAACCCGTTCGCGGCGAGCAGGTCGTCGGCCGGCAGTACCGAGGGCAGCAGCGCGGAATAGGCAGGGTAGAAGAACCCTTCGGCGATGCCGATCACGAAGGCGGCGACGGCGAGGTGCCAGAGCTCGAGGTTGCCGGTGAGCGCGAGCGCAGCGATTGCGCCGATCAGGAGCGTCTTGGTGACTTCGACGCCGATCAGGATGAGCTTCTGCGGCACGCGGTCGGCGAGGACCCCGCCGAACAGGACGGCGATCAGCATGCCGATCGCCCCGCCGGTCGCGGCGTAGGACAGTTGGATCGGGCCGCCGCCGAGGTCGCGCACCTGCAGGACGAGCGCGATCACCCAAACGCCGGCTCCGAACAGTGACATCGAGAGCGCAGTCGCGAGGATGCGGTACTGACCCGTGCGGAACGGGCGCAGCACGCGGGGCAACCTGGTCTGGCTCAACGTAGTTCTCCGGTGTTGGTGGCGACGGAGTCCACAGTGCCATAGCCGACCGACGGCGGGCGCGACCTCTCGCCTTTCCTCCACGACCTGTCGTTCGCCGGGGCGGTCGCCGACCGGGCGGCGTTGCTGTCAGCGGGTCGGCTGGTCGCGATGGGGTCGCCGCGGCCTTTGCTGACGCCGTCCGCGATCCCTTCGGTTGACGGGCTGGCGGTGCGGGCAGTTGAGGTCGACGGACGGCCGCTCGTCGTTTCCGAAAGCTAGGGACGTATCCTGTGCCGGTGGAACTGGTGGTGATCGTCGGCGTCGTGGTGGCGGTCACCGTGGTCTGCATCCTCGGGCAGATCTTCGGGTTCATGAACTTTAAGAGCGACAAGGATTGGCGCCGCACGTCCGGGAATCTGCTCGCACCGGTGGATGGGTTGTTCGCGCCGAATCGGCAAGAGGCGATGCAGGAGCAGGAGCGGCAGACGGAACTTCCGGCGCCAGCACCCTCGCCGGGGGATCCGTTGGTGGATCTTGAGAAAGGGGTCGCGAAGATCGACGTTTCCTCGCATGGCTCTCGCGAGATCCACAACTGACGAGCAGATAACGACGGCTTCCTGCAACGAAAAGGCAAGCCACGACCGTCCACTTGCTACACATCGAGTCCCCTCCCGGTAGCGTCTGGGCATGGCCCGAGCGCAAGACCCGCTACCCGACAAGAACTCCGACGAGACCAGTCAATGGGAGAGTGCGGTGACCCTGGAGCGGGCGATCAGAAAGGCACTTGAAGCCAGCGAGAGCCTGCGTGAACAAGAGCGACGTGAGCAGAAGCGCGAAGAGGCGATGAGGCTTCGGATCATCTGGCGGGACTCGGCTGAATACAAGCGAATGACTAGGTGGCAGATCGGCGTCTTCGTGCCAGTCGGACTAGCTGTTGCGGTGCTTGGGATCCTCGCTGGTCAGTTTCAATGGATCTTTCCCGACGATGAGTCCATGCTTTCGCAGGAGCGGTGGCGGTGGCCAGTGATCGCGGCTACTTGGGTGTTCGTTTACCTTTACGGCGGGATGGCGGTCTGGGCTTACAGACAAGGTCGACAAAGACAGTTTGCCGCGCGACAACGCCTTGGCCTCGCGACGGAGCTCGAAGAACAAGAGAGGGAGATCGCGGAATCCGGGCAGGAGTTGGATCTGGCCTCGTTGTGGGCAATCACCCAGAAGCGCATCGAGTATTACCACCAGATCGCGATTGGGCAGTCGGAATCGAGCTTCCGAAACGGGACCATCGCGGGCTTCGCGGGCTTCGTGCTTCTGCTGATTGTCGGGGTCGTTGGGGCCTTCACTACTAGCTTGAACGCCTCGATCGCAGTTGGAGCCGTAGGAGCGGCTGGTGCGGCGATGACCGCGTACTTGGGCTCCACATTCATGAAGACGCAGGCCGCATCGACGGAGCAGCTTCGCCAGTTCTTCGTCCAGCCGGTCGAGTTCTCGCGGGTGTTGGCAGCGGAGCGGCTCATCGAGTCTCTACCGGAATCAGATCGGGCCTATGCGGTGAAATTGGTTCTTGCATCGATGCTGGCGATAGGCGACCAGAAGCGAGACGCAACCGCATGAGCCCTTGGATTCCATGGGACGCCGATGCAGAAGAGATAGCTGCGCTTCACGTCATCCGAGATGACATTCCTTCAAGCGCACGACCCGCGATTCTCGCGTGGGTGTGGGATCGCCTCGACGCGCCGGGGTACTCGCGCGGATACACGTCGCCCGGCATGGTCCATCTCCTGCAGACGAATCTCAATCTCAACTTCGGCTACGAGCCCAAGGCCGCGCCACTCGTCGACGCCGTGATCTTGGAAGTGCAGTCACGGGGCGACAAGATCCTCCTTCGAATCATCGACTTCATGGCGTCTTGGTACGAGCCTGATCCGCCTTACGGGAGGATGCCCCAGGAGCTCCAGACGCTCGAGTACCACCTCGACAACTCCTTGTCGGCGGTCGAGCTGTACTTGACCGACGAACGCGTCTACCGACTCAGGCGTCGGCTTCCCCAGGGCGTCGAAGAAGCCGTCCAGGCCGCTGTCGACGCCAATGCCGGGTCTGGGAAACATCTAGCGGAGGCCTGGTCGTCAGCAACCGCGATGGAGCCGAATACAAGCCACGCGATGGTCGAGGCCATTCGCGCTGTGGATGTTGCGAGCGGCGCCGTTGTCATCCCGAAGGACAAGAAGCCCACGTTGTACAAGGCCGTCCAAGTAATGAGGGATCAAGGCGACTGGGGTTTGGTGCTTCAGGACAGCGACGGATATCCCGACCACCGCGAGGTCTTGATCGGGATGATGGAAACGCTGGCGAAGGCTCAGCCAGATCGTCACGGTGGTGAGAAGCCCTCGCCACTTGAAGCCCAAACCCATGTCCAACTGGCTGCCACCCTGGTTCATTGGTTCGCCTCTGGGGCGATCCGTCGAACCGGCAAAAAGGTACCAACCCCGGATAGAATCTCGTGACGGCTCTCAAGCGTCACAGGCCCGGAGTGCCCCGCCAGGCCTACTAGCCGGGGCACTTCTTGTCCGAGAGGGCCCTCCTATAACTAGGCGTGTCGCGTCTCTCGCATGCGGTCCTGTAGCTATCCCGCCACGATGTCGCTATTTCTTGCCGTCGGCGTGGCCGGGCGCCGTCGGGTGAAAGCGTGGCTCTCTCAACCCGAGACGCGTCACTGCTCAGAGCGCGGGATCCGCAGCTCCCGTAGAGAGAAATTCACTCCGGGTCGTGCTCCTCCGCCCAGGCCCGACCCTCGCGCTTTTGACGCTCGACGGCGACGCTCAACCGTCGCTCTTGGCCTCTGAGATCCGGCAATAGATGACTGCGACCTGGCTCATGATGTGTTCCTTCGAGGACTGATACACGTGAGAAGGCGGCAGACACAGCCTCGGATTACTTCACCGTAAGAGAATGATCGGAATCGGTTCTGCGGTATCTTTCCTCATGCCCTTCCTGGTCGCAAATGGCGCGGATGAGTCAGCAATCGTCGGCGCGACATGGGGCCTGGTGGTGGTCACAGCCCTACTCGTCGTCGCGACAGTGATTCCTTTCGTCGGAGAGCTCCTGCGGCGCCGCGCCGAGCGAGCAGTAGTTGCGTCGAGGGCTGTCCCGGACATGAACATCTTGCGCAGCCGCATCGTGGGTGCAGTCGATCGCCTGGGCAGCTCTGATGCGACTCTTCAAAGAGCCATTGAGCACCAGGAAGTTCTGTGCGACAAGGAACTTCACATGCTCGCACCGATCATCGAAGTTCGGGACGCAAGTTTGAAATTTACGAACGAACTCTTTCTCGTAAGACACCTGCTGACTTTTTCCCGCCAGAACCTAGAAAAGGCGGCGAAGGTCCCAGACACCTCTCCCGCGGCCGACATTCGCAAACGGGACGCGTTAGTCGGGGACGCGCGCCGCAGTTACATGGCCGCGCTCCTATCCTTAGACGCTGCAGAAGAGCTCCTGCCCAGACGAGAGCGTCTCGTCGACGGTGAGCGATTCTGGGACCGTTTCGCGCGAGTGTCTGACGAGCGCGAGAATGATGCGGCGGCAGCGCTCGCGGCGGCGAGACCGGTCAGCCGGACCTCGAAGCCGAGAGCTTCCTAGCGCGGCGCTCACGACCTCGGCGACCAACTGAAGTCGGCTTAACACCTAGCGGTTGGTCAGATCCCCGTACTCCGGGTGCTCCTCGAGGTAGCGCCGCACGAACGGGCAGGTCGCACCGATGCGCACATCCGTCGACGTCCGCAACTGGTCGAGCGCACTGCCGACGAGGGTCGACCCGAGGCCGCGTTCCTGCAGCTCCTGATCGACTTCGGTGTGGGTGAAGACGATGCCGCCGTCTTCGCGGGTCTCGTAGCCCGCCTCGCCGATCTGCTGGTCGCCTCGCATCAGCACGAAGCGGGATCCGGATTCGTCGTGGATAACCGTGTCAGCCATGCTTCGACCCTACGGATCCGTGCGCGAGAGCGTCGGGGCGTTGACAACCCAGGAAGTTGCTCGGGGTGGGTTTCGATACACCGCCTTCGGCGGCACTCAACCCGCGGTGGGGGAGGGAGCGGAGGGGGGAGCGATCGAGGAGCGCTCGACCACGGGCATCGGGATCAGGTGCTCCTCCTCCGTGCCTTCGGTGAGTAGCAGCTCCACGGCACGCCGCCCCATCGCCTCGTGCGGCAGCGCCACGGTCGTCAGCCCGGGCCGCAGGTAGGCGGCGATCTCGTCGTTGTCGAACGAGACGATCGACAGGTCGCCCGGGATCGACAGCCCCGCCTCGGCGGCCGCCTGGTAGGCGCCGAAGGCGAGCCGGTCGTTCATGCAGATCAGCGCCCGAACGTCGTCGCGGGAGGCGAGCAGCCGCCGGGTGGCGTCGTAGCCGTGCTCGGGTTCCCAGAGCCAGATCGACTCCTCCGCCACGAACGAGAGGCCATGCAAAGACATCGCCGAACGGATGCCGGCCACCCGGGCCGCGACGGTCGCCGAGCGGAAGGTGTCGCGCTCGGCCTCGTCGCTCTGGCCGATGAGGGCGATGCCGCCGCGGTGCCCCTGCGCCACGAGCAGCTCGACGGCCGCGCGACCACCTTCATCCTCTGCCGGTAGCACCGACGTGGGGTAGAGGGCGTTCGTGCCGTTGAGGATCACCGCGTGGGTGCCCTTCGGCAGTTGCGGGATGAAGAGTTCGCGCGCGCGCATCGTCCCGAAGATGACGCCGTCGACCTGACGGTCGAGCAGGGCGGCGATCGCCTCCTCCTCGCGGCGGGGGTCGCCGCCGGTCTCCATGACGAGCACGACGTGGCCGGCTTCTTCGGCCGCCTCGAGGGCGCCCTTGATGAGACCGCTCGCGAAACGGGTGGTGGCGACGAGGTCGGAGACGAAGCCGATCGTGGCGGTCTTGTCGGTGCGCAAGCCCCGGGCGGCGACGTTCGGCCGGTAGCCGAGCTCGCGGGCGGCGGCGTTGACGCGGTCGTGCGCGTCCTGCGACAGCCGGGTGTCGGGGCGGCCGTTGAGGATCATCGAGGCCGCCGACGACGACAGTCCGGCGCGCTGCGCGACGTCGGCGAGCGTGACCCGCTTCTGCGCCATCAAGCCTCCCGCCTCACCTCATCGTCGCCCGCAGGCGTGGCCAGTTTGCCAGCTAATTCGATTCAGCTTGACAGCGTCGGGGCCGAGGACGAATGATGGGCCTTGCTAAATCCATTTAGCACCAAGAGCAGACTGAATCGCGCCCTACCCTGGCGGTTCGCCGTCTGCACCACAGAAGACAAAGGAGTCAGAATGGCAACCCTCCGCCGCGCCCGCATCGGGCGCTCGCCGGTCGCCGCCGCAGCACTTCTCGCGGTCGCCGGCCTCACCCTCGCCGGCTGCGCGCCGGGAGGAAGCACCGGCCCGAGTGAAGGCGTCGACGTGAGCACCGAGCTCACCGACGAAGAAGTGGTGCTCACGATCGCCGACGAGACCGGCTTCCCGGTCACCGACGCGCTCGCCGAGGAGTTCACCAAGCAGCACCCGAACATCACGTTCGAGGTGACCCGCGACACGTTCCAGAACCTCACCGCCAACGCGCCGCGTCTGCTCGCGAGCGACAACCCGCCCGACCTCATCCGCCTCCCCACCCTGGGCGACACGGTGAAGGACGGCCTCGTCGCCAACCTCGACCCGTACTTCGACGCCTACGGCTGGGACGCGTGGCCCGCCTCGCAGCTCGCCCCGCTCCGCATGACGGATGAAGGCGTGCGCGGCTCCGGCTCGCTCTACCAGCTCGGCCTCGGCTACTCGGTCACGGGTATCTACATGAACCTCGCGCACGCCGAGACGCTGGGCATCGACGCTCCGCCGGAGTCGATCGCGGAGCTCGAGGAGCAGATGCAGCTCGCCAAGGATGCCGGCATCACGCCGATCATGGCCGGCGACTCCGACGGCGTCGTCAACTTCGTCGTGCAGGCCGCGATGAACCAGTACGCCGACAAGGACGAGTTCCTCTCGTGGATGTTCAACGAGCCGGGCGCGACCTACAACACCCCCGGCAACGTCGAGGGCGCTGAGCTGATCAAGAAGTGGGCGGATGCCGGCTACTTCCCGTCGGACATCAACGCGATCGACTACTTCACCTTCGTGACGCGCTTCTCGGAGGGCGACGGCCTCTTCACCTTCAACGGCAACTGGGCCGCGCAGGGCTACCAGGACGCGCTCGGCGACGACGTGACGTTCTTCCTCGCGCCGCCGGCCGAAGAGGGTGGCGACCACGTCGCGATGGGTGCGGCGAACTCGTTCTCGGCGGCCGCAGGCTCCGACAACCTCAACGAGATCGTCTACTTCCTCAACTGGATCCACACCGACCCGGCCGCGCGACAGATCATCGTCGACGTGACCGGCGCCTCGCCCGGTGGCGACCCGTCGCTGCCGCTGCCCGAGGTCGAGCCCGGCTCGCTCATCGAGCGGGCGATCGCGATGAGCGCGCAGATCGGTGCCGAGAACGGTCAGGTCGACTTCATGGCCAACACGACCGCCGGTATCTACGCCGGATCCATCATCCCCGAGTCCCAGCTGCTGGTCACCGGCCAGATCACCGGCAAGGACTTCGTCGAGCGCGTCCAGGCGTTCTACGAGCAGGAGATCGGCGGCTGATGGCCGCCCGCAACCGCGGCGTCGCAGGAACGACGTCCACGCCGGGCGGCGTGACGGGCGACAGCCCTGTGACGTCCGCGGTTGCCCCTCGCCGGGTCGCTCGAAAGGCGACCCGGCGGGGCCCCCTCGCCGGCTGGCTGATGCTGGCCCCGGCGGCGGCGGCCTACGGCTTCTTCGTCATCTACCCGTTCCTCCTCGGCGTGCAGTACTCGTTCTACGACTGGAACGGCGTCGGCACCTCCACCTTCATCGGCATCGACAACTACCTGCGGGTCTTCACCGACGCCGAGATGCTCGGCTCGATCCGCAACGCCTTCGTGCTCATCATCTTCTTCACCGTCATCCCGGTGAGCACCGGTCTCGTGCTTGCGACCCTCATCCGCAACATCCGTGCGGGCGTCTTCTCGACGGTGTCGCAGACGATCCTGTTCCTGCCGCAGATCATCCCGCTCGCCGCCGCCGGCATCGCCTGGTCGTGGATGTACGCGCAGACCGGCACGGTCAACCAGATCCTCTCCGCGATCGGGCTCGGCGACTTCACCCGCCCGTGGCTGGCCGAATACGGCTTCGCCCTGCCGGCCGTCGGCCTCATCGGATCGTGGGTGCTCACCGGCCTGTGCACGGTGCTGCTGCTCACCGGCATCGGCAAGATCGACCCCGCCCTCTACGAGGCGATCCGACTGGATGGCGCGGGCTGGTTCCGCGAGTTCATCACGATCACGATCCCCGGCCTCCGGCAGCAGATCGCGATCCTCGTGACGCTCACCGTCATCGCGGCGCTCAGCAGCTTCGACATCATCTACACCTCCACCCGCGGCGGACCCGGACGCGAGACCCTCGTGCCCGGTCTCTCGATCTTCCGCATCGGGTTCACCCAGAGCGACGTCGGTCTCGCGTCCGCCTTCGGCATCGTGCTGATGGTGCTCGTGCTGCTCGTCGTCGTCCCGCTCCAGCGTCTGTCGAGGGAGAGCAAGTGATCGGCAGCCGCCGCGAAGCGATCGTCGGTCGCATCGTCCTCATCGTCGTCCTGATCGTCACGATCCTGCCGCTCGTCAGCATGCTGTCGGCGGCGCTGCAGCCGGCCGACCGCAACCCCATCGGACTGACCTGGCCGACCGACCCGCAGTGGATCAACTTCGTCACCGCATTCGAGACCGGCCACGTGCTCGAGCTGATGGTGTCGAGCCTCGGCATCGTGCTCATCGTCGTGCCGGCCAGTGTGCTCATCGCGACGATGGCGGGCTACGCGCTCGGCAACCTGCGCATCCCCGGCAACCGGTTCATCCTGCTCGCGTTCGTCGTCGGGCTCACGATCCCGTTCGAGTCGCTGATCATCCCGATCTACTACCAGATGCAGGGCCTCGGCCTGCTGAACACCCCCTGGTCGGTCGGCTTCGCGCTCATCGGACTGTTCATGCCGTTCAGCGTCGCCTGGATGCGCGCCCACTTCGTCGGGGTGCCGGTCGAGCTCTCCGAAGCCGCCCGGGTCGACGGGGCGACGGTGTGGCAGGAGTTCCGGCGGGTGCAGTTGCCGCTCGCCGTGCCCGCGATCTCGGCGCTGTCGATCCTGCTGTTCCTCTGGACGTGGAACCAGTTCATCCTGCCCGTCGTGCTGATCCAGGACCCGCTCGACCGCACGGTGGCCGGGGCGCTCACCTTCTTCCAGGGGCAGTACTACGCGAGCATCCCGCTGCTCAACGCGGGAGCGCTGATCATCATCACGCCCGCGATCATCGTGTTCCTGATCTTCCAGCGCCAGTTCATCCGGGCGCTCCTCCAGGGTGCGGTGAAGGGCTGACGCCCCTCTCCGCCGGCCCGACCTTCCTCACGAATCGAGACACGCCACCATGACGTTCGCCCGCGACGACCACTGGGTCTGGGACTTCTGGCTCGCCGACGACGGCGACCTGTTCCACCTCTACTACCTGCACGCGCCGCGCTCGCTCGGCGACCCCGACCTGCGGCACCGCAACGCCCGCATCGGGCACGCCACCTCGCTCGACCTGCGCAGCTGGGATGACCTCGGCGAGGTGCTCGCCCCCGGGGAGCCCGGGTCGTTCGACGCCTCCGCCACCTGGACCGGCAGCGTCGTGCGCGCCGACGACGGCACCTGGCGGATGTTCTACACGGGCGCCCGGTTCCTCGCCGCGGATTCGCTCGCCAACGTCGAGACCGTCGGCGTCGCGACCTCCACCGACCTGCACACCTGGGTGAAGAGCCCCGGCCCGATCGTCACCGCCGACCCCGAGTGGTACGAGACGCTCGCCGCCGGCACCTGGCGCGAAGAAGCCTGGCGCGACCCGTGGGTGTACCGCGTCGGCGACGAATGGCGGATGCTGGTCACCGCCCGCAGCGCGCACGGCGACCCGATCGACCGCGGCGTCATCGGCCTCGCGACCTCGCCCGACCTCGAGACCTGGACCGTGCGGCCGCCGGTGAGCGCGCCCGGCGCGGGGTTCATGCACGTCGAGGTGCCGCAGGTCGTCGAACTCGGCGGGGACAGCATCCTGCTCTTCTCCTGCGACTCGCCGCACCTCGCGGGTGCGCGCGCCGGGGAGGCGGGCGGGATCTGGTCGGTCGACCGCGACGCGTCGGGGGAGTATCCGATCGAGCGGGCCACCCGCCTGGTCGACGAGCGGTACTACAGCGGACGCGTCGCCCGCGACCGCGACGGCGCCCCGGTGCTGCTCGCGTTCGAGAACGTCGGCGAGCAGGGCGAATTCGTCGGCCGGCTGTCCGACCCGATGCCGATCCGCCGGGAGGGCGGCGTGCTCGTCGTCGACTCCGGCCTCGAGGTCGTTCGATGACGCCGCCGATCGAGGGCACGACCGCCCCGGGGTTCGAGAAGGTGGCGGATGCCTTCCGCCGCGCGTTCGACGGCAAGCCCGAGATGGGCGCGGCCCTGGCGGTGCGCCACCGCGGCGCGTCCGTCGTCGACCTGTGGGGCGGCGTCGCCGACGCCCGCACCGGGGCTCCGTGGACCACCGACACCGCGACCGTCGTCTTCTCGTGCACGAAGGGGCTCGTGTCGATCCTCGCCGCCGAACTCGTGCGCCGCGGCCGGCTCGACTACGACGCGCTCGTCACCGACTACTGGCCCGAGTTCGGGCAGGCCGGCAAGGCCGAGACGCGGGTCGGTGACCTGCTCGCGCACCGCGCCGGGCTCTCCGCTCCGCGCGTCGACGTCTCGGCATCCGATCTCGTCGACTGGGACGCGATGACCGGGATGCTGGCCGCCCAGGAGCCGCTCTGGCAGCCGGGATCGGGTTACACGTATCACGCGATCACCTTCGGCTGGCTGATCGGCGAGGTCATCCGCCGGGTCGCCGGGGAGTCGGTCGGGTCGTTCTTCGCCGAGGCCGTCACCGGTCCGCTCGGCGCCGACGTCTGGATCGGACTGCCGGAGGCGGAGCAGCAGCGGGTCGCCCTGTCACGGGTCGGAGCGAGCCTCCGCGAGCTCACCGAGATCCAGGAGCGCGACGCCCCCGCGGGCATCGACTGGAGCGGTCGCGCGATGACCCTCGGCGGCGCCCTGCCGCGCGAACTCGTCGCCGACGACGCCGGCTTCAACCTGCCGGCGGTGCGCGCCGCCGAGATCCCGGGCGCCGGCGGCATCGCCACCGCGCGCGGCCTCGCCGCGATCTGGTCGGCCACCGTCACCGAGACCGACGGGGTGCGCCTGCTCGACGACGCCACCCTCGACGTCGCGCTCGGCGTCGCCAGCGAGGGCGCCCCGGTGTTCGACGCGCCGCCGCCGTGGCCGCGCTGGGGCATGGGGTTCCAGCTCGATTCCGAAGCGCGCCGCTACCTCACGTCGTCGTCGTTCGGCCACGACGGCGCCGGCGGCCAGGTCGCCTTCGCCGATCCCGAGCACGGCATCGGGTTCGCCTTCGTGACGAACCAGATGGAAGCGATCGAGGATCACCGCGCGACGCACATCATCGACGCGCTGCGGGAGTCTCTGACGAACTAGCGCTCGCCGGTCAACGCTCCGGGGCGGTTCCCGACAGGGGTCCCGGTGTCTCGCCGGACGGCGTCACCTCGCCGATCGTCCCGGTGTCGGTGTCTTCCACGCCGTCCTCGTTCATGTCGCGCTTGCGAGCCCGCCGGGCGTCCCAGCGCAGCGTGCCGGCGGCGAGCACCGCGGCCAGCAGGGTCGCCACGAGGATCGCGACCTTCGCCCCTGCGGTGTGCACCGAGTCGGGGAACGAGAGTTCCGCGATGAGCAGCGACACCGTGAATCCGATTCCGGTGAGGAATCCGACCGGCAGCAGGTCGCGGAGGCCGATCGTGTCGGGCAGCCGGAGCGGACTCAGCCGGGTGACGAGGGCCGTCACGCCGAGCACGCCGACGAGCTTGCCGACGACGAGGCCGAGCGTGATCGCGAGCACGACCGGCTGACCGAGAACCGCCAACGGCCCGTCCCCGTCGACGAGGGAGACGCCGGCCGAGAAGAAGGCGAACAGCGGCAACGCGATCCCCGACGAGAACGGGCGCACGCGGTCGTCGAAGCGGTGGGTGCGCGATTCGGTCTCGCCGTGGACGAGGCGCGCGGGCACGCTGAGGCCGAGCAGAACTCCGGCGATGGTCGCGTGCACGCCGGACTCGTGCATGAAGCCCCAGGCGACGAGCGCCACCGGGATGAGCAGCCACCAGCGGGGGTGCCGCATCCGGGTGAGCACCGCAAAGACTGCGACCGCGACCACCGAGGCGCCGAGCATCAGCAGGTCGACGCCCGACGTGTAGAACAGCGCGATGACGATGATCGCCAGCAGGTCGTCGACGACCGCGAGGGTCAGCAGGAAGGTGCGGAGCGCGCGCGGAAGGCCGCGCCCGAAGATCGCGAGCACGGCGAGGGCGAACGCGATGTCGGTCGCGGTGGGGATCGCCCAGCCGTGCACCGCCTCGCGGTCGCCGAACCCGATGACGACGACCAGGTAGAGCGCGGCCGGCACGATCATCCCGCCGATGGCGGCGAGCACCGGAACGGCGGCCTCCTTCGGGCGACGCAGGCTGCCGGCGACCAGCTCGTGCTTGAGCTCGACCCCCACCACGAAGAAGAAGATCGCGAGCAGGCCGTCAGCTGCCCACGTCGCCAGGGTCAGGTCGAGGTGCAGCGCCTCGGGGCCGATGCGGAACTCGGCCAGAGCTCGGTACGCCTCGCGCCAGGGGGAGTTCGCCCAGATCAGGGCGACGGCGGCGGCGCCGAGAAGGAGGAAGCCGCCGGTGGTCTCGGCGGTCACCCAGGTGCGCAGGCGCATCCGGCGGGTGGGAGGGGTGACGGTCATCGCGTTCCGTTTCGATCGGTTTCACGCGGCGGGTCGCCGACGCGGCCGTCGACCAGGCTTCCCGACACTCCACCTGAAGCTTACCCGGGCCGGCCCGGGACTCAGGCGGCCTGGACGCCGAGTTCGGCGAGCAGACCCTGCACGCGCTGCTTGATGTCGTCGCGGATGACGCGCACCTCCTCGAGCGGCTTGCCCTTCGGGTCGGTGAGCTCCCAGTCCTCGTACCGCTTGCCGGGGAAGATCGGGCAGACGTCGCCGCATCCCATGGTGATCACGGCATCCGACTCGCGCACCTGCTCGGTGGTCATCAGCGTCGGCACGGCCTGCGAGATGTCGATGCCCTCTTCGGCCATCGCGGCGACGGCCATCGGGTTGATCTGGTCGCCGGGTTCGGATCCGCCGGAGAGCACCTCGACGGCACCGCCGGACAGCGCGCGGGCGTATCCGGCGGCCATCTGCGAGCGTCCCGCGTTGTGGATGCAGACGAAAAGGATGGTGGGCTTCTCGGTCATTCGTTTCTCTCTCTGGTGGGAACGCCCAGCTCGTCGAGCAGGGTCAGCACGCGCCGTTCGATCTCGTCGCGCACGGGGCGGATGCCGGGGACATCCCAGCCGGCCGGGTCGTCGAGCACCCACTCTTCGTACCGCTTGCCGGGAAACACCGGGCACGCATCACCACACCCCATGGTGATCACGACGTCCGCGGCGCGCACGACCTCGTCGGTCCACGGCTTCGGATACTCGGCCGAGATGTCGATCCCGCGTTCGCGCATCGCCTCGATCGCGGCGCGGTTGACCTCGTCGCCGGGCTCGGAGCCGCCGGACCAGCCGACCGCCCCGTCACCGGCGTAGTGCTGGAAGAAGCCGAGCGCCATCTGCGACCGCCCGGCGTTGTGCACGCAGAGGAACAGCACCGCCGGGGTGCCGTCGTTCGACTTCCCCTCGACGCGGGCGAGCGCCCCGAGGCGCTGCTTCGCGAAGCGCTCGGCGAGCAGCGGCAGGTAGTTCAGCACCGTCGCGCGGCCGGCGAACTGGTCGTACGAGGTGTACAGGAAGCGCTCGATCGTCTCGACGCCGTAGACGCCCTCGAAGTCGCGGGCGAGACGCGTCGCGGCGACGGACAGGGCGTACTCCTGGTCGAGCGGAACGGCGGTGCGGATGTAGTCGGACATCATCGTCCTTTCAGACGGCGGTGAGTCGCGGGGCGAGGTCGCCCACGCGGCGGGTCAGGTCGGCGACGGCCGCCTCGAAGGCGGAGTCGGTGCCGGAGCGCACCGGGTCGGGGATCGACCAGTGCAGCGCCGGACGGGAGGCGAGTTCCTCGTGCGCGTTGTCGCACACGGTGATGACGAAGTCGCCGTCGGCGAGAACGTCGTCGAGGGCGCGGGGTGCGGCCTCGAGCATCGGGATGCCGTGGCGGTCGGCCGCGGCGAGAGCGCCGGCCGCGACCCGGTCGGCGGGGTGGGTGCCGGCGGATGCGGTGGGGATGTCGCTCGCGAGCCGCCAGAGGGCGGCGGCGAGCTGCGAGCGCGCCGAGTTCGCCGAGCAGACGAACACGACGCGGCGGGCCGTGGCGGTGGCGCCGGGGACGAGCCCGTCGAGCGCGTGCGGCGCGAGGTGGATGTAGGTGCGCCGACCGTCGCCCTCGGAGCGGTGACGCTCGATCATCCCTTCGCCCTCGAGCACCTTGAGGTGGTGGGCGAGGAGGTTCGAGGTGAGGCCGAGCGTCTGCTGCAGTTCGGTCGGCGAGAGGTCGCCGAGGCTCAGCCGGTCGACGATCTGCAGGCGCGCGGGGTCGCCGAGGGCGGCGTGCCGGGCCGCGCGACGATCGAGGGAATTCCGCTCAGTACTCATTGCCTCAATAATGACTGAGGCAAATCAGGATGTCAATCCTCGAGGGTGAGATCCCCGTCGGACGGCACGACGCACAGCGGGGCCGAGCAGTGGTGCAGCAACTCCCGACCGACCGACCCGAGCAGGAATCCGGCGACGGCGCCGCGCCGGTGCGATCCGATGACGACGAGTTCCGCCGACTCGGCCACGGCCATGAGACCGTTCACCACGCTCCCCTCGTAGAGATCCGCGCGGATGGTGAGCTCGGGGAACCGCTCCTGCACCCCCCGCACCGCCACATCCAGGTGACGGCGATGCGCGTCCTGGAGCTCCTTCGGGACCTTGACGTAGAAGTTCACCGGGTCGCTGGGCGGATCGGGGCGCATCCACGCGTGCAGGATGCGCAGCTCGCTCCCCGACTCGGCGGCGAACCGGGCGGCGGAGAGCAGCGCCGCGTCGCTGCTCGCATCGTCCTCCAGACCCACCAGGACGGCGCCGTCCCGCGGTGTCCAGTCGTCGGGCACGACGACGACCGGACACGTCGCGTCGCGGACGACCCGCGCCGGCAGGTCGCCGGAGAGCACCGAGCGGTAGTGCCGCGTGCGGTGCGACCCGATCACCAGGAGGTCGGCATCCTTCTCATACCGGGAGAGGATCTCGGTGATCGACCCCTCGGCCACGAGCGTCTCGACCGGTGTGCCCGGGGCGGCCGCGAGAACACGTGCCCGCTCGCGCTCGAGGTGCTCCTCCTCGTCGAGCGGCGACACCAGGATCAGGTCGAAGGCCGTGAGCAGGGTGAGGCGCACCGGCCGGCTCATCGCCTGCCGGATCGCCCAGTCGACGGCGAGGCGGCTCGCGCCCTCCGCGTCGACGCCGACGGTGATGTCCAGAGTCCCGACCATGACGCGAGCCTCGCCGCTGAGCCTGAGAGCGGGCAGGGCCGAAGGTCCCTCGGGCCCGAGGGTGGGACCTTCGGCCCTGCCCTCGGGCGTTCCTGGGCGCTGGACTGGAACGATGACGACCTCGACCGAGAATCGGATGCTGACCGGCTCGCCCCTGCAGAAGCTGTCGGAGAGCGAGTGCTGGCAGGAACTCGCCACCACCGACGTCGGGCGGCTCGCGCTGGTCGCGCCCGACGGGATCGACATCTACCCCGTCAACTTCCTCCTCGACGGGGAGACCATCGTGTTCCGCTCCGCCCCGGGGACGAAGCTCGAGTCCGTCGACGGCGGTGCCGACGTCGCCTTCGAGGCCGATGGGACGAACCCGCCCTTCCGCTGGAGCGTCGTCGTGCGCGGCCGGGCCCGCCGGCTCGACGCCGACGACGAGATCGAGGCGTCGGGCATCCTCGCCTTCCGGCCCGAACCGCCTCGCACGATGAACAACTTCGTGCGCATCACCCCGACTCGCCTCACCGGGCGCCGGTTCCGCTCCGACCAGCCGGCGCCGGCTCCGACCACCGTGGGCGACCCCGACCTGGTCGCCGCCGTGCGGGAGCACCTGGACCGCAGTCCGCGCCTCGACGCGTACGACATCCACGTGGAGGTCGTCGACGGGATGGTGACCTTGAGCGGCGAGACCGGCAGCTTCTCCGAACGGCTGGCGGCCCGCCAGATCGCCCTCGGCGTCGCCGGGGTGCGCGGCGTGCGGGACGCGACCGCATGCGTCCTCGACGACGCCTGGGCTCTGGAGGACGAGGCGGTCGCGGACGCGGTGCGAGAACGCGTCGCGAAGCTGGCGCTGCCCAGACCTGTCGAGGTCGAGGTCGAGGCCCACACCGTGAGGCTCGCCGGCGTCGTTCCGACCCAGGCCGCCCGCCGCGCGGTCCACCACGCGACCCGCCTCACGCCCGGCGTGCACTTCGTGCGCGACGAACTCGTCGTCGAAGCCGGGTCGGTCTGAGCCCGACCTCAGGCGGCCGGCCGGGTCACCAGCGTCGGCGCGGTGATGTTGAGCAGGAGGTCGTGCAGCACCGACCCGATCGGCGACCGCGAGCGATCCCCCGAGCCGACGCCGACCACGAGGAGGGCGCGGTCGCGGGCGGCGTCGAGCAGCAGTTCGGCCGTGTGCCGATTCGAGGCGCGGGTTCGGATGACGAGCCGCGGGGCGACCTCGCGGGCGATCGAGTTCGCGCGCGCGACGAGCTCGCGGTTCGACTCCGGACTCCCGTCCTCGGTGCTGTGCAGCAACAGCAACTCCTCGTCCCGCGCCAGGGCAGCGCGTGCCGCCGCGTCCACGACATCGTGAAGACCCGGGTCGTCGGCGATGCCCGCGACGATGCCCGAGCGGAACCGCAGGTCGATCGTCGGCACCACCAGGACGTCGCAGGGTGCGAGCAGGGCGACCTCGATGCTCCGCGAGCCGAGAACCCGGCCGTGCAGGAAGCCGGTCTTGTGCGTGCCGATGATCAGGATGTCGTCGGGCCGCGCGATCCGCGCGAGCGCCCAGGCGACCGGGCCTTCGAGGAGCACCCCCTCGATCTCGGCGTCCGGATAGCGCGCACCGATCTCGGCGAGCGCCCGTTCGAGCAGACCGTGCGCCCGCTCCTCGGCCTCTCGGCGATAGTCGGGGCCGATGAGGCCGGCGTCGGAATCGGCGACATGGGCGATCAGCACCGGGTCGCCCCGCCGCACCGCGACATCGAGCGCAGCCCAGCTCGGCTCGGTGGCGTCGAAACCGACGATCGAACGTGTGCTCACGGAATCGCTCCTCCTCTCTGGCTACACAGCGTGCCGGGTGCGCCCGGGCGGCGGCAGGGCCCAAGGTCCCGCCCGTCATGCGGCGGGCCTAGACTCTGCACACCAGGAGGACCTGTGGCGGATCCCGCACTCTTCGGCTTCCCCGATGGCCCGCGCTCCGAACTGGAGCGCACGATCGGGGAGCTCATGGAGCGCGCCCAAGAGGTGCTGAGCACCCAGGGCCGCTTGCGCAGTCTCGTTCGGGCCAATTCGCTCGTCACCGCGAATCTCGATCTCGGCCAGGTGCTCCGCCGGATCGCCGAGGCGGCGGTCGAACTCGTCGACGCCGAGTACGGGGCGCTCGGCGTCGTCGCGCCCGACGGTCGGTTGGAGCAATTCATCCATGTGGGCATCCCGGACGCCGACGCCGGTGCCATCGGCCACCTCCCCGAAGGTCACGGCCTCCTGGGGGCGGTCGTCGACACCGGCGAGAACATCCGGATCCCGCTGATCTCGTCGGACCCGCGGTCGGCCGGGTTCCCCGAGCACCACCCGCACATGGGTTCCTTCCTCGGGGTGCCGATCCGCGTGCGAGACGAGGTGTACGGCAACCTCTACCTCACCAACGGCCGCCGCGGCGAGTTCACCGCCGAAGACGAGGAACTCGTCGCCGCGCTCGCCGCCACGGCCGGCATCGCGATCGAGCACGCGCGGCTCTTCGACGAGAGCACGCGACGCCAGCGCTGGACGGCGGCCCTCGCCGAGGTGACCTCGGCGCTGTTGTCGGGATCGGCCGATGTGCTCGCCGTGATCGCCGACAAGGTCGGCTCGGTCGTCGATGCCGACCTCGTCTGCGTCATCGTGCCCGCCCAGGAGGACGGCGCGCTCGTCGTGCGCCTCGCGCGCGGCGCGGATGCCGAGAAGCTCGAAGGTCGCGTCTTCTCCGCGTCGGGCACACTCGCCGGGCGCGCCCTCGCCGATGACGCGATCGTCTCCGCCGAGTGGGAGACGGCGCCGACGGAGTGGCAGCCGACCCTCGGCCCGTCGATCGCCCTGCCGCTCAAGGCCGCCGGACAGGCGCTCGGGGTGCTGACCCTGTCGCGCCACCCGGGCAGCGGTCGGTTCATCCCGGGCGACCTCGACATGGCGGCGGACTTCGCGGCGCAGGCCGGGGTCGCGATCGAGCTGGGGCGCGCCCGCGAAGACCGTCAGCGCTTGGAACTCGTCGGCGAGCGCGGCCGGATCGCGCGTGACCTGCACGACCACGTCATCCAGCGGCTCTTCGCGGCCGGTCTCTCGCTCCAGGTGCTGGCCGCCGCGGCACCCGACCAGTCGGACGCGATCATCGAGCAGGTCACGGCGATCGACGCCGCGATCGCCGACATCCGCACCGCGATCTTCGCCCTCTCCAGCGACCGCGGCACGACCACCCGGCACCGGATCCTCGACATCGCCACCGAGGCGGCGCCCGCGCTCGGATTCTCGCCCCGGGTCGTCTTCACGGGGGCGGTCGACCTCATGGTGACCGGGCCGCTCGCCGACGACGTCGTCGCCGTCGTGCGCGAGAGTCTCGCCAACGTCGCACGTCACGCCGCGGCCCGCAGCGCGAGCGTCGAGATCGCGGCCGACGACGACGGGGTGTCGGTCATCGTCGAGGACGACGGGGTCGGGCCGCCGACCGCCATCGCCCGGCGGAGTGGAACGTCGAATCTCGCCGAACGGGCGTCGTCGCGTGCCGGTGCGTACTCGCTCGCACCGCGCGTCGGGGGCGGGGCGCGAGCCGCGTGGTCGGCACCCTGGAATCCCGCATCACCACCGGAGGCCTCATCATGACCCGCGTCTTCCTCGTCGACGACCACGAGATCGTGCGGCGCGGGATCGCCGAACTGATCGACCGCGAAAGCGACCTCGAGGTCGTCGGCGAGGCCGGCACCGTGCGCGAGGCCATGGGGCGCATCGACGCGACGCATCCCGACGTCGTCGTCCTCGACGTGCGGCTGCCCGACGGCAGCGGGGTCGACCTCTGCCGCGCGATCCGCTCCGCGCATCCCGATCTTCCCTGCCTCATGCTCACCGCCTACGACGACGACGAGGCGAGCGTCGCCGCCGTGCTCGCCGGCGCAGCGGGCTACGTGCTGAAGGACATCCGCGGGCAGAGTCTCGTCGCGGGCATCCGCAAGGTGGCTGCGGGCGGGACCCTCATCAGCGCGGCGGTGAGCGATCGCGTGCGGGCCGGGGTGACGAAGCCCGTGGTTCGTGGCGAGGACGCGCCCGACCTGACCCTGCGCGAACGACAGGTGCTCGAGCTGATCGCCGACGGGCTCACCAACCGGCAGATCGGCGAGCGTCTGGGACTGGCGGAGAAGACCGTCAAGAACTACGTCTCGGAGCTGCTGGCCAAACTCGGCATGGAGCGCCGCACACAGGCCGCCGTCTACGCCGCCGACCGCCGCCGGGGAGACCGCGAGGACTGAGCGCGGCGTCCGGGACCTTCGGCCCTGCCCGCGGGCCGAGCCGCAGGCGACGCTGGGCGACATGACTGAGGAATCCTTTCGCGCGCTCGTCGCGTACGAATCGCTGTTCGGCGCCTCCCGGCGGATCGCGGAGGCGATCAGCGCCGGCCTGGCACAGTCCGGCGCCCGCGTCGAGTGCCGGAGCATCCGTGACGTCGACGTGGGCGACCTCGACATCGCCCGGCTCGTGGTGTTGGGCGCGCCCACCCACGCCCGCTCGCTGCCGACGCCCGCGACCCGCCGCGAAGGGGAGCGGTGGCTCGACTACCGACTGCAGGGGAGGGCCCTGGAGCCGCGGGCGCTCGAGCCGGGCCTGCGCGAATGGATCGCCGAGGCGCCGCTCGCCGGTCGACCCGTGGCGGCGTTCACCACGCGGGCCGAACTGCCACGGATCCTCTCCGGGTCGGCCGGGCGCACGATCGCCCGCCTGGTCCGACTCCGCGGAGCCGTCCCGGTCGCCACGGTCTTCGAGGCGCTCGTCACGGAGCGCGGCCGGCTGCTGCCCGAGGAGACGGACCGGGCTCGACAGTGGGGCGAGCACCTCATCGCCGACACCCGGGAGGTGGCGGATGTCCACGCCTGACCTCTCCTCCACGACCTCCGACCGCCCGTTGTCGAACTGGCATCGCGACGAGCGGCGTACCCTGACGCGCGGCGAGCGGGCGGCGGACTGGCTGCGCAACGGGATGGGGTCGTGGACGTTCGTCGCCGCGTTCGGGGTCGTGATGGTGGTGTGGGCGACGATCAACGGGGTCGTCGACGGATGGGATCCCTACCCCTTCATCCTGCTCAACCTCTTTCTCAGCATGCTCGCCGGGCTGCAGGGCGCCATCCTGCTCATCGCCGCCAAACGCCAGGATGCGATCGCGGCGGCCCTCGCGCAGCACGACTACGAGACCAACGTCGCCGCGAAGCGCGAGATCGAGGAGCTGATGGAACTCAACCGCACGCAGCTCGCGATCCTCCGCGAGCTGCGCGCCGAGCTGCGCCTCGCTCAGACGTAGCGGTCGGGCTCCCGGTCGCGCCGGAAGACGCGCCCGGTGATCTCGGTGGGGATGATGCGCACCCAGCGGTACTTCAGCGTCGGGATCCACGGTGCCAGGGGCAGGAGGTCGGCGGCGTCCATCTCCTGCTGGGACTCGATCCGTTCCGCCCGACCCTTCACCACGATGCTGAACGCGGCGGCGTCGTCGAACCCGTCGATCTCGAAGGTGACCGTCGGGTGCGCCGTCAGGGCGAGCAGCTTCGACCCCGGCGCGGTGCGGAACAGGATCCGGCCGCCGTCGGTCGTGTAGTTGACGGGGAAGACCTCGACGTCCTCCCCGATCGCGATCGCGATCCGACCCACGGGCGTGGCCTCGAGCGCGCGCCAGCAGGCGCTCTCTGCGAGCACCGCGACGGGGTCGTCCGTCGGCGCGGCGTTGGTCCACAAGCGACTCGCCAGGTCGGTCATCATCGGCTCCCATCGTCGGTGCCTCGATCGTCGACCCGTTCCCGTGAACCCTCCAGGGTCGTTGGTCCCCCCGCGGCGTCGCGGGACCAACGACTCTGGGCCACCCCGACCGTCCCGGCAACGCTGCTCAGATGACGTCGCCCCGCATCCTGCTCGCTGTCGACGATCGCCCGACGAGTCTCGCGGCGATCCGCTGGACGGCCCATCGCGCGCGGCGTCTCGGGGCGGCGGTCGAGGTCGTGTCGGTCGCGACCGACGGCGACGTCCTCCTCGCGGCCGCTCGGGCAGCGGTGGGGGCCGCGAGGGACGAGCTCCGGCTCCTCGCCCCGCAGTGCGCGGTCACGACCTCGGTGCCGCGGGGCAACGTGCTCGACGTGCTGGTCGACCTGTCGCGGGATGCGGACCTGCTGGTCGTCGGCAGCGACCGGCCGAGTGCACTGCGCGCCTTCCTGCACGTCGGCCTGCCGATGCGTCTGAGCGGTCTCGTGCACTGCACCCTGGCCGTCGTGCCGAGTACCTGGTCAGGCACGGACGGCTCGCGCATCGCCGTCGGCTGGGACGACGAGCGGGCCGCCGGACCCGCGCTCGACGTCGCCGCGCTCGAGGCCGCGGCGACGGGTCTGCCGCTGCACATCCATCGCGTCTGGCGGCCCGGTCCGGTGGCCCACTACGACCCGGCGGGCGGCGCCGCGCTCGTCGAGGCGATCGAGGAGAGCGAGCGGCTCGCGCTGGATCGTGCCGTGCGCGAGACGGTCGCCCGGCATCCGCGCGTCGCGGTGATCGGCGAACTGCACCTCGGCTCGGGCGGGGCGGGAATCCTCGGCTACGCCGCCGACTCGGCGCTGATCGTCGTCGGCAGCCACCGTCGATCGATGGTCGGCGAGATCATCGCGGGATCGACCGGCGACGACCTGATCGGCTGGAGCGGCAGCATCCCGGTCATGATCACCGCCCCCGAGAGCGGCTCAGCCGGGTCGCACGATCATCAGGATGACGACCACGACCATGAGGATCGCGACCAGGCCTGAGGTCGTGGCGACGAGCGCGTACCCGAACGTCCCGGCACCGGGCTCGCGGGCGGCGCGGTAGAGCCCGGGTACGACGACGCCGAGATGCACGCCGGCGGCGACCGCGGCGGAGACGATCGAGCCCAGGATCCACGGCGTCGTGAGCGTCCAGCCGCGCTCCGGGTCGGCCATCGCCAGCACCCCGAAGCCGATCGCCGCGACGACGACGGCGGCGATGCCGAAGCCGAGCGCAGACCCGGCGAACCGGCGTACCTGGGCGCCGTCGCCGGCGCGCAGAGCGCGGAGCGCGAACATCGGCAGAAGGACCATGGGACCGACGACGAACACGGCGCCGGCGATGTGAAGGACTTCGAGGAGGTCGGACATGGAGCTCAGCCTGTCCGGCGACGCCGGTCGCGAGAAGGGACCAACGTCCCACGTCTCATCGCGAGCGTCGCCGACCGATCGCCCGCAGCGCGTTGAGGATGGTCACCAGGTCGACCAGCTCCTGCAGGCCCGCACCCACGGTCGCCGGGATGACCCCCGTGGTCGCCACGAGCATCAGCCCGAGACTCAGGCCGATCCCGAGCCAGATGCTCTGGAGGGCGATCCGCACCGTGTCGCGGCCGATCGCGACGACGTCGGGGACGGCCATCAGATCCTCGACGAGGATCACCGCTCCCGCCGCCTCGCTCGCCGCCGTCGCCCCCCGCGCCCCCATCGCGATACCGACCTCGGCCGCGGCGAGCGCCGGAGCGTCGTTGACGCCGTCGCCGATCATCACCACGGGCCGGGCGGTGAGCGCCCGCACGGCGGCGACCTTGTCGCCCGGGAGGCAGTCGGCCTGGATCCGGGTGATCCCCGCCAGCCCGGCGACGTGCTGGGCGGTCGGACGCGCGTCGCCCGTGAGCATCAGCACCTCGGCGACCCCGAGGCGGCCGAGGGCCTCGACGACGGCGCGGGCCTCGGGGCGGATCGGATCCGCCGCGCGGATGCTGCCCGCGAACCGGCCGTCGACGGCGACGTAGATCGCGAGTTCGCCGGGTCCGACGTCGACCGCCGCGGCGCTCGCGTCCCGCCGCCGGATGAAGGCCAGCGTGCCGACCTCGACGCTCGTGCCCTCGAGCTGCGCCGAGACCCCCTCCGCCGCGTGCTCCCGGGACGAGCTCACGGGGTGCAGGGCGAGACCGCGCGCTCGCGCCTCGTCGACGATCGAAGCCGCCAGCACGTGCGAGGAGGCCTGCTCCGCCGAGGCGACGAGCGCGAGCAGCTCCTCGCCCCGGCCGTCCCGGGCCGCGATGCCGGTGATCCGCGGACGGCCGAGGGTGAGGGTGCCGGTCTTGTCGAGCACGACGATGCGCGCTCGGGAGAGCACCTCGAGCACGCCGCCGTTCTTGACCACGACTCCGCGCCGCGCCGCCCGGCTGATCCCGCCGAGGAACGCGATGGGTGCGGCGAGCAGGAGCGGGCACGGGGTCGCCAGCACGAGCACCTCGGCGAACCGCGTCGGATCGCCGGACACCGCCCACGCCACCGCCGCCACCGCGAGCGAGACGATCGTGAACGGCACGGCGTAGCGATCCGCGAGCCGCACCACCGGAGCGCGCTCGGCCCGCGCCTGCTTCACGAGCGCCACGATCGCCTGGTACTGGCTGTCACGGGCGAGTGCGGTGGCTTCGACGGTCGCCGACGCGTTGCCGACGACCGACCCGCTCAGCAGCCGGTCGCCGCTGCGCTTCTCCACCGGCAGGCTCTCCCCGGTGAGCGACGACTCGTCGACGACGCACCCGGCCGAGACCAGGATGCCGTCGACAGGCACGATCTCGCCGGACCGCACGAGCAGCCGGTCGCCGACGGCGACGTCTTCGGCCGCGATGTCATGCGGCGTGCCGTCCGCGTCGAGTCGATGCGCCTCGCGCGGCTCGCGGTCGAGCAGCTTCGTGAGCTCGCGCTCGGCCGCCCCCTCGGCGAAGTCCTCCAGGGCCTGCCCCCCGGTCAGCATGAGCACGATGATCAGGCTCGCCACATACTCGCCGACGACCACGGTGGCGACGATCGCGATGATGGCGAGCACGTCGATGCCGAGCACGCCGCCGCGCAGCCGGGCGATCATCCGCGCCAGCTGGATGCCGGCGATCACGAGGGCGTAGCCGCTGGCCACCCACTGCGGCGCGGGGTCGAGACCCGTGAGAGCGAGCACGGCGACGACCGCCCCGACGGCGAAGGTCACCGGCACCAGGACGTAACGCCGCAGCAGCGTCGACGGGCGCGATCGAGGATGGGCCGGCATCGTCCGAGCATGACTCGTCCGACGCCCATCGCATAGGCCCAACGTCCCGGGACCAAAGACTCTCACCCCGGAGCGACGACGCGAGGACGGTGGGGTCATGGACATCACCGGGAAGGTCTTCGTCGTCACCGGCGGCGGCGGCAACGGCATCGGGCGCGAGGTCGTGCTCGCGCTGCTCGCCAAGGGCGCCGAGGTCGCGGCTCTCGACCTCAGCGAGGAGGGGCTCGCCGCGACCGCGGGCCTCGCCGACGTCGGCGACCGACTCACGACCCACGCGATCGACATCACGGATCGCGGCGTCATCGAGAAGCTGCCCGAGCGGGTGGCGTCCGTGCACGGGGCGGTCGACGGGCTCGTCAACGTCGCCGGGATCATCCACACCTTCACGCCGATCAACGAGCTCTCCTTCGCGGCGATCGAACGCGTCATGAACGTGAACTTCTGGGGCACCGTCAACACGGTGAAGGCGTTCCTGCCCGGCTTCCTCACCCGCCCGGCCGCGAGCATCGTCAACGTCTCGAGCATGGGCGCCCTCGTGCCCTTCCCGGGGCAGAGCGCGTACGGGGCGTCGAAGGCGGCCGTGAAGCTGTTCACCGAGGGTCTTTACGCCGAGCTACGGGGCACCGCGGTCGCCGTGACCTTGGTGTTCCCCGGCGCCGTGGGAACCGACATCGCCGGCAACTCGGGCGTCGACATGGGAGCCGCGGTCGGGTCCGCCGGTGCGATGAAGATGACGGCGGCGGTCAGTGCCGGTGCCCAGATCGTCGCGGCGATCGAGAAGGGCAGCTACAAGGTGCGGATCGGCAGCGATGCGAAGATGCTCGATCGACTGTCGCGGCTCATGCCGCAACGCGCCACCGGCATCATCGCCGACCAGATGAAGAAGATGATGGGGTAGTTCCCGACCGGCGGACATAGACGGATGTCGATCCCCGCTACGCTCGCGTCGTGACCCGATTCGAGCCCGTGCCGGCATCCCTTCGGCGGGTGGCCGCCGAGTTCGTCGGCAGCGCCCTCCTTGCGACCGTCGTCATCGGGTCGGGGATCGCCGCGCACCAGCTCTCCGCCGACGTCGGGTTGCAGCTGCTCGAGAACGCGCTCGTCACGGCCCTCGGGCTGACCGTGCTGATCCTCGTGTTCGCATCGGTCTCGGGCGCCCAGTTCAATCCGGCGGTGACCCTCGTCGACGTCCTCCTCGGCCACCGTCGGCGGGGAGATCTCGCGCTCTACCTCCCGGCTCAGATCGCCGGGTGCATCGCCGGAGCGGTTCTCGCCAACGCGATGTTCGGGCTGACCGCGGTGTCCTGGAGCACGACCGACCGGCTGACCGTGCCGCACCTCCTCGCCGAGGTCGTTGCGACCGCAGGTCTCGTGCTGGTCATCTTCGCGCTCGTGCGCACCGGCCGCGGCGCCCTCGTCGGCCCGGCCGTCGGCGCCTACATCGGCGCGGCCTACTTCTTCACGTCGTCGACGAGCTTCGCCAACCCGGCGATCACGATCGGCCGCATGTTCAGCGACACCTTCGCGGGCATCGCGCCCTCGTCGGCACCGGGATACGTCGCCGCCCAGCTGGTCGGCGCGATCGTCGGCTGGCTCGCGGTGCGGGCGTTCTTTCCCGAGACGACTACTGCGACGACCGGTCGATCAGGCGCGTCGGCATCATCGTGACGCGGGGGACGTCCTCCCCCTCGATCAGGCGCATCAGCAGCTCCGCCATCGTCACGCCCACCTCGCTCTCCTCCTGATCGACGGTCGTCAGCGGCGGCGTCGCGCGCTGAGCGAAGTAGTCGTCGTCGAAGGTGACGATGCCGAGGTCGCGGGGCGCGACGAGCCCCCGGGCGCGGAGCACCGACAGGGCGCCGTCGGCCATCTGCGCGGAGGCCGCGAACAGGCCGTCGATCGGTTCGCCCCGGTCGAGCAGACGCTCCATCGCGGAGGCCCCGGAGGCCGGCGTGAAGTCGCCGTGCTCGACGAGATCGGTCGGCAGCCCGGCATCCGACAGCGCGGAGCGCCAGCCCGAGAGACGGTCGAGACCGGCGGTCATGTTCGCCGGGCCGGCGATGGTGGCGATACGCCGCCGGCCCGACGCGATCAGGAGCTCGGTGACCGAGCGGGCCGCGGAGGTGTTGTCGACATCCACGTAGACGGGGGCGACCCCGCCGTCGGCGTTCGCCGGCCGCCCGCCGAAGACCACGGGCAGGGTGCGGGAGAGCGCGACGTAGGAGCGGTCGTCGGAGTGGTGGGAGAGGATGAGCGCGCCGTCGACGTTGCCCGCCTGGAGGTAGCGGCGCGTCTTCTCGGGGTCGATCTCCGACGCGATCAGCAGCGTGAGCGTGTAGTCGGTCTCGGCGAGTCGCATCGCGGCGCCCTGGATCACCGAGGCGAAGTAGGGGTCGGCGAAGAACTTGGCCGTGTTCTCGGGGATGACCAGGGCGAGTGCCTGGGTGCGTCGCGAGGCGAGGGATCGGGCGGCGCGGTTGGGGACGTAACCGAGCTGCTCGATCGCGGCGTTCACCGCGGCGAGGGCCTCGGGGGTCACCTTCGGGGAGTCGTTGACGACGCGCGAGACCGTCGATCGCGACACCCCCGCGAGGGCGGCGACCATCTCCAAGGTCGGCGCAGAGGCCGACACTGGTGCGTCGGTCGTCACGGGGTGATCTTAGGCTCAGGCCCGTCGGCGGCGTGCGCCGCGGCGATCACGGACGCGTAGGTCAGACCGGAGTCCTTCACCGTGCGCACCTGGGTGTCGTAGTCGACGTGCACGATGCCGAACCGCTTGTCGTAGCCCCAGGCCCACTCGAAGTTGTCGAGCAGCGACCAGGCGAAGTAGCCGCGCACGTCGACCCCGGCCTCGATCGCGGCGGCGATCGCGGCGAGGTGCGACACCAGGTAGTCGACCCGCTGCGGATCCGCCACGCGGCCGTCGACCGGCTCGGGGTCGTCGTAGGAGGAACCGTTCTCGGTGACGTACAGCGGCGGCAGGTTCGGGTACTCCGCGGTCAGTCGCTCGAGCAGCACGCGCAGGCCGTCGGGGTTGACCTCCCAGCCCATCGCCGTGCGCGGCAGGTCGCGGGCGGGGAAGGTGAGCATCCCGGAGCCGACGAACGGCGACGACAACGGCTTCTCGACGGGCTTGATCGACGGCGGCTGCGGGGTCGTGACCGGCCGCCCCGACACCTGATCGTCGTGGTAGTGGTTGACGCCGAGGAAGTCGATCGGCTGCGCGATCTGCGCCAGGTCGCCGTCGTGGATGAGCGACTCGAAGTCGTACGCGCGCACGTCCTCGACGAAGTCGGCGGGGTAGGCCCCCAGCAGCATCGGCTCGAGGAAGGCGCGGTTCCACAGCGCGTCGACCCGGCGCGCGGCGTCGAGGTCCGCCGCGTTCGACGGGTCGAGCGGAACGGCGTTGGTGAGGTTCAGCGTGATGCCGAGCCGGGCGGCCCCCGCCCCACGCAACGCCTCGACCACGAGTCCGTGGGCGAGATGCTGGTGATGGAGCGCTCCGAGGGCCGCCCGGGGTTCTTGACGGCCCGGGGCGTGCTCGCCGCCCGCGTAGCCGATGAAGGACGAGCAGAACGGCTCGTTGAACGTGGTCCAGTCCGCGACCCGGTCGCCGAGCACCTGGTGCACGCCGAGGGCGTAGTCGAGGAACCGCTGCGCGGTGTCGCGGTTCGCCCATCCGCCGGTCTCCTCCACTGCCTGGGGCATATCCCAGTGGTAGAGCGTGAGCCACGGCAGGATGCCGGCATCCAGCAGTTCGTCGACGAGCCGCGAGTAGAAGTCGAGACCCTTCTTGCTGAACTCGCGGTCGCCCGGCTTCACGCGGGCCCACGACACCGAGAAGCGGTAGGAGTCGAGACCGAGCTGCCGCATGAGGGCGACGTCCTGCGGGTACCGGTGGTAGTGGTCGACGGCGACGGCGGGCGAGTCGCCGCGCGCGATGTTGCCGGGGACGCGGGCGAAGGCATCCCAGATGGAATCCTCCTTGCCGTCCTCGTGGGCGGCGCCCTCGATCTGCGCGGCAGCCGTCGCGGCACCCCAGACGAAACCGGTCGGCCAGGTCACGCCTTCGAGTGCGGGCACAGCTGAGCTACGAGCCTGTTCGAGGGTCATCAGCCCTTCACCGCCCCGGACATGATGCCGCTGATCAGCTGACGTCCCGCGAAGAGGAAGAGCACGAGCAGCGGGAGGATCGAGATGACGGCGCCGGCGAGCACCATCGAGTGATCGGGCGTGTGGCCGCCCGACGCGTTGAGTGAGGCGAGTGCGGTCTGCACGCTCGGATTCTTCGGACCGAGCACCAACAGGGGCCAGAGGAAGTCGGTCCACGCCGCCATGAAGATGAACAGGCCGAGCACCGCCATCGCGGGTCGGGCGGCCGGGATCGCGACGTTCCAGAACGTGCCCCAGGCCGACGCGCCGTCCATGCGGGCGGCCTCGATGAGCTCGTCGGGGATCGTGTCGACCAGGTACTGCCGCATGAAGAACACCCCGAACGCGCTCACCAGGCCGGGGATGATGACGGCGCCGAGGGTATTGGTCAGTTTGAACTCCGACACGAGCATGAACAGCGGGATGATCCCGAGCTGCGTGGGGATCGCCATCGTCGCGATGACGGCGATCATCAGGCCGTTGCGGCCGCGGAAGTTGAGCTTGGCGAAGGCGTAGCCGGCCAGCGTCGAGAAGAAGACGACCGACACGGCGATGGTGCCCGAGATGATCAGGCTGTTGACGAGGGCTTTGGCGAAGTCGACGGTCTCGAACGCCTTCATCACGTTGGCGATGAAGTTCGGTCCGGGGATGACGACCGGCGGAACAGCGTTGATGTCGGACGCCTGGCGGCTGCCCATCACGAACGACCACCAGAGCGGGAACGCCGCCCCGAGGAAGAACGCGGTGAGCAGTCCGTAGGTGAGGAATCCCGGCTTGTCGTACATCCGGAAGCGCCGCTTCGAGGGGCGCTCCGGCTCGACGACGGTCACCGGGCCGATCGGCGGGCGGCTGATCGTCGAGGTCATCGGCGGGCTCCGTTCGGGTCGAGCGCGGCGTCTTTCGGGGCGCGGACGCGTCGGACGTCTTGCGAGGCGATCGCCCGCGAGATGGCGTAGTTGATCAAACCGATCAGGATGATGATGAGGAACAGGATCCAGGCCGTTGCCGCCGCCCGGCCGAAGTCGCGGCGCGGGAAGGCCATCTCGTAGAGGTAGAGCACGATCGTCTGGAACTGACGGTTCGATCCGCCGTTCGACTGTCCGTCGAAGAGCTTCGGCTCGGTGAAGATCTGGAGCCCGCCGATGGTGGAGGTGATGATGACGAAGATCATCGTGGGCCGGATCATCGGGATCGTGATCGACCAGAAGCGGCGGATGCGGCCGGCGCCGTCGAGGGCCGCCGACTCGTAGACGTCGCGCGGCACCGCCTGCATGGCGGCGAGAAGGATGAGGGCGTTGTAGCCGGTCCAGCGCCAGTTGACCATGCTCGCGATCGCGATGTGCGACGGGAAGACGTCGTAGCCCCAGCGGATGGGGTCGAGCCCGAAGAGTTCCAGCGCTCCGGTGATCGGCCCGCCGAATTGGTTGAAGACCTGGGTGAAGATCACGGCGACCGCGACCGGGGCGGCGATATAGGGGAGCAAGATGCTCATCCGCCAGAACGTGCTCGCGCGGATGGCCTGGTCGAGCAGGGCGGCGATGATCGTCGCGAAGATGAGCTGGGGGACGGCGGACAGCAGGAAGATGCTGAACGTGTTGAAGGTGGCGTTCCAGAACAGGGGATCCGTCAGCGTGATCAGGTAGTTCTCGAAGCCGATGAAGTCGCCCTGCCCCTTGAGCAGGTCCCATTCGTACAGGGACACGTTGACCGTGTAGATGAGCGGGAAGAGCCCGAGCAGTCCGAAGAGGATGAAGAACGGCGAGATATAGAGGTACGGCGAGGCCTTGAAGTCGAAGTTCGAGAGCTTCTGCCGGAACGTCAGGCTGCTTCGCCGACCTTCGGTCTGGAGTGTGCTCATCGCCGTGCCTATCTGGGAGTGCCGTGGAGGGGAAGCGGCCCCCTGGATGGTGCGCCAGGGGGCCGCTCGGTGGGGGTGGGGGAAAGCGAGCCTTAGCTGATGCCGAGGTTCTTCAGGTTGGTGAGCGCGGCCTCCCAGGCCGCGTCACCGCTGGTGATCTCACCCTGGCTGATCGAGTCCAGCACCGGTCCGAAGACGTTGTCCTGGATGTTCGAGTCCTCCGGGCCCTTCACCTGGGCGACGACGCCCTGCGAACGGTTGGTGAAGATCTCACCGACGGGCGCGTCGTTGAAGAACGCGCTGGTGGAGTCGGCGACGAGGTCCTGGCCCGCAGCCCGCGAGGGGAACGGTCCGGCAGCCTCGAACGCGGCAGCCTGCTGCTCGGGGGCGGCGAGCCAGAGCGCGAGCTCGGCGGCGGCTTCCTTGTGCTCCGACGACTCGGAAACACCGAGGAACGCGCCACCCCAGTTGGCGGCACCACCCGGGAGGACGTCAGCGAAGTCCCATCCGGTACCGGTCGTGCCGGCGTCGTAGTAGCCGCTCACGACACCGAGCATCCACGACGGGCAGACGTAGACGGCGAACTCGTCGGCCTTGGCCTGCTCGCCGACGCCCCACGCGGGGAGTCCGGCACCGATGTTGGCGTTCTCGACGATCAGGTCGAGCTGAGCCTTCAGCACGTCGTTGCCCTCGATGTTGAGGGTCTCACCGTCGGAGAGGTAGTAGCCCTCCTCCTGCTGGTTGACGAAGGAGTTCCACATGAACGACGGGTTGTGGAAGAACGGCTTGCCCGAGGCGGCCGTGTACTCCTGGCCGAACTCGAAGAACGACTCCCAGGTCGCGTTGTCGCCGCCGAGGGCCTCCGCGAAGCCTTCGCGGTCGCCCGGCAGGCCGGCGGCTTCGAGCAGGTCACCGCGGAAGCACAGCCCCTGCGGTCCGATGTCGAGGCCGGCGCCGAAGACGCGTCCCTCGGCGTCGGTGCCCTGGGCGAACTTCCAGTCGAGCCAGTCGGACTCTTCGATGCCGTAGTCGCGGAGGTCGACGAACGCGTCGGAGACCTCGCGGATCGTGGAGAGCCAGCCCTCCTCGATCGCGACGACGTCGCTCAGGCCGGTGCCGGCAGCGATCTTCGCGTAGGCGTCGTCACGAGCGGCGCCACCGTTCTCGAGGTTGGTGGCCTCGATGGTGACGTTGGGGTGGGCCTCCATGTAGGCGTCGTAGTTCACATCGATCCCCATGGTGCCGAACGTGGTGATGGTGAGGGTGATGGGTTCGTCCTCGTCGGACGGGCCGGTGGTGCAGCCCGTCAAGACGAGGGAGAGGGCAGCGGCGCTCGCGATTGCGGTCGCCGCGATGGGACGTGAGATTCTCACGGTCACTCCTTTGTGTGCGCGGTGGATTCCTGAGGGACGTCGTGGGAGCGCTCTCACGAACGAGGCCCACAGTAGGCAGCTCTCGCGCGTGCTGTCAACAACGAAGTAGCCCCCGACCAGAAAAAACCTGGTCGGGGGCTACTTATCGGCGAGCTAAGCGCGCGTCGTCGGGGCCGGTTCCGAGTGCTCCTCAAGGTCGGCGGCGAGCCCGGGGCTCGCGTACGCGCCGACCGTGTTGGCGGCCTGCTGGGCATCCATCGCGAACTCGTCGGCGAGTTCATCCGCCTCCTGGGCGTCCCGCGCAACGCGTGCGTCGTGGGCCTCCTGCACCGCCGACTTCTCGCGCAGCGGCTGCGCGCGGAGGAAGAACGACAGCACGAAGGCGACCGCGACGACGGCCGCCGCGACCCAGAACACGGTGACCGTCGCGTTCGCGAATCCGTCGAGGAACGGCGCCGAGAGGGCCTGATCGGCGGAGTTCAAGAACGACGTGTCGCCGTCGAGCGAGGTACCGAGCGAACCCCCTCCCGCACCGGCGGCGGGGTCGAAGTTCGCGAGCACCTGGTCGACGACGCCGCCCCGCACGGCGTCGTCGGCGAGGTCGGCTTCCGCCGGGAGGTTCGCCGTGATCTGGTCGACGATTGGGTCGTAGACGGCCTCCATGATCCCTGCGTTCTGCGGCGCGGACGCGACGGCCGGGTCGAGCGCGGCATCGAGGGCGGTGCGGATGAGGTCGGTCCGGCCGAACGCCGCCGCGATCGTGTCGGGCAGTCGGCTGAACAGCACCGAGAAGATCACCGCGACGCCGATCGTGCCGCCCATCTGGCGGAAGAACGTCGACGCGGAGGTCGCCACGCCCATGTCGCGCGGACCCACCGAGTTCTGGCTCGCGAGGGTGAGGGTCTGCATGAGCTGCCCGAGCCCGAGGCCCGCGACCAGCATCCCGACCATGATCACGATCACCGGCGTGTCGAAGTCGCCGGCCACGAGCGCGAGGAAGGCGAACGAGGCCGCGAGCATCCCGGAACCGATGATCGGGAAGATGCGGTAGTTGCCGGTGCGCGAGATGATCTGCCCGCTCGCGATCGACGAGATCATCAGGCCGAGCACGAGCGGGATCATGAAGAGACCCGCCTCGGTGGGCGTGGCGCCGTTCACCAGCTGCAGGTAGAGCGGCAGCGACATCATCGCGCCGAACATCCCGAAGCCGACGAGGATGCCGAGCACCGTCGCCATCGAGAAGGTCGACGAGCGGAAGAGCTTGAGGGGCAGCAGCGCGTCCTCGCCCATCGCCCGCTCGACGAGGATGAACGCGGCGATGCCGAGGACGCCCACGATGTAGCAGGCGAACGCGGCCGGAGAATCCCAGCCCCACTCGCGGCCCTGCTCGGCGATCAGCAGCAGCGGCACGAGGCCGATGACGATGGTGGCCGCGCCCCACCAGTCGATGCGCACGGTGTCGCGCTTGTGGTGCGGAACGTGCAGGAAAGCGAGCACGAGCAGCAGGGCGCCGATGCCGATCGGCAGGTTGATGAAGAACACCCAGCGCCAGCCGTCGAGGAACAGCAGCTCGTCCTGACCGGCGAACAGGCCGCCGATCAGCGGGCCGAGAACGCTCGAGACGCCGAAGACGGCGAGGAAGTAGCCCTGGTACTTCGCCCGTTCGCGCGGCGCGAGGATGTCGCCCATGATCGTCAGCGGCAGCGCCATGAGCCCGCCGGCTCCGAGCCCCTGAACGGCGCGGAAGATCGCGAGCTCGTACATCGAGTTGGCCAGCCCGCAGAGCAGGGAGCCGGCGAGGAACAGCACGATCGCGAGGATGAAGAGCGGGCGACGGCCGAACAGGTCGCTGAGTTTTCCGTAGATCGGCGTGGTGATCGTCGACACGATCAGGAACGCCGTCGTGGCCCACGCCTGCAGCGCCTGCCCGCCGAGGTCGTCGGCGATGGTGCGCATCGACGTGCCGACGACGGTCTGGTTGAGCGACGAGAGGAACATCGCGGCCATCAGGCCCACGATGATGAGGAGGATCTGCCGGTGCGTGAGCAGCGGTTCGCCCGTGGGCGCAGCGGTCTGACTGGACATGGGTCCTTCGGTGATGAGGAGAGTTCTCCAAGATTTTGCGGAGACTGCAAATTTATACCTCCGGCAGAGATCCGGCAACCGGCCGGGCCCGTAAGCTGTCGCGGTGACCGACCAGCCGATGCTCCGCGTGCGGCACCGCGGCCCGTCGCCGCGGGTACGGCGCAATCGCCGCATCGCGACGGTGATCGTGATCGTCGTCGTGGCGGCGCTCGTCGTCGGCGCCTTCTTCGTCTTCGCCCCGAAGGACGGCACGCCCGCGGCCGAGCCCTCCGACTCGCCCACCCCCAGCAGCACCCCCACCCCCACGCCGACCCCCACCCCGACCTTCCCGCTCGACCAGTTCTCGATCGACGACCCGACGAGCCCGTGGCTCGTGGTCAACAAGCAGCGACCGCTCAACCCCCAGGACTACGCCCCGGCCGACCTCGTCGCGATCGACATCGCCGGCGGCGGGCAGCTGCGCGCCGAGGCGGCGGGCCAGATGCAGGCGTTGCTGGCCGCTTACACGGCGGAGACCGGCGAGACGATGCAGTCGCTCTCCACCTATCGGAGCTACAGCCGCCAGGTGGATGTCTACAACGGCTGGGTCAGCCAGCTCGGCCAGGAGGCCGCCGATCTGACGAGCGCGCGCCCGGGTTACAGCGAGCACCAGACGGGCTGGACGATGGACCTCGGCGCCGTTCCCAACTCGTGCGCGCTCGACCAGTGCTTCGGCCAGACGTCGCAGGGGCTGTGGCTCGCGGCCCACTCCTGGGAGTACGGCTTCATCATCCGATACCCCGACGGCTACACGCCGATCACCGGGTACGAGTACGAGCCGTGGCACGTCCGCTACGTCGGCGTCGCCCTCGCGACCGAGATGCACAACACGGGGGTCATGACGCTCGAGGAGATGTTCGGCCTTCCGGCGGCGCCCACGTACTAGGCGCCGAGAGCCGCGTCGACGATCTCCTTCGCCTCGGCCTGCACCTCGGCGAGGTGCTCCGGCCCGCGGAACGACTCGGCGTAGATCTTGTACACGTCCTCGGTGCCCGACGGCCTCGCCGCGAACCAGGCGTTCTCGGTGACGACTTTCACTCCGCCGATGGCCGCCCCGTTGCCCGGAGCCGCGGAGAGCCGGTCGACGATCTTCTCGCCGGCCAGGGTGTCGGCCGCGATGTCGGAGCCCGACAGCTTGCCCAGCCGGGCCTTCTGCGCGGGAGTCGCCGCGGCATCCACCCGGGCGTACGCGGGGTCGCCGAACTGCTCCGTCAGCTCCCGGTAGAGCGCCGACGGCGACTTCCCGGTGACGGCGCGGATCTCGGCGGCGAGCAGCGCGAGGATGATGCCGTCCTTGTCGGTCGTCCAGGTGGAGCCGTCGAGCTCGAGGAACGACGCCCCTGCACTCTCCTCTCCGCCGAACGCCACCGAGCCGTCGATGAGTCCGGGCACGAACCACTTGAAGCCGACGGGAACCTCCCACAGCTTCTTGCCGAGCGACCCCACGACGCGGTCGATGATCGACGACGACACGAGGGTCTTGCCGATCGCGGCGTCGGGCGACCAGCCGTCGCGGTGGGTGGACAGGTACTGGATGGCGACCGCGAGGTAGTGGTTGGGGTTCATCAACCCGCCGTCGGGCGTGACGATCCCGTGGCGGTCGGCGTCGGCGTCGTTGCCGGTGAGCACGTCGAAGTCGGCCCGGCGGGCGACGACGGAGGCCATCGCCGACGGCGACGACGGATCCATGCGGATCTTCTCGTCCCAGTCCAGCGTCATGAACGCCCACCGCGGGTCGACCGACGGGTTGACGACGTCGAGCGGCAGCCAGTAGTGCGAGGCGATGAGCTTCCAGTACTCGACGCTCGCGCCGCCGAGCGGGTCGGCGCCGAGCCGCAGGCCGGACGAGCGGATCGCGCCGAGGTCGAGCACCGTCTCGAGGTCCCGCACGTATTCACCGCGGAAGTCGTAACCCTCGACGCGAGTGTCGGTGGAGCGACGAACCTCGCGATTGCCGCCCGCGATGATCTCGTTCGCCCGGCCGGCGATCCAGCCGGTGGCATCCGAATCGGCGGGTCCGCCGTGCGGCGGGTTGTACTTGAATCCGCCGTCGCGCGGCGGGTTGTGGCTCGGCGTGATGACGATGCCGTCGGCCTGCGCAGCTCCCGGCGTCAGCGCGCGATT
>NZ_JBIIAW010000153.1:0-5151 GCF_044239695.1 Pseudolysinimonas sp. | reverse complement strand
AGCATGCTCACCTCCGACGGCGACCCCAACGCGTCGATCGATTCCATCCGACGGGCGATCGACCTGGGTGTGACGCTGATCGACACCGCCGAGATCTACGGTCCCTACGTCAACGAAGAGCTTGTCGGGCGCGCGCTGCGGGGCCGACGCGACGAGGTCGTCGTCGCCACCAAGTTCGGACTGATCTCGCACGTCGGCGCACCCACTCCCGACGGCACGCCAGCCAACGTGCGGCTCGCGGTCGAGGGATCATTGCGTCGCCTCGGCACCGACCGGATCGACCTCTACTACCAACACCGTGTCGACCCCCGCACGCCGATCGAGGACACCATCGGCGCGCTGGCCGACCTCGTTGCCGCCGGCAAGATCCGGCACCTCGGCCTGTCGGAGGCATGGGTCGGGAACATCCGTCGCGCCCACGCCGTGCATCCGATCACCGCGCTGCAATCCGAGTTCTCGCTGTGGACCCGCGATCCCGAGCGGGAGGTGCTGCCGGTGCTGCACGAGCTGGAGATCGGGTTCGTCCCCTACTCCCCCCTCGGGCGTGGTCTGCTCACCGGGACGATCGAGTCGGACGACAGCCTGCTCCCCGACGACTACCGGCGCCACAACCCTCGCTTCGCGAAAGAGAACCTTCCCGCGAACCTGCGCGGCGTCGCGAAGGTGCAGCGGATCGCGTCGGAGGTCGGTGCGACGGCGGCCCAGATCGCAATCGCCTGGGTGATCGCCCGAGTGCCGGGGTCGGCACCGATTCCGGGCACCAAGTCGGTAGCGCACGTCGAGGAGAACGTCGCGGCAGACGGGGTCGCCCTCACCGCCGACCAGCTCGCCGCCCTCGACGACCTGACTCCCGCATCCGGCGAGCATCACGCGCCGGAGCAGATGCGTCTGCTCGATCGACAAGAGTGATGATCCGTCACTACAATCGACCAATTGCCCGAACCGGAGGACCCATGACCACCGTCGCCCCCGCCGTTACCCCCGCCGAGTCGATTGTCTTCGCATCGCTCACCGACCAGGGCATGGACACCATGACCGAGGGCGGGGTCGAGTTCGTACTCTGCGCCTCCGCTCTGACGGCCCAGATGTAGCGGATCGGTGAGCGTGGCGCGGACGGCGTCATTCCCGGCACTCGACCTACGTCACCGACCCGACCTGTTCGGCGCGTTTCTTGCCCATCCCTTCGGGGAAGAGCCGGTCGTCGAAGCAAAATTCGGCGGGCGACGCGGCTGGATCTTCATCGAGCCCGTGCATGCCCGTGCTCTGCTGAGGCGGCGCGACCTCGAGAAGGGACGCGGGGCGGCCTCGCGCGCGGCGGCGGGCGGATACCCGGCACTCGAAGGCGACCACTTCCGGCGCCGCCGCAGCGAGGTGATCGTCGCCTTGGCCGAGGCGGCATCCGACCGGGCGGCCATGCAGGACCGGCTGCGTGAAGCTGTCGGCCCGGCGCTGCCGCCGCGGCGGCTCCGGCCTGCATTGCTGACACAGTGGATGCTCCTCGATCTGACCGGCGCAGCTCCGAGCAAACTGCCGCTCGGGACGCTGCAGGCGGGGGTGGTTGCCGCCGAACGCCTGGCCGAAGCGATCCAGGCTGGCGCCCCTACGACTTCCGCCGACAGGGGTGCCCGCGCGGGGCTCGTGGACGCGCTCGCTGCATGCATGTCGGGAGACCGCGGCCGTTTCGTCGATGAGCTGCGCCATCGCGGCTGGACAAGATCGGACATCGTCGACGAACTGATCGCCCTCGCCCTCGCCGGGTGGGAGAGCACAGCGGCCGCGGTGACGTCCGCGATCACCATCGGCCTCGGGCAGGAGCCCCGCGATCCGGAGATCGCAGAGCTGCTGCGGCTCTACCCGCCGAGTTGGTTGATCGTGCGGTCCATGAGGGGCGACGAGGGTTGGGGGGCAGCGGGCGATCTCGCCGTGGTTAGCCCTTGGGTGACCCAGCGGTCGGCGGCCTGGGCCGACGCGGATCGGTTCGACCCAGACCGCGACGACACCCCGGCCGCGATACCATTCGGGGCGGGCCCGCGACGCTGCCCCGCCGACCTCTACGCCCGGACTCAGCTCGCGGTCGCTCTCGGTGCGTTCGGGGGGGCAGCGGCCCGACCAGGCCATCCCACCCTGATCGACCATCGCAGCGCGACCCTGCTTCCCTACGACGAACAGGATGACCCACGATGACCGAGGTCGACCTCGAGCACGTCCTTGGCGTCCGGCGGCTGCGCGCCACCGCCGAGACCATCGACGACCTGCTGGCGTTGAACGAGATCCCCCGAACCATGGTGCAGAGCTACCTGGCACGAGGTACCCACCTCACCCCCGTGCCCGGCTGGTCACGGCTCGCGGACCTTCCCGCGGATGTCGACCGCATCGTGGTGCGCGCGTTGCGGAATACCCTCTTCGAGACGGTGCTGCCGTGGGGGCCCGACGAGCGGGCGGCCGGCGAGGGAGCCGGGATCTCGGGGATCACGCTGCGCGATGGGCGCGCATTCGCGAACGGCGCCCTGCTCGGCGAGCACGAGGCGAAGCATCTCGTCATGCGACAGGTCGCCGAGTTTGTCGCCGCACACGGGGTTGTCGAGCAGGGCTGCGTGTTCGGGGTTTCGGGCGGCGGCGACAGCAACGCCCTCGCGTTCGGCCTCGCATCGGCTATCCCGGCCGACCGGCTGACTGCGTTCACCCTGGTGTTCCGCGACGTGATGACGCAAGCTGCAGCGGACCGCGCATCCGTGTTGTGCCAGGATCTCGGCATCGATCACCGCGTGTTCTCGGAGTCGGAGACGGCGGACCTGCTCCGCCTGCGCACCTCGCTCCCCGAGATGTACGACGACTTCGGGCAGGCGTTCGGCGAAGAAGCGATCCACTTCTTTGGCACGTTCCTCATCTTGCGTGCAGCGCGTGCGGTCGCGACCGAGCGCCGCTTCCGTGACCTGGCCTTCGGGTACAACCGCGAGGACCTGCTCGCCGAGCTCATGTTCACCGTCATGAACGGCCGAGCTCCGCTGCAATACCCAGTGCGGCCGATCGGGGAGCAACGCATAATCATGCCTGTGTGGCTTGCGCCCAAGGTCCTGCTGGACGCATGCCACCCGCGGTTCAGTCTTGAGAACTACCGCGAGCGTGATGCACACACCACGCGACAGCGGTCGCTCGCGTTCTACCTCGGCCACTCCCTCGACGCGATCTACCCAGGCTTCGGCCTCAGCCTCCTGGACGGGGCCGCACGATCCTTCGACGGAAACTTCGGTCGCCTGACGCACGACCCGGAACTCGATGTGTTCGTCACCGATGACGCCACCCCCGAACGCATCGACCGCGTCCGCGCGGCGCTTGCCCGACACCTCCCCGAGAGCCGATGACCGCGATCCCGCTTCCCGCCGCCTGGTTCGACCTCGAGCCACTAACCGGCGATGACGCGACTGTCCGGGGGCTGCTCCGCGACCCTGCGCACCCGCTCGTCGAAGCAGTCCGGCGCACCCCCACCCAGCAGGGCCGCGAGCTCGCCGCCGGCCTCAGGTCCGCCATCGGCGCACATGCCGAGTTCACGTACCCCGCCGAGCACGGCGCTGTGCACGCCGTCGCGATGCTCGCCGCCTGGATCGGTCCCTCGCCTGAGTCGATCCACGAGGACCTTGGCGGAACGGTCACGATCGTGCGATCGGGGCTCGGCCACCGCGACGATCAGCAATGGCATACCGACAGCACACCGTGGTGGCGACCCAACGCGATGACACTCCTCGGGCACGTGCACCTGGGGCTCGGCTTCGACGCTCCCGCGACAGAGCTGCTGCCCCTGGTCGCCGTCGACGAGGCGATGGCCGCTCATCCGGCCGCTCTGCAGGTATTGCGGTCGAGGCCCGTGCCCTGGCGCAGCAAGAACTTCGCCGACCGGAAGCAGTTCTCGGCGCCGATCCTGTCGCTCGACCTGCCTCGCTGGGTCGGGTCGGTCGTCGCCGAGCTCGACGACGAGTTCGCACCCGAGATGCGGGATGCGGTCGCGGTGTTCCGAGCCACGATCGCCGACCTCTCCCCTGTCCAGGCGGTCGTGGAACCGGGTCGCCTCGTCATGTTCGATAACCGCACGAACCTCCACCGCGGCCCGCATATAGAACCGACGCTGGATCGTCGTCTGATCCGCATCAAGCTCGGCGGCGCACCGGATTGAGCTCCCTCGGGATCTACGACGGCCACAACGCCGGAGCCGCACTGATCGGCTCGGACGGCACGGTCACGGCGGCGGTCGAGGAGGAGCGGTTCTCACGGATCAAGAACCATGACGCCCGCCCGGCACATGATCCGCTCCCGGTCGAGAGCGTCGCCTACTGCGTCGACGCTGCCGGCACCGACGTCGTGACAAGCGTTGTCTACGGTCTGCAGGCTCCCGACGATCTCGAACGGGTGGCGATGGCGAACTTCGATGCGCGCGTCGCGGCCGGGCAAACCCAACGACTCGCACGGGCGGACGAACTCGGGCTGACCGCCGAAAAGCTGCGGCGTCTTCCCCTGACCACCCAGCGCGATCGGGTAGCCGGACTGCGCCGCCTCGTCGGCAAGGTCGGACTGGGCGGCCTTCCGGAGAAGTTCGTCGACCACCACACCGCCCACGCAGCTGGGGCGTTCCTGCTCTCGGGGGCCCGCGACGCCCTCGTGATCACCCTCGACGGCAAGGGCGACGACCTCTCCGGGTCAGTGTCGATCGGAACGGGCGGCACCGTCGACCGTACCCTCGCTCTGCCCACCGAGGACTCGATCGGCCACCTCTACTCCGCCTTCACGGTCGCGTGCGGGCTGCGTCCGCAGCGGGACGAAGGCAAGCTGCAGGCGATGGCCGCGGACGGCGTCGCCGATCCCGGCATCCGCGGCTGGCTCGACGAACTGTACCGTGTGGACCCGCAGACCGGGGCGATACGCGGCCGTCTCGGCGACGGGCTGGTGGTGGGGCCGTACCCGGACCGGCCCGCGCACCTACACAACGACCGAGTTCGCGAACGCATCGAGGGGCTGCGTCCAGTGGATGCGGCGGCGACCGTGCAGTTGTTCGTCGAGGATCTCGTGGTCGCTTTCGCACGCTGGCATCTCGACCGTTCGGGGCAGGACACCCTCGTACTGGCGGGCGGCGTTTTCGCCAACGTGAGCCTCAACCGCCGG
>NZ_JBIIAW010000152.1:0-5152 GCF_044239695.1 Pseudolysinimonas sp. | reverse complement strand
CCTCGAGCAGGATCGCGAGTAGCGGCAGCACCTGGAGGGCGTGCATCCCGACGAAGTGCGGGATGCGCAGGTCGCCCGCCTCCGTGCTCCAGCCGAGCACCGGGAGCCCCGGGCCGCCGTCGGCCGCCCCGACGGTGTGCGCGCCGACGACGCCCTGGTAGTCCGAGATCTGGTCGCCCTGCGGCCCGGTCATCAGGAACGCCAGGCCCATGCCGACGATCGCGATGAGGATGCCGGCGCGGATCGACATCGTACGTGCGGCGTCGCCCAGCGGCGTGCGGAACAGGATGATCGCCATCACGAAAGTGAGGCCCCAGAGCGTCGAGATCGACACCGCCATCACGCCCCAGGCGGCCGTGTGCAGCGGCGTCGTCACGTTGAAGTGGCTCGTCTCGCCGAGCGCGGCGAAGGCGGTGATGATGACGAGTTCGACGGCGAGGAGGATCGTGGAGGCCGTGCCGACGAGGCGGGCGACCCGACGGAATCGGGTCGTCTGACCGATCAACCACGCCAGGGTCAGGGAGTAGAGGACCGTCGACAGGGCGAACTTGAGCGGCTTCGCCCAGACCGAGACGCCGGTCACCTCTCGGTCGTCGACGAGCATCCCGATCGTGCTGACGACGGCGAGCACCGTCATCGCGGCGGCGAGCACGAGCAGCGGGCGGTGCCACTCGACCGCACGTAGCGGGCGGGCGGCGATGAGGCGCGGGGCGGCGTCCGTGGAGGGCGCGGGGTGCAGGTCGGTCATGAGCTGGGTTCCTCGGTGGGGTCGGTGTCGGGTGCGGCCGGGGGTGCAGGAGTGGATCCGGGGACGGGGAAGCGACGCATCGCCGCCTCCTCGTGGGCCATGCGGCGCAGGCCCGCGAACAGCACGTCGCCGAGCACGGTGCCGACGACGACGGTCTCGGTCATCGCGGCCCGGCTGGTGGCCGCGGCCACGGCGCCGAGGTCGGCGACGGCGACGAGTTCGGCAGCGTCGGCGTAGACCTCGAGCGTGGCCGTCAGGTCGTCGCGGCCGAGAGCGCGGTAGTCGTCGAGCACGCGGGCAGCGACGACGCGGCCGGCGTTGCCCGGGCCGACGTGCCAGCCGCGGTCGGCGACGAGGTCGTCGATGCGCTGCCGGCCCGCGGTCTCACCCGTCGGCGACGGCGGCACGCTCACCGGCAGCGCCTGCGAGGCGGCTTCGAGCACGTAGCCGAGCGCCAGTCCGTCGTCGTCGAGCGCGGCGAGCACCGCCCGCGTGCCGGCGATCGACAGACCGCCGACCTCGACGAGTGCCCGGATCAGCCGCACGCGTGCCAGATGCGTGTCGTCGTAGGCCGACTGGTTGGCGCCGAGTCGCTCCCCCGGGGCGAGCAGGCCTTCGCGCACGTAGAACTTGATCGTGGCGGGGGTGCTGTCGCTGAGCCGGGCGAGTTCGGAGATCCTCATGGTGATAGTGACACTACCGATAGTGTCACTATCAGTGCAAGAGCGGCCCGCGAGGAGTCGGCGGCGGAATCAGTCGGCGCGTCCCGGGCGACGCGCGGTACGGATCGCCAGAGCCCCGAGCACGACCGCGACGAGTGCCGTCGCGACCAACGACAACCCCGCGTAGCCGATGAGGGCGAGCACGAGCCCAGCGCTCCCCGCCCCGATCGCGCCGGCGAGACTCATCGACAGATCGGCCCGGCCCTGCACGACCGTGCGGCGCGCCGGGTCGGCACTGTCGGCCACGAGGCCGGAGGCGGCCACTGTCGAGGCGCTCCATCCGACGCCCAGGAAGATGAGGCCGGTCAGCACCCAACCCGACGACTCGGCGCCGAACGAGGTCATCAGCAGGGCCGCGAGCAGCAGCCCCTGCCCGACGCCGATGATGGGCTCGCGACCGAACCGGTCGGAGAGCACCCCCCACAGCGGCGAGAGACCGTACATCCCGGCGACGTGCAGGCTGATCGTGAGCCCGACGATCACCAGAGTCGCGCCGTGGTCGACGAGGTGCACGGGGGTCATCGCCATCACCGAAGCCATCGTCGCGTGGCTGAGGGCGAGAGCGAGGATGGCGGTGCGCACTCCCCCGCGATCCGCGGGGCGGGCGGCAACCGGTCCGGCGCCGCGTTCGACGCCGAGCCGCTCGGCCGTCTTCAGCGGGTCGGGACGCAGACCGAAGCGGTAGATGGTCACGGCCACCAGTTGCGCAGCGAGCGTGAAGAGGAAGACCCCGCCGAGTTCCGGCAGACCCAGGCGCAGCCCGAGCGCTTCGCCCGGGCCGATGAGGTTCGGGCCGATCACCGCCCCGAGCGTGGTCGCCCAGACGACGATCGCGAGATCGCGGCCCCGGCGGGACGGTTCGGAGAGGTCGGTCGCCGCGAACCGAGACTGCAGGTTGACCGCGGTTCCGACGCCGAGCAGGCCCATCGCGACGAGAAACAGCGGGAAGACGACAGCGGCTGTCGCGACGAGGCCGAGCACCGCCCCGAGCGCAGCGAGACCCGCCCCGGTCGCGAGAGCCGGAGAGCGTCCCGACCGGCGGGCGAGGGCGGCGAGCGGCACCGCGGCGGCGGCCGCACCGAGGGTGGACATCGTCGTCGCGGTGCCCGACCACGCGGCGGAACCGGAGAGACGCTCGGCGAGCAACGCGGCTGCGGAGAACGTGGCGCCCATCCCGACCCCGGCCAGCGCCTGGCCGACGATGATCACCGCGTGGCTGCGCCGCCGGATCCGGACGACATCCGCGTCCGTCAGGAACGTCATTCGGTCCCCCCGAGCGCGAGTGCCACTGCCCCCGCGAACGCGAGCACGATCCCGAGAACCTGAAGTCTCGACGGACGTTCGCGCAGCACGACGACCGCGAGCGCGACCGTGCCCAGCGGGTAGAGCGAGTTGAGCACGGCGAGAGTGGCCAGGTCGCCGAGATGCAGCCCGGCGACGAGCAGGAGGTTGCCCGACACGAGCAGCAGGCCGGCACCGAGGGCGAGCGCCACGGCGCGGCGGTCGCGCAGCCCGGCGAGTTCGCGGGGCCCCGACCGCAGGCGCCCGAGCAGCAGCACCGCCCCGAACAGCACCCCGCCGGCCAGGAGGTCGACGAACAGCGGCACGAAACCCGACTCCTCGGGGGTCGCGTCGATCGCGACGATGTAGCCCGCGAAGCCGAGCCCTGAGACGAGTGAGATCAGCAGGGCCCGAGTCGACGGACGTCGACGTTCGGCATCCCGACTCGACGCGAGCAGGATGCCCGCCACCACCACGACGACGAGGGCGATCGATCCGACGACGCCGAAGCGTTCCCCGAGCGCGATGCCGACGGTCGCCGGCACGATCGCGTAGATCGCGGCGACCGCTGGGGAGAGGATGCTCATCGGCCCGAGTGCGAGCGCCGCATAGAGCGCCCACGTTCCGATCGCCCCGCACGCCCCCGCGATGATGCCGAGGACGACGGCCTCACGCGACCAGACCGGATCGGTGACGAGCACCGCGACGCCGGCGACGACGATCGCGACCCCGAACCCGAGAGTGCTCGCGAGCAGCGGCGTCATCCGTCGCGAGGCCAACCCGCCGAGGAAGTCGGACGCGCCGTAGAGCAGCGCGCTGACGAATCCGAGAACGGCGACCGTCGCCGCGAGTGTCATGCCGCGCCCGTCTTCACGAACGCGCGGTGGGCGCCCCGTCGCGATACCGCGCCGGGTTGCTCAGCGTGCCGATGCCCTCGATGGTGATGTCGACGGTCTGCCCGTCGAGGAAGCCGCCGAGACCGGACGGCGTGCCGGTGCAGATGATGTCGCCGGGCAGGAGCGTCCAGACATCCGAGATGTAGGCGATCAGCTCGGGGATCTTGTGGATGAGGTCTTTCGTATTGCCGTGCCGCCGCGGCTCGCCGTCGACGGTGCTCGAGATCTCGAGATTGGTCGGGTCGAGCTCGGTCTCGATCCACGGACCGATCGGGCAGAAGGTGTCGTAGCCCTTGGCCCGCGCCCACTGGCCGTCGGCGAACATCTGGTCGCGCGCCGACACGTCGTTCGCGATCGTGTAACCGAACACGTACTGCTCCCAGTCGGCGGCCTTCACCTGCTTGGCGATCTTGCCGATCACGATCGTCAGCTCGGCCTCGTGGGTGATGCGCCCCTCGACCGGCGGCATGAGGATGGGCTCGCCGGGACCGATCACCGCGGTGTTGGGCTTGAGGAAGATGAGCGGGTTCTCGGGGGCGTCGACGTTCGTCATGTCGGCGCGGTGCTCGGCGTAGTTGAGGCCCACGCAGACGACCTTCGAGCGCGGGATGACCGGGGCCAGCAGGCGTGCGTCGGCGAGCGGGACTCTCTCCCCCGTGGTGTCGAACCCCGCGAAGATCGGATCCGAGGCGAGCACGACGAGGTCGTCACCGTCGACGATGCCGTACCGGGGGGTCGAGTCGGGGGTGGCGAAGCGGGCGACTCTCACGGATCGAGCCTAGACCTCGGGGCTCGTACGCATTTCGAACGCAGGCGGCAGGATGAGGGCGTGGATCTGCTCATCGACGGCGACCCGTCCGCCCCGACCCTCGTGCTCGCCCACGGCGCCGGCGCCGCGATGGATTCCCGCGGCATGACCGCGCTGGCCGTGCGCATGGCCGACCGCGGCATCCGTGTCGTGCGGTTCGAGTTCGCCTACATGGCGGCACGGCGGCAGGGGCTGCGCCGCCCGCCGCCCCGCGCCGATACCCTGCTCGACGAGTACCGGGCGGTGCTGGCCGAGGTCGGCGGGCGTCCCGTGATCGGCGGACGCTCGATGGGGGGACGCGTCGCGAGCATGATCGCGGACGACGCCGCCGTCGCCGGACTGGTCTGCCTCTCGTACCCGTGGCACCCACCGGCGAAGCCCGATCAACCGCGCATCGCGCACCTCGCCGACCTCGCGACGCCGACGCTCATCGTGCAGGGCACGCGCGACCCGTTCGGGTCCCCCGACGAGGTCGCCGGCTACCCGCTCTCGCCCACGATCGAGATCCGCTGGCTCGCGGACGGCGACCACGACCTCACGCCGCGGAAGAGCGTGAGCGGGTTCACGGCCGCGCAGCACCTCGACACCGCGGCGGATGCCGTGGCCGCCTTCGTGATCCGCACCACCTCCCCCGCGGGTTGAGTGCCGGGCGCGCCCGGTGTATCGAAACCCCGACGAGCAACCCGGGGTGGGTTTC
>NZ_JBIIAW010000060.1:0-19233 GCF_044239695.1 Pseudolysinimonas sp. | reverse complement strand
GGCGGAGTCGGCAGGATGATGGGCGGGACCACATTGGAGTGACATGGACGACATCCCGAAGAGCGCCGCGAACTACCCGCCCGGGCATCCCACGCAGGCCGACATCAGCGCCGAGATCGCCGACATCGCGGCGAACGCGCCGACCAGCAGCGACCCGAACTGGGGCGCGCACCGCACCCTCATCGACTACCCGCCGTACCGCTCGAGCATCCTGCGGCACCCGTCGGCGAACCTCGAGCTGGTCGACCCCGAGACGATCGAGCTGGCGAGCCCCGCGTTCGGCCACCGCGACGTGCACTGGACCGAGTTCGACCTCACCAGCCAGGTCAACGGCGAACCGCAGGGTGAGCGCATCATCGTCACCGGCAAGATGACGGATGCCGACGGTCGCCCCGCCGCCCACCAGCTGGTGGAGATCTGGCAGGCCAACGCCGGCGGCCGCTACCGGCAGAAGAAGGAGCGCCACCCCGCGCCCCTCGACCCGAACTTCAACGGCGTCGGCCGGGTCATCACCAACGCCGACGGCGAGTACAAGTTCGTCACGATCAAACCGGGTGCCTACCCGTGGCCGAACCACGAGAACGCCTGGCGGCCCGCGCACATCCACTTCTCGGTGTTCGGCAACCAGTTCACCGAGCGCATGGTCACCCAGATGTACTTCCCGGGCGACCAGTTGATGCCGCTCGACCCGATCTTCCAGTCGATCACGAGCGCGAAGGGGCAGAAGTCGCTCATCGCCGATTACGCCCACGACGTGACCGTTCCGAACTGGGCGCTCGGCTACCGTTGGGACATCGTGCTGAACGGGAGCAACCGCACCTGGTTCGCAAGCGAAGACGGGCCGGAGGAGGACGAATGACGAAGCTCTACCCCACCGCCGACCAGACCGTCGGCCCGTACTACGCGATCGGCATGGCCTTCGACGGCTCCGAGCAGATCGTGCCCGCCGGCACTCCCGGCGCGATCGTGCTCAGCGGCTACGTCTACGACGGCAACGGCGCTCCGGTTCCGGATGCGGTGGTCGAGATCTGGCAGACGGATGCCGCGGGCAACATCCCGACGGAGACCGGCAGCATCGTGCGCAAGGCCGACTCGTTCTCGGGCTTCGGCCGCAGCGGATCCGACGAGGAGGGGCACTACGAGTTCACGACTCTGCTCCCCGCGCCCACCGCGGAGGGCAAGCCGGCGTTCTTCGCGGTGATCGTCTTCGCGCGCGGCCTGCTGGCGCGCCTGCACACCCGCATCTACGTGCCCGGCCCCGCGCTCGAAGGCGACGCGTTCCTCAGCGGGCTCACGCCCGAGCGGCGGGCCACACTGATCGCGACCGAGGTTCCCGGCGGGCTGCGCCACGACATCCACCTGCAGGGTGAGAAAGAAACCGTGTTCCTTGCCTTCAACTGACGACGACGCCGACACCGGCCTGCTCTCCCCTCTCTGGGCGGGCACGCCGGTGGCGGCTGTCACGTCGGATCTCGCGGTGCTCCACGCCATCGTGCGGTTCGAAGCCGCACTTGCGACGGTCACCGCCCCGCCCGGGGTCGCCGCCCGTATCACCGCGGCGGGGGTCGGTCTCGACCCCGCCGAAATCGCGCGTGAGGCGCGGGCCGGGGGCAACCCCGTCATCCCGACCGTGAACGCGCTGCGGGCGAAGCTCGACGACGAAGCCGCGCACTGGCTGCACCGCGGCGCGACGTCGCAGGACGCCCTCGACACCGCGCTCGCCCTGGTGGCGAAGGATGCCGTGGCGATCATCATCGCCGACGCCACCGCGGCCGTGGAGGCGTTCGCCGTGCACGCGGTCGCGCACCGCGAGACCGTGATGGTCGGGCGCACGCTCACGCAGCCGGCGACGCCGATCACACTCGGGCTGAAGCTCGCCGGCTGGGCGCGGGGGGTGGCCTCGGCCGCCGCCGAGGTGCGTCGAGCCGCGGCCGCGTATCCGGTGCAACTGGGAGGCGCCGCGGGAACCCTCGCCGCCTTCACCGCCTCCGGCGCCGACAGCATCGACATCGCCTCCCGCCTCGCGCGCGACCTCGGCCTCGCCGACCCGGTGGCTCCGTGGCACGTTTGGCGCGCGCCGGTCACTCGGCTGGGCGACACGCTCGTGGAGATGACGGATGCCTTCGGCACGGTCAGCGAGAACACCACCGCGCTCGCGCGGCTCGGCGAGCTCGACGACGGCGCCGCGGGCGGGTCGTCGACGATGCCGCAGAAGTCCAACCCCGTGCGCGCGGTGCTCATCAACGCCGCGTCCCGGCAGGCGACGCACCTGCTCTCCGCGCTGCACACCGCGGCGATCACCGTCGACGAGCGCCCCGACGGCGCCTGGCACGCGGAGTGGGAGCCGTTCCGCTCGCTGCTGCGCATCGCCGGAGGCGCCGCCTCGCTCGGCCGCGACCTCGCCGAAGGGTTGCGCGTGCATCCCGAGGTCATCGCCGCCCACGTCACGTCCGCCGGGCTCGACCTCATCGCCGAACGGCAGCGCTTCGCGATCGGGGATGCCGTCGCCGCCGACTACCTCGGAGTCGCCGGCGAGCTCGTCGACCGACTTCTGGCGGAGGCGCGCGAGGTGCTCGAGTGACCCTTCGACAGGCTCAGGACGGCGGCGTCCCCACCATCCGGCTGGTGCCGCTGTCGACGGGCGGCTCCGGCATCCCGTTCCTGCTCGGACCCTCGCTCGGCACCCGCGTCGCCCGCGTCTGGGACCCGGTGCTGCCGCTGCTCGGCGATCACCCGCTCTACGGCTGGGACCTGCCGGGTCACGGCGTCTCGCCCGCGACCACCTCGGGCTTCTCGATCGAGGAGCTCGCCGACGGCATCCTCGCCGCCGCGGATGACGCCGGCCTCGCCCGGTTCGCCGCAGCCGGGGTCTCGCTCGGTGGGGTCGGCTCGCTCGCCGTCGCGCTGCGCGCGCCCTCCCGCGTCGCCCGGGTGACGATGGTGTGCTCGCTGCCGAAGATCGGAACCGCCGAGGCCTGGGCGCAGCGCGCCTCCGACGTGCGCGCCTCGGGCACCCCGTCGCTCGTCCAGGGTTCCGCCTCGCGCTGGTTCGCTCCCGGATTCATCGCCGCGTCGCCGACCGTGTCGTCGCCCCTCCTCACCGACCTGATGGATGTCGACGACGAGAGCTACGCGCTCTGCGTCGAGGCCCTCGCCGCCACCGACCTCCGGCCCGCCGTCTCGACCCTGGCGATGCCGTTCACGATCATCGCCGGCGCCGAAGACGAGGCGATCATCCCGCTCCCGGCCGCGGAGGACGCGGTGGCGTCCGCCCGCTCCGGCACCCTGCACGTCATCCCGAACGCGGCGCATCTGGCGACCGTCGAGAAGCCGGCCGAGGTGGCCGCGATCCTGCTCTCGGAGGCCTCATGAGCACTGACGATTCCCGCCGCGAAGCCGGGATGAAGGTGCGCCGCGAGGTGCTGGGCGACGCGCACGTCGACCGCGCGGTCGCCGGCGTGAACCCCGACAACGCCGACTTCCAGGACTACATCACCCGCGTCGCCTGGGGCGACATCTGGTCGCGCCCCGGGCTCGACCGCCGCTCCCGCTCGATCGTCACCCTGACGGCGCTGATGACGGCGGGGTACTGGGAGGAAGTGCCGATGCACTTCCGGGCGGCGATCACCAACGGGCTCACCCGCGAAGAGATCCGCGAGGTCATCCTGCAGGTCGGGCTGTACCGCGGGGTGCCGGTGGCCAACCACGGCACAGCGCTGTTGAAAGAGACGCTGGGAGATATCGCGGGTTGAGTAGCGCGCCGCGCAGCGGCACGCGTATCGAAACCTTCCCCGACTCCACGATCGACGACTGAGATCACCCCACGCGGACGCCGGGCTCGGGTAGCCCGACGTCCGCATGGCGGGGGTCAGATGGTGCGGCGGCGACGAGTCGCGGTCAGCGCGCCCGCGCCGACCAGCAGCAGGATGACGGCCGCAGCCAGGCCCGACGTCACCTCGACGCCGGTGGCGGCGAGTCCGCCGACGGGTCCGCTGTACGAGATCGCCGTGATGCGGCCGCTGCTGAGGCTGAACCAGGCGGTCGCACTCATCGGGGTGCCGTCGGCGGCGATCCCGGTGAGCACGAGGCGGTGGGAGCCGTCCGGGGTGTCGGCCGGCAGTGAGACGACCCAGCTGAAGCCGCCCGTGCCGTCGATGGTGCCCGTGTAGAGCACGCGCGGGGTGGAGTACATCGTGAGGGTGTACTCCGAGCCGACCTGCAGCCCGGAGGCGGAGATCGTCGAGGAGGCGTCCTCGATCGACGTGCCGGCCTCGAATTCGAGCACCAGATCGAGGTCGGGCTTCGCCGCGACGTCGCCCTCGAAGATGGCGTCGATGCTGCCGAAGTCGTTCTCGGCGGTGATCGTGAACGCGTAGGGCCCCGGGGCGGTCGGGGTGCCGGTGATCGCTCCGGTGGCCGGGTCGAGCGCGAGTCCGGCCGGGAGGGTGCCGTCGGTCACCGCGTAGGTGATGGTCGGGTCGCCGTCGGCGAGTACCCCGTCGCTGACGGCGACGCCTTCACTCAGGTCGGGCAGCTCGTCGTCTTCCCATTCGGGGCCGACGCCGGCCGGCCGCACCGTGCCGCTGAAGCTCTCATCGGTGTCGCCGTAGCCGTTGTCGGCGGTGATGGTGAACGAGTAGTCGCAGCTCATCCCGCACTCGCTCGGCGTCCCGGTGACGGCACCCGTCGACGGGTCGAGGTTGAGCCCGTCGGGCAGTGCACCCGCGGTCACCGTGTAGGTGACGGGGCCGCGGCTCTCCGCGCTCACTCCGTTGGAGTAGGGGACACCGACGCGGGGCGTCGCCAGCCCGTCGTCATCCCAGCTGGGTCCGGTGCGGCGTTCGAGGAGGAGCGACTCCGCCCAATCGATCGGAGCCGTGGCCTCGGCGTCGAGGGCATCGGTGACGTTGTATTCGCCCAGCGCTTGGTAGAGCACTTCGTCGTCGGCGAAGGTGACCTCGACGAGGTACGTGAGCTTCGTATCCGCCGGGGTCAGGATCGCGCCCGGGTCGAGTTCGAATTCGCCGTCGGCATCCGTGTCGCCGGAGTCGATGACGGTCTCGTCGGAGGCGCGCAGCAGTCGCACGGTCGCGTCGGTCACCGGCGTGCCGTTCCACTCGACCGAGCCCCTCGCGGTGGGCGCGTAGACGACGACGTCGAACGCGGTCGAGCTGGAGCCCCGGTAGTCGGTGTCGCCGAGGTAGACCGCGGTCACCTCGAGGTCGACGCCGACGAGGGACCGGTCGATCGACGCCGTCACCGTCGTGCTGCCGCTACTGAGCGTGCCCGTCTCGAGCACGGTCCCGTCGCCGTCGCGGAACTCGACGCTGCCCGTGGGCGCTCCGGTGACGACGGGGTTGCCGACGACATCCGCCGACAGCACGATCGCGTCGTACGGGGCGACCTCGCTGACGGTGAGGGTCGTGATCGTCGGAGAGGTATTCGCCTCGACGATTCCTTCGAAGCCGAGGAGGTACGACGTCTCGCCCGCGGTGTCGGCGACGCGCAGATCGAACCAGAACTCCCCCGACTCCTCCGGCGTTCCCATGAAGGTGAGGGTGGGCGAGCAGAGCCCTCCCGGGGTCCTGATCGTGATCCCGTCCGGCAGCGCGCCGTCGTCGAGGCTCCAGCACCAGGAGGTCGACCCGCCGTACTGCGGTCCGGTGAGCGTCGCGCTGTACGACTCGCCCGCGGTCATGAGCGGCAGCGTGACGTCGCCGGTGTATCCGCTGCGAACCTCGGCGGTGTAGCCGGCCGCCGTCGCGGAGGCCGCGATCCCTCCGGCGAGCGGTGCGCTGATGAGCAGCAGGACAGCGGTCAGCCCCGCGACGAGACGCGAGGTGCGCAGCCCCCGGCTGCGCGTCGATGCAGTGGGCATTCGGGTTCCTTCAGATCACGTCCCAACCCCCGTCGGGAAACATGTCAACGTTATTGACGTCTAGCGAGCAATCGTCAGCCCCCGTCCGGGGGTGAGCGCCGTCCCCCGCGGAGCGTCATGATGGGGGACGTGAGTGCCCCCGACACCGCCTGGTACGGCCGTCTCGATCGCCAGGTGATCGTGGATGCCGCCCTGCGCATCGCGGCACGCCCCGGCACCACCGAGATCCGCTTCCGCGACCTCGGCGACGAGCTCGGTGCCGACCCGACGGCGGTCTACCGGCACTTCCGCAACAAGGCGCAGCTCCTGTCCGCGGTCATCGACACCCTGATGGGCACCGTCCGCGACGCCCTCCCCCGCGACGCCGGCGTCGGCGCCCTCATGCGCGCGATGGCGACCGAGACCCTCGAGACGTTCGTGCGGCATCCGGCGATCGGGGCGCGCCTCGTCGACGCCCGCCCCGTCGGCCCCGCCGAACTCGGCCTCATCGAGGACAGCATGAGCGCCTTCGCTGCGGCCGGCCTCGACGGCGACGCCCTGATCGCCCACTACGCCGCGTTCAGCGGGATGCTGCTGGCCTATGTCGCCGCCAGTTGCCGCGAACTCGTCACCGCCGCCGCGGGAACGACGATCGACGATCTGCCCTGGGTGCCGACCGAGGTGGAGATCACGCCCGACGCGTTCCCGACCCTGAGCGCCTACGGCGCGCAGCTGCTGGGGATGGACTTCCGGTCGGTGTATTTCGCCGGCGTCGAGGTGCTCATCGAGTCGACGCTGCGGGCCGCCCGCCCTCCGCGGGTTGAGTAGCGCGTCGCGCAGCGGCACGCGTATCGAAACCCCTGGCCCGCCTCGGTGAGTCGCCCCGCCTGTACCGTGGGCTGATGAGACTCGCACTCACCGGATCGAACGGCAAGCTCGGCGCCGTCGTCGAACACGAGTTGCGGGAAGCCGGCCATGACGTCGTCGCTCTCGACCAAGTGGGGCCCCGCCGCGACGGGTTCACCCGCATCGACCTCACCGATTCGGGCTCGGTGTTCGACGCCCTCAGCGGCATCGACGAACGGCACCGCGGACTCGACGGCGTCGTACACCTGGGTGCCGTTCCGGCGCCGGGGCTCGAAACCGATGTGGCGACCTTCCGCAACAACATGCTCGCGACCTTCAACGTCATCCACGGTGCTCGCAAGGCCGGCATCCGCCGCGTCGTCTTCGCCTCGAGCGAGACGGTGCTCGGCCTGCCGTTCGAGATCGACCCGCCCTACGCCCCGGTCGACGAGCAGTACGACACCCGCCCCGAGAGCATCTACTCCCTCACCAAGCACCTCGAAGAGGAACTCGCCCGCAAGGTCGCGCGCTGGGACGCCGACCTCTCGATCACCGCGCTGCGCTTCTCGAACGTGATGACCCCCGACGACTACCCCGGGTTCGCCGCCTTCCAGGCCGACCCGGCGAGCCGCAAGTGGAACCTGTGGGGCTACATCGACGCCCGCGACGGCGCGCAGGCGATCCTGCGGGCGCTGGATGCCGGCCGCCCCGGGTTCGACCGGTTCGTCATCGCGGCCGCCGACACCGTGATGGAGCGTTCGAGCGCGTCGCTGATGGCGGAGTTCTTCCCCGGCGTGGAGCTGCGGCGCGAGCTGGGCGAGCACGAGACGCTGCTCGGCATCGACCACGCCCGCGACGTGCTCGGCTACGCGCCGCAGCACTCCTGGCGGGATTGACCCCGCCAGGAGTGCGGCTCGGGTTCTAGGCCGTGCGGCGCCGGCGGATCGTCACCGCGCCGATGCCGACCAGCAGGAGCATCCCGCCGAGCAGCAGCGCCGACCCGGATTCGACCCCGGTCGCGGCGAGCGTGCCGGTCGGCCCGGTGTACGAGATCGCCAGGATCTTGCCGTTCGCGCCGAGGGTGAACCACGCGGTCGCACTCATCGGGGTGCCGTCGGCCGCGGTGCCGGTGAGCACCAGCTTGTGCGCACCCGCCGGAGTGTCGGTCGGCAGCGAGACCACCCAGGTGAACCCGCCCGAGCCGTCGACCGTGCCGGTGTAGAGCACCCGCGGGGTCGAGAACATCGTCAACGTGTAGGTCGATCCCACCAGCAGCCCTTCGGCCGAGATCGTCGACGCCGCATCCTCGATCGACGTTCCCGCCTCGAACTCGAGCACGAGAGCCAGATCGGGCGAAGCCGCCACCTCACCCTCGAACACCGCGTCGATGCTGCCGTAGTCGTTCTCCGCCGTGATCGTGAACTCGTACGGTCCGGCGGTGGTCGGGATGCCGGTGATCGCACCGGTTGCGGGGTCCAGCACCAGCCCGGCCGGCAGCGTTCCCCCGGTGACCGTGTACACGATCGTCGGGTCGCCGGCGGCGAGCACGCCGTCATCGGCCGCCACCCCCGCCTGGAAGGAGCCGAGGATGTCGTCCTCCCACGTCGGCGGAACGCCGGCGGGCAGCAGGGTGCCGGTGAACTGCTTCGTCACCGACCCGTAGCCGTTGTCGGCCTTGATCGTGAAGTCGTAATCGCAGCTCGGCAGCGTCGTCCGAGACGTCGGCGGGGTATGACCGTCATCGCACGCGTCCGGAACGCCCGTGATCTCACCCGTCGTCAGGTCGAGAGTCAGCCCCGACGGGAGCTCGCCGGCATCCACCGAATACCTGACCCGGTTGGCGCTCGTCGCCGAGACGCCGTCGGAGTAGCTGCCGCCGACCCGCGGGGTCGCGAGAGTCTCGTCGTCCCACACGGGCGGAGTGCGACGCTCGATGTCGGTCGCCTCGACCCACGTCGTCGGGCTGAGGAAGGTGGCTTCTTCGACGTCGCTCACATTCCACCCGCCGTCGGCGTAGTAGAGCACGGTGTCATCGGCGAAGGTCGCCCGGATCGCGTACTCCTTCGTGGCGTCGGCCACCGTCGCGATCGCGCCGGGACTCAGCTCGAACTCGCCGTCGGCATTCGTCGACACGGAGTCGGTCGCGACCGTCAGGTTGTCGGTGGGCACCAGCTCGACGAGCGCGCCCTCGACCGGTCGGCCGTTCCAGGTGAGCATGCCGCCGACCGTCGGGACGTAGAGCAGCACGCTCTTCGGCCCCGACGTCGACGCACCGAAAAAGTCGTCGCCGAGGTACTTCGCGGTGAGCACGACGGTCGAACCGACGTCGCCCAGATCGAAGGTCACGGTGTCCGTCCCTGAGCCGTTGGTGATCGCACCCGTCTCGAGGAGGGTCGTGCCGTCGACGTAGTACTCGACCGAGCCCTCCGGGCCCCCGGCGGTCTCAGGGTTGTCGGGCGGGGTTCCCGTCACGACCACCGCCACCGCGACGTCGTCGTACGGCGCGACCACCGGCGCCGTGAGCTCGGTCGTCGTCGGCGCCAAGTTCGACTCGATGGAGCCGTAGAAGCCGATATAGGAGCTGCTCTCGCCGGCGAGATCCGTCGCGTTGATCTCGAACAGGAAGTCGTCCACCGCCTCCGGGACACCCGAGAGCGTGACGCTCGTGGCGCACCCGCCGTTGTCGGGCGTCATGGTGATGCCCGGCGGGAGGGACCCACTGACGATGCTCCAGCACCAGCTGTAATTGCCGCCGAAGGGGGCGGGGATGGTCGCGGTGTAGGACTCGCCCGCAGACATCAGAGGCAGCAAGGTGTACCCGAAGTCGTCGGTGTTGCCGTAGGCCTCGTACCCCGCGGGGGGCGTGTCGGCCTGCGCCGGGACGGTGCCGAGCACCATCGCCGCCAGGATCGCGAGAACGGCGAGGATGCGGGTAGTGAGTCGCCTCGGTGCGGCGGTGCGGGGGGTCGCGTCGACCATGAATCGGGTGCTCTTCTCTCGGGACCAGGCGAGGCATCTCGTCGTCACACGCGTGACTTCTTCGGCACGTCTCGACCTGAGGGCCTCGAGACATGTCAACGCTATGGACACGGATCGAGACGGCGTCAGCCCCTCTACTGGGATCGTCCGCGAGGCGACAAACCCGTCACGAGGGAGCCGCCGGCACGTCGCCGTCTCAGCCGATGAGCCCCTACGCCTCGAGCAGGGCCGCGACCGGCACCCGTCTTCCCAGGTACTCGAAGCCTTGGCGCGGGTGCTGCAGCTGGATGAGCGCTCCACCGCCTACCTGCTGGCGCTGCCGGCGACGAAGCCGCGGCGCGGTCGGCGAGCGTCGGTGCACCTGAAGTCGTGCCGCCGGGCATCCTGAAGCTCCTGTCGCTGCTCGACTTGCCCGCGTTCGTCGAAGGCCGCTACCTCGACGTGCTCGCCGCCAACCCGCTCGCCACCGCCCTCTCGCCGCGACTCGTCGCCGGCGGCAACCGGCTTCGGGATGTCTTCCTCGACCCCGCCGAGCAGGCCATGTTCCCCCAGCAGGAGCGCGCCGCGGCAGCCCTCGTCGCCGGCTTCCGCGAATCGGTCGGCACCGACGTCGACGACCCGCGGTTCATCGAACTCGTCGGGGAACTCTCTCTCGCGTCACCGCTGTTCCGGGAACTGTGGGCGCGGCACGATGTCGGGGTGCTGTCGGGGTCGGTGTCCGTGCAAATCGATCACCCGCAGGTCGGTCAGCTGGTGCTGAATCGGGAGAAGCTGCTGTTGAGTGGCAGCGATCGCGTGATGCTCGTGATCTACCACCCGGATGCCGGGTCGGATGCTGCGGAGAAGCTCAGGATGTTGGCATCCCTAGCCTCGAGAGCAACGCTCGATCGCTAGCTAGCCCAGTAACAACCGGGCGACACCGTTGGAGTTGTCCGGAGAGGGCTCGTTAACGAGGACGACGAACTGGCGCAGGTGGCAACTGCCGGCGGTGCCTCGTCCCGATGCCTCCGAAGTAGGTCGGTGGCGCTGTCCCGAGTGCGGCCTGACCTCAATAGGCTGACGCGCATGGCCTATGTCGGAGCAACATCGCGGGTGCCGCGCGAGCTCGTCGGCGCGTTCACTGGGTGGGTCAACAACTCGGGCGGACCCACGCACACTCAGTTGGACAAGGCGATCCTGAACGCAGGGCTCGACGTGCCTGATGGTGCGCCGAACAAGGTCGCCAAGATTCGGCAGGTGTTCGATCACGCGAGCCCCGAGGATGGTCGTCGTCTCGTGGAGGAACTCATCCACACCCTCCGCGATACGGGGTTCTGGGGTCACAACGCCTACGACCGCAACGTCGCCGTCACACGCGCTGCGCTTGCCCGGATCGGCGGGACAGTAAGCGATGAAGGTTTCCTCGAATGGGGCTATTCGCCTGGCGAAGTCATCGCTGCCAGCACTCCGCCTGACGCCCCGCCGGTGTTCACGCCCCGAACCACTCTCACGACGCCCGAGCCTGCCCCGCCTGTCGCACGCTCTGCTGGGTCGACCAACGTCTCACATGAGCGCTTGTTGTGGCTTCTGCGCCGAGTGCCGGCGTCGTTCAGCGCACTGGTGTCGGCTCGGCGGTCAGGTCACGACTCACTGGCACTCGCAGACGAGTACGACTTGCAGGACGCGACCGAGGTCGCCCTTCGGCTGCTCTACAACGACGTTCGCACCGAAGAGCGGACACCCTCGTACGCCGGGTCATCGACAACGCAGGACTTCCTGCTGTTCGAGGTCAAGACGATGGTCGAGATCAAGGTCACGCGGCGGGGCCGGGGAAACGTCAGGATCCGCGAGGAAATCGACATCGACAGCATGGCCTACCTCGCGCATCCGAACGTCGACCGGATGGTGTTCGTGGTCTACGATCTCGCTGCCACGATCACGAATCCCCAAGGATTCGAGCACGACTTGTCGACCCCGATCAACGGTCACGCTCGGGACGCCCTAGTCGTGCCCTGGCCCTATCCGGTCTTGGCGGTTTCGCCGGGGGACTGACGCTCCCAGCGGAAACCTAAGCGGCCTTGCGCGACTCGACGTCTGCGTTGTGCTTCATCGTCCGCGCCAGCGAAGTGACGAGCATCAGCGCCACCAAAGCGTTCTCCCGCGTGAACTGGATGGTGCTCGACTTGTGGACGGTGGCGTGACGGTTGAACCTGAGCGGCACGGGGTCGCCCTTGTCCGCCCAGAACGGCTTGTAGGCGAGCACCAGAGGCGACAGCGCCCCAGCAGGAATCAGGTGGGCGAACACCGTGTCGTCCCCCAGCGGCTTGACCTTCTTTGGCCCCCGCAAGCCGACCTCGAAGTGCGGTACCGCGGGGAGGCGGTCGACGCGCCCTACATAGCGACGATCTGGCTTCGGTCGGCCAGCCGGGTTGACATTCCCTCTCTCGCCTTCGACGCGAATGAGCCCATTGCGTTCATCTTCGAGGATCGAGTCATGGGCGCTTCGGCAGATCCGGCTCAGGACATCACTTGGGAGTTGAGCGGCTCTCGTCTGACCATCCCGCCGCAACTGGTACGGCCAAAGTCAGAACTCGAGGTGAGTCTCGTGGTTGACGGACGGACGAAGACCTACGAGATGGAAAATCCGCTAATCGACATCAAGGTCGTGGAGACCGAGGTACTCCTGCCGACAGGCAGCCGGGCTCTGACCGCGCTGATTGTGAGCGCTTCGACGATGGTCGTGGTCGTCGTCACGCTCCTGGTCATCGCACTCAGCACCAACGCTCTGTGAGGCTTCGTCCGAGCGCCGTGGTTCTCAGCCTGGTTTCTAAGGCGCGGGGACCCGAACTGTTCGCTGCGAGACTGCGCCGTCCTCGGCCAGCCGGAAAGTCACGACGATGTTGCCGGGGCCGCTGATGGTGAAGCGCGAGACCATCCGGAACTGCACGACTCCGGTCGGCGCGACCACACCGTACTCACCCGCGGTAAGTCGCTTCTTGTCAAGCTCCGTGAGGCCGACGATGGAGACGTCGTAGGCTGTCGACGATCCCGAGTTGCGAAGCAACCAGTTCTCCCCGGAGTCGGGAAGAACCTCCCAGTTGACCAGGCCGACCTCGGCCACAGCCTGCGCGAACTCGGCAGACAACGGGCCCGCTTTGTCGGCGGCGGCGAAGGTGGCTCGTTCCTGCGCGTCTTTGGATCGGTTGCTGCTCCTCAGGGTGAGCGCACCGAATACGACCGCGACGAAGATGGCCGCGACGGCAGCACCCGCGGTGATCCACTGGGTGGTCAGGCTCCATGCCTCGTACTCGGTCACGGCCCCAGAGTAGGGGGCGCGGCCTTCGGCGGGGCCATTGCTAGCTCCCTTGATCCGTTGTGCTGCGCTCCAGGCTGGGGGCGCGGGTCCGCGGGAGCAACGGATCGCAGCCCGGTCAGTATCCTGGCGCCGTGAAGGTCTTCATCAGTTGGTCGGGTCGTCCCGCGCGCCTGTTGGCGGAGACCCTGAAGGTCGTTCTGCCTGAGATCCTGAACGGCGTCGAGTGCTTCGTGTCGAGCAAGGACATAGCCAAGGGCGCACGCGGCCTCAACGTGATCGCGGAGAATCTCGACTCGTCAGACTTCGGCCTCGTGATCGTCACCCGGGCGAACTCGGAGGCGAGCTGGATCAACTTCGAGGCCGGAGCACTGGGCAAGACGCTGGGCCACGAGCGGGTCTCGCCACTGTTGGTCGATCTGCCTCAGGGTGACGTAAAGGGACCCCTCAGTCAGTTTCAGATGACGACGCTCACGGACAAAGAGGACGTCTGGCAACTTGTCTCAGACCTGAATAAGCACGTCGAGCCGGCTATTCCTGATGCGATGCGACGGACGCTGTTCGAGGCGGCATGGCCGACGCTTGAGGCCGCGGTAACGGAGGCGCTGAACCACAAGACTGTGAAGTCGAAGCGCGCTCCTGAGGACACGATGGAGGAGGTGCTCTTGGCTGTCCGTGAACTCTCTAACCGCGGGTCGAAGCGACAGCCATTCAGCGAGATCCGGGACGCGCTTGAAGAGCACATCGGCGTGGCCTTCACTCCGCGATTCGAGCAGGCCTACGGCGGGCTGCTGCTGAGGATTCGAGTCTCAGACAAGGGACGCGCATTGCAGGATCTTCCCATCGACGTCGATGGACTCCGGGAAGTGGCGTCGATGTGGGGATGGACCTTCTTCCTTGAACCTAAGACGGGCGCTTGGGAAGGGATCGCGATCTACGAGGAGTAGCGAAACCTCGCCGCGGACTAGATGTACTTGGCAGTCACGTTGGTGACAGTCGGCTGAGTGGTGGGGCTCCGAGGGCGGAGTGGTTGCGTCGAGTGTTGTAGCGCCCGAGCCAGGGTGCAAGTGCTGCGGTGCGTTCGTTGTTCGAGGTGAAGGTCTGCCGGTAGGCCCATTCGGTTTGCAGGGTCCGGTTGAGGCGTTCGACTTTCCCGTTCTGCCAGGGCACTGCGGGCGGATGCCGCTGCTGCGCGAGGCGCGGATCACGACCCCGGTCAGCGGTCGCGTTCCGCCAGCCGTGGGACCCGATTTCGGTGCAGGATCGCCCCGACCGTCCGGGTTGGAAGTTCCAACTCCTGCGCCAAACGGGCCGGCCCGACCCGCAACTCCCGCCGCAGAGCCAGCACCCGCGCCTCGACATCCGCCGCCGTCTTCCGCGGCGATCGATGCGGACGAGACGACCTGTCGACCAACCCCGCCACACCCTCGTCGCGAAACCGCCGAACCCACCGATGAGCGCACTGTCGCGACACCCCGAGCTCGGCAGCGACATGCGACACCGGACGCCGATCAGCAAGTACCCGCTCGACGAGCAACAACCTCCCGCGGACGTTCAACCGCGCATTACCGTGAGACACGAGACCTCCTGGCCGTGAAGAACTAGACAGCTCCACTAAGCCAGGAGGTCTCCCCGATTCACAACGACAGTGTCACCAACGTCTCTGCCGAGTACAGCTAGAGCGTCTAGTTCACCAGGTACGCGCCCGTCTGTCCCAGCGCGACCGGCTCGCCGCGGGTCGAGAACAGTGGGCAGAGACGACGGCCACGTCGCATCGGTCCAATCCGCGACCCCCTGGCCAGCTCCCCAAGTTCGGGGCAGAACGGATCCGCCGAAACCGAGCGCATGCGGTTCTAACGTCATCCAATCAACCCGCAGAGTTCGGGGTGGAGCTGGGAACGACGGTCGGTCCCTGGTTCGAAAATCACCGGAAAGCAGGGGGGTGGGGTGCTGGGCGTCACGAGGGTCCCCGGGGACGGGTAGACAGATCGTTCTATGAAAGACGAGTCTGGCAACCTGGGCCGAACGAGCCCGATCAGGAGGAAGTCACATGAAGGACAACAATCGCACCACCTCTGGCCGCGTCGGGATCGGCCGGCTGAAGGCCGCACTCGCCGTCGTGGCCCTGGGAGTCGCCTTGCCCCTGATGTCGGCCAGCGCCGCTCAAGCGACCGATTGGGGCGGCGACGGCAATCCGACTGGATGCTCGAGCCCGTACACCGTCGCGTCGCAAACCATCTACGGCTCCCGGGGATCACTGAACGGGGTGGCCATCGGCCAGCTCGAACTGCGATGGTCGTGGGGCTGCTACGCCAACTGGTCCCGCGTCGTCCTCTACGGCGGAATGGGTTACTCCGACCCGGTCACGATTCGTCAAGAGGTCTACGCCGAGGGTCGGTCCGCCATCTCCGAAGACGTCGTCACCGTACCGGCGGGAGGTACGTCGGCCTGGACTCGGTACCTCCACCTGGCAAATTCGTCCAGCACGGCGTGCGTCAGCGGATCGGTTTCGTCCAACTTCGGGACACTGAACTTCCACACCAACGGCACAAGCTTCTGCGCCTGACGGCGTCGAGCACCCGCCGACGGGGCTGGGGCTGGGGCAGACCCCCCGGCCCCAGTTCCAGGCGCACGACGCCGACCCCGAGCTTTCGCGACCGGTAGCGTGGCCGGTTCGAACGACCGGAGGCAAACCGCATGCGACTGGCACTGACCGGATCGAACGGCAAACTCGGCACCGTCGTCGAACGGGAGCTGCGCGCCGCCGGCCACGACGTCGTCGCCCTCGACGTCGTCGGCGAACGCCGCGACGGGTTCACCCGCATCGACCTCACCGACTCGGGCTCGGTCTTCGACGCCCTCAGCGGCATCGACGAACGGCACCGCGGACTCGACGGCGTCGTGCACCTGGGTGCCGTCCCTGCTCCGGGTCTCGAAACGGATGTCGCGACCTTCCGCAACAACATGCTCGCGACCTTCAACGTCATCCACGGTGCTCGCAAGGCCGGCATCCGCCGTGTCGTCTTCGCCTCGAGCGAGACGGTGCTCGGCCTGCCGTTCGACCTCGACCCGCCCTACGCCCCAGTCGACGAGCAGTACGACACCCGCCCCGAGAGCATCTACTCGCTCACCAAGCACCTCGAAGAGGAACTCGCCCGCAAGGTCGCGCGCTGGGACGCCGACCTCTCGATCACCGCACTGCGCTTCTCGAACGTGATGACCCCCGACGACTACGCCGGGTTCGCCGCCTTCCAGAGCGACCCCGCGAGCCGCAAGTGGAACCTCTGGGGCTACATCGACGCCCGCGACGGCGCGCAGGCGATCATGCGAGCTCTGGATGCTGCGGTGCCTGGGTTCGACCGGTTCATCATCGCGGCGGCCGACACCGTGATGGAGCGCTCGTCGGCGTCGCTGATGGCGGAGTACTTCCCGTCGGTGGAACTCCGGCGGGAGCTCGGCGAGCACGAGACCCTGCTGTCGATCGACCACGCCCGCGAGGTGCTTGGGTACGCCCCGCAGCACTCCTGGCGAGGCTGACGTCGGCAACCCAGGCGTTGACAGACGTCGATTAGCGCTGCGTAGGTGTTCGCCCATCAGACCCTCAGCCCTCGGTGGAAATCTCGACGCCGATCGCCGGGAATCGAAACGTCGAAGATGGACGCCGCATGGCCCGCGAGATCTGCTGGCGAGTTTTCCGATCGCCACGTTCGTCATCGATCACGCTGACATCAGACGGATGCTTCGCTGGGGACCTTTCTCACGCGGTCATTATGCATTCGGAGAGTGAATGATCTGCTTCACCCCTTTGCAAGGCGAAGAGGCGCGGTGCGGATGAGTGGTCGGCCGCAGCGCACCGAAAGATACCTCCCGTCGTTCAAAGACCCGGCCCGTAGATGGTGAACGCGCCGAGCGCGTCGGGCGGTTGCGGCGCGTACTCCGTCAAGCGGCGGTATCCCTCATCGTGAACTGCAGACGGGAAGAGGGAGTGCGCTGAAGTCATCACGCCAGACCCGAGCCAGTCCAGCGCGTCTCCAAGGCCGATCTCGATGTAGTACCCGAAGGATGCCGCCATCGAGTAAGACTGCGGGGCGGGGGTGACCGATCTCGGCGCGACTAGGAGCCCATGTTGTGCATGCGGACGCAGGTAGTAGCTCGGCACCGAGTAGCGAAGGTCCGCCACTCTCAATGAATCGCTGATTCGATACCCAGGAATTGATGTCGAAACCAGGGGCCCGGTGTCCACCGCAGCGATATATACCTTCGCGTCTGCGCCCTCCTGCGGAACGGAGCGCTTCAGGTGGTACGCGTAACGCCCCCGCGAAACCTGCCGGTGGCACCCGAACCAAAGCGCGACCCAGACATTGTCAACGACGTCGATCCACCTGGTGCGCAATCCGTAGTGCTGGAGCAGCGGTTCAACAACGGCACGATAGGTACCCGAGGCAACGCTCGTGCCTGCCCTGCCGCCACCCGAACGCTCCAAACACTCATGTTGGCTGGCGTATCGCGGTTGCCCTATACAGCGGCAGGGCGCTCCGTAAAGAGAGTCGATGTATTCGCGAAGGTGACGGTTCAGCGTGCTTAGACCGCGTGCGGATCGACCCCTCGCCCCGGACGGCAGCATGTCTGCGTGAAGCGAAGCCTGTCCGCGGAAGACAACGTCTCCCCCCTCAGAAGTGAACTTGAGCCACCCGATGACTTGGGCGAGCGACGTCGGCTCTTTGATTGCGATAACGTGAGCGTTCCCTCGCCTGACGATAGTTGTCCCATGCCAGTTGGGCTCCCCTCGCGTCACGCGTCATTTCCAGCCACACGCTTGTGGACATTCATGCGGCCCGCTGCTGATCGCAATTGAGCGCCTCCACGCCGAAACCTGTCGCCCACTCCTGGAAGGCCCGCACCGCAGGCGCTGCTCCGATCACCGAGCAGTCCACTAGCAGGAAGACCGATCCGACTAGCACGTCGACGGTCACCCCAGAAACACCACGAAACCGCATCACCGAAGCGATGGCCCTGAGTCGGTCATGATCTCCTGGCGTAAGGGTGTCCAGATCTTCAAGCACGCTGACCGCCGCAACCAACTGCTCGAGCTCGGTCTGCGCCACCGTGGTGTTGGACCTCTTCAGAGCAGCTCGGATAATGTCAGCATGCCCTGCTTCTAGCCCCCCTGCGGCGATAAGTGTGTCGAATGGGAAGTCTCGAAAGCGAACCGGGATGCCATTCAAAATACTGGCGGCTCGTACCGGAACGAGGCGACGCGAGATCGCCTCGCCCTCCGCGACCATCTGTTCCGCGCTGATTCCCGCGTTGCGACGAAGGGTGGAGCGAGCATGGACTTCTACGACTCGGGTGAGAATGCGGGGAGAGAGATTCAAGATCTCCGATAGCAAGTCCGGCCCCTGCGTTGCGATCACGCAAGCGGGATAGACATCCGGCAATCCAAACAATCCGTCGAGATCCCGATCGATGATGAATCGAGTTCCAGGCAATCCTTCCCGCTCTACAAGCTGCGCGGCTTCGAGAGAATTGCGACGCCCCACTGCCACGAGTAGCTGGATCTGATCTGAAAGGTGATCGCGAAGGAGCATCGCATCATCTGCGCCTTCGACCACTAGGACAAGCTTCGCAGTGCCCGAGCGCAACATTAAGAGGGTGGCGAACGTCGTGTCGCCATTGAGATGCTCTTTCATTCAAATAGCGCTTCTACGGGACCGAGCCGAACCGCACTGTTCCATGCGTCGTTGATGATCTGAGGCGAATGCGTTGCCACGACGAATCTGAATCCCGAAAGTTCAGCTATCTCCTCCACGTCGGGCATAAATGCGAGCTGCCAACTAACGTGCAGCGAGATCTCGGGCTCATCAATTAGAACGAGGCCGCCTTGCGGGACGTTGAACAAGAGGTCAAACATGAGGATCAACTCGTGCTGCTCACCAGAGGACAGCGAGTCCAAACTGATCTCTCGGCCGTCAGTCGTGCTGGTAATTTCAAGGCCCTTGGTAACGGTCGCTTGAACCCGCTTCTTTAGCAGTCGAGTGTTGATCAACTTCTCGAGGAGTTCGATCTTCTGCACCAGGGTCTCAAAGGGGCGAAGCTTCGCATCTGTGTCCTGGAGGTAGAGATCTAGCAAGCTAATCTCCCAGTCCTCGAGGGCTCGGTCTGGCAACGGGATCTCGGGTGCAAGACTCACCACCGCGACAGGCGCGAGCCTGCTGCGGAAATCATTCTGCTCGATGTACTGAAGCCGAACATCGTCCTC
>NZ_JBIIAW010000151.1:0-5238 GCF_044239695.1 Pseudolysinimonas sp. | reverse complement strand
CAACCGCTGTGATGAAGGGTAACCCAGGCAGCGGATCCCCTGATGCCAACAAGGTCGTGACGGCGATCAATGTGCCAATGAACACACCGACCGTGCCGAGCATGGTCACCTGGCTTAGCAGTAGCGCGATAATCAGTCGCTGCGATGCGCCCAGCGCTCGGCGCCTCCCGAAGTCTTTCCGTCTGAGCACGACGAGGCCGTAGAGGATCACAGCTACGAGGACCGCCGTCAAGCCAAAGATCATGAACGTCAAGCCTCGACCGAACGAACCGAGCTGGTCCTGGATCAGAGACCGGAGCTTTGCCAGGTCCTCGCTCGTCTCGACCTGCACCTTCGTCGGGTCGTCAACACCGAGAACGGAAACGACGAGCTCCGTTAGGGGCGCAACTAGTTCGGGCCGCTCCGCAATGACGACCAGCACTGACACGGTCCCAGGGGATTCGTTTCGAACCTGAGGCGCGATGGCGAGCGGCTCCAGGAAGTCGAGATATGCGGGGGTGGTGAACTTGCCGAGGACGGAGTATTCCGCTCCCGAGTTCGTTGCTACGCCGCCCACCCCCGACTCAAGGCCTAGCTGCCCCGCGGTGACCTCGGAGACCCACATGCCGCTGTTCTTGACAGGCGACGTGGTCGGGATGCCGATGCTTGCATCGCCCGCAAACCAAAGCACGCGAGTCGGTACCTTGTCTGCACCGGGTATGAGAACGTTCGAACCGTCGTCGACCGGGCCGAATGCTGCGATGGCCTCAGCGCCATCGACGTTTGCGAGCCGCTCCACCACCGAGCTGTCCAGGCCCGCGCTGGATTCGGCGCGGATGATGATCGACCTTGTCCCCGCGGAGTCGATCGAACCGAGAACTGCTTGCTCGGATCCCACGGTGCGGCCCGTGGTTAGAAGGACGGCGGCGACCATGCCGGCAACCATGATGATCGTCACAATCGAGGCAACCGTCTGAGAGCGGGCAACCGCCCATGCCTCACGAAGCACTGCAACCACGTGGTTCATAGGGTGATCTGCCGGTGACATTGCGCAACCAGCGCCGGGTCATGAGTAACGATGATGACCGCAGTGCCGGCCGCAGCTTGCTCGTGAAACGCCGCAACGACGACCTCTGCAGAGGTGGGGTCGAGATTGCCGGTCGGCTCATCTGCCAGGAGAAACTCGGGTCGCCCGAGGAGCGCACGGCAGAGCGCCACGCGCTGGGCCTGCCCACCCGAGACCTGACCCGGCTTCGCCTCGGCTCGCAATTCCACGCCGAATCGCTTGAGAAGCGCGCGCCCTTCGGCAACCGCCGATGCCCGCGGCTGCCGGCGATAGAGCGCCGTCTCGACAACATTGTCGAGGACGGTCCGCGAGGAATCGAGTGCCGCATCTTGGAAGACGAACCCAAACCGCTGCGCCCTGAGTGTCGAGCTTGCGGCATCACCGAGCCCGGAGACGGGCTCGCCGTCGATTAGTACCGACCCCCGCTTCGGGCTGAGCATCAGCCCGAGCAGGTACAGCAGGGTCGATTTGCCGCTACCCGAAGGACCCGTGATAGCAACGACCTCGCCCCCCGCGAAGTCAGCGTCCCAATCGTCAACGACGGGACGGGTCGACTCGTACTCGAACCCGAGGCTTCGCGCCGACAGCACGGTCATCCAGCCGTCGCAGGCACTTGCACCTTCATGCCCCGTTCTACGCCCTCCACGACTGCCATTCCCCGCGCGCTTGCCACCAGCGTGACGACATGCTGAGCGCCGCCGTCGTCAGTCACCGCCAGCCTGCCGTCTGATCTCGTGAGGATTGCGGCCGTGGGGACGACGAGCCCGTTCACCGTCTCCATCGTGACGATCTGCGACCGAAGTGACGTTGGGCTCTCGGCCGGGATATCCGCGCACAGGTCGCCGCAGATACTCGTGCCGTCCTCGGCTGAAACGAGGGTGATCGTGTACCCGCTCGTCGCTTCTTCACGATGGTCCGCTGCTACCGCTTCCCAGAGCGAACCGTCGGGGGCCGAGATCTCAACTCGACTTCCGACGGGGATCAGGGCGAGCTGCGATTCCGCGACCTGCAGGACGAAATCAGGCTCCTGCGGCAGCCCGCGGATTGCATCCTCGCCGCCGCTCAAGGCCGCACCACGCGAGATGACTTCGTTGTCGAGAGAAACCCGAGTTGGCAAGGTCGGCACGAACGCAAGATCGCCAGTCTGCACCACGCCGTCCTGAGCCACGCCTATTGACTTCTGCCACGCCTTTACCGCTCGGGCCGTCTGCGAGCCGAACCGCCCATCGACCGCGCCCTGATACTGGCCGATGGCGGCGAGGAAGGACTGCAGCTGGGCGACGTCGGCACCAGTCGTGCCAGTGCTGAGCGACCGAAATGCCGGAACTTCCCCCTGCGCAATGACGACGGGTCGCAGATTGACGGAGTAGAGGATTGCGCCGGCGGCGACCTCTTCGCCCGGAGTCACGTTCACACTGGTGATGACTCCCGCAGCCTGGTTGTTCGCGATCGGAACCGGAGTCCACTCAGCAGTGGTGTTGAGGTTAATGCTCGATCCAACTTCGCCGTCGACGACCTCGACAAAGGTCGTCGCGGTCGAGTCAAGAGGGTCCGTAGCTGGCGTAACGACCGTGGCGATCGCCCAGCCCAGAACCCCTCCGACGACCAGCACCACCAGAGCAGCCGCAAGGATCGCTAGCCGAGGACGGTTCGGACGACGACGAGCCACGCTCGTCTCAGCGATCGTGACCTGCTGACTCGGCGAATCTCGCCTCACTGGGACCCTCATCGGCTTCCAGTGTCGATGAGGCGCCTACTCATACAAGTCGCTCGGAACCTGCGGACATACCTCATTGATCTCGTACCACGCCTCCTGGGAGAGGCCAGCGGAAACCACGCTCGCATAGATGTCCCACCCGCCGGTCTCGTCGTACGACTCTAGGAACGCTTGCTCAGACGGCGCATCCGAAACGTTGAATCCTTCGGCCTCCAGGCACGGCGCGAGCTCGTCTCTGAGATAGGCGTAGAGCGCGGACTTTTGCTCCTCAGTGAGAGGGCGGATGTACTTGAGATCGAGCGGATAGGAGGCGTGACACACATACATCGCGAGATCGTACGCTTCCTCCTGACCTGCCGGAATCGTGCCCGATTCAACGCCATTGTCTGGCGTGGCCCGGACGTCGGGCCAGCCCGAATCGACCATGCATCCGGCGAGCACCGTCGCAGACTCAGGCAGATCGATGTACCGAACGACTTCTATCTCGGGTCGGATGGCGCCCGGATGCTGACTCGCAACCATCTCCCAGTAGGAGTCGAGCTGCCACTGAGCCAACTCATCGCTCGTCATGTTCGCCAGGTCCGGAGTACCGTCATCCGACGAGGGAGGAGTGGGAGACGGCGCAACGTCTCCCACCAGAGAGCAGCCTGCGAGACTAAGAACGCTGGCTACGAATGCGCCGGCCATCGCCACGCGCAGGGTGCTCTTCTTCATTCTTGGTCCTACCAGTCGCAGCCGCGGCCGCCGCTGGAGATGTCGATCGTGGAGTTGATGTACGTCGCCGACGACACGGTGGTGTACCCGGAGGTCCAGTACGACCAGGTATAGGCCGCGGAGTAGGGCACGCTGTGCCCCTGGCCTCCACCGCCAACTTGCCCGTGATAGTGGTAGCCGTCGCCCTTCTGAAGCATCGACGTCTGCACCATGTTGGAGCCGCAATTGTAGGAGGCGCCCCAGCTCCACTTCTCGGCAGCAGCCGGAAGTGCCGGGAGGACGACGAGTGCCGCTGCCGCAAGCCCGGCGACGACAGCGGCAGGGATCGAGCGGCGCTTACCAGTCACAGGAACGCCCCCAGTTCGAGATGGTGCCGTTGGAAACGAAGAGGACCTGACTCACCGAGGTGAATCCTGAGTTGTAGTACGTCCACGCGTTCGCAGCGTGGTTGTACGTGTTCTCACGAACCTGGACACCAAGCTTGTGCTTGTGAGTGGAAACGGTTCCGTTGTCCTTCATGCTGGAGAGAACCAGCACGCCGTTGCAGTTGAGTGAACCGGACTGCTGCGTGTTTGCGCTCGCCGCGAGCGGTGCCGCAAGCACGCCAGCGAGCGCGAGCGCCGCAGCCACCCCCGCGAGGAGGCCCCTTCTTCTCTTCATTAGCCTCCCTTTCCGCCGGTTGAGGATGTCTCGAACCGCATTTCACGCTAACTGTTCGCTCCGCTGGCGAAAGTGAACGGAGGGTGAATTAGACACAGAAAGGTTCGTCCGCCCGGGCAAAACTCAGATAATCGCGCACGTCAAGATCCCGTCGCGCGGGACGGGTCTCCATCTTGTAAGTGTCCTAGGGCGCTCGATCGTCTCGACTCCGTCCAACAATGTTCTCTGGGGGGCATGGGCCTGACCTCCGCCACCGCAAGGCGCCATGCCCAGCGGACAGGCGACGGCCAACGCCGAACTGACCTCTCTGTAACTTTCACCAAGTCCGAGTGGTTTGTACATCCGGATGCTGATGTGGCGGTCTTGCCAATGGCCGGCAAGCCAGCCAGCCTGTCCCGGCTAGGTACACCACCACTTTTCGCCAGTTTCAAGCACGAGATGTTTCCCTCAATCGAAGATATGCAGTACATCGAGGCGTTCGAGGACGTAATCTTCGTCGGCTTCCCGCAGGGGTTGTGGGACAAGACCAACAAGACGCCGACAGTACGTCGCGGCATCACTGCAACGGCCATTTGGCAGGACTATATGGGAGAGCCTGCGTTCCTCAACGACGGCGCCGTCTTCCCGGGCAACAGCGGGGGGCCGGCATTGATAGTCGACCGGAACGGCTTCTTCGGTCCCAAAGGCTTTGAGATCGGAAGGATCCGAACCATCCTCCTTGGAGTCGTGGCCCAGTCGACGTCGATCCAGATTGGGTCGGCACTTCAGCCAGCAAGTATCGCAACGGTAGTGAAGTGGACTCGAGTCCTGGAAGCCCTCTCGCTGGTCGAGAACTAGAACGATGGGCTCTATTCAAAGACTCGGTCGGCGTCGGATCGGTCACGAGCGTCTTTCGTAGCACGAGCGCATCACTCACGCCGGCGCTGTAGTCAGACCGCAACTGCAGCGAATCGGCAGGTACAGCAGAGGCCCCGAAATCTAATGATTCCGGGGCCTCTTCATCTGTTGCGGGGACAGTGTCGTGGTTCAGGACATGGGCAAGGGATGTCTCAAGACATAGGCAACTGCGGGTGCGTCAGGCTCGCGGGTGTCTCGCGAACGT
>NZ_JBIIAW010000159.1:0-4879 GCF_044239695.1 Pseudolysinimonas sp. | reverse complement strand
GGCGGTCGCCAACCACGGGGTCGCGTTCCGCACCCGCAGGAGGTCGGCGCGCGGGCTCGCGACCAGGGTCTCGGCTCCCTTCAGCAGCACGGTCGCCCCGGTGATCTCGACCGCGCGCCGCACCGCCTCCTCCCGGTCGGCGAGCACCTCGTCGCGCGAGATCTCCAGCAATCCGGCGAGTTCGCCCGCGTGCGGGGTGAGCACGACCGGGCCGCCGAACTCCGCCCACCGGGGGATCGCCCCGGCGTCGAGCACGGTCGGGATCGGAGTCGCGAGAACGGGTTCGAGCAGCATCCGGGTGAGCTCGTCCGCCTTCCGGGCGGTGTCCCAGCCCGATCCGAGCACCCACGCCTGCACGCGCCCTTCGACCGTGACCGCCTCGGGACGACGCTGGAGCACGAGGCGCGTCGCCCGCCCCGGGCCGAGGTAGCGCACCATCCCGACCCCCGTGCGGAGTGCCGCCTCGACCCCGAGAACGGCCGCTCCGGGATACCGCGCGGAGCCGGTGACGAACCCGACGACGCCGCGCGAATACTTGTCGTCGTCGTCGGTCGGCACCGCGATCGCGGTCGCTGCGTCATCGCGTGCGAAGAGTCCACCCATGGTCCTCACGATAGGTTGGCGCGGTGTACGGCAGCGAACGAGAACTGAACATCCCAGGTCGCGTGGTCGTCTTCGACTACGGCGAGGTGCTGTCGATGTCCCCGTCCGAGCACGACCAGGCGGCCCTCCTCGGCGTCGCCGAAGCGACGGCCGAGACCTTCTGGCCGGCGTACTGGAGACACCGCAACGACCTCGACCACGGCACCGTGACGATCCCCGACTACTGGGCGCGCATCGCCGCCGACCTGGGGTTCACGTTCGGCCCGGCCCAGGTGCAGCGGCTCTGGGCCGCCGACTTCCGCTCCTGGATCAGCGTCGAGCCCGGATCGATCGACATCCTCGCCGACCTCTTCGCCGGGGGCACCCGGATGGCGCTGCTGTCGAACGCCGGATTCGACTTCGGCGACGCGTTCCGCCGTGCGCCCTTCGCGCAGTACTTCGAGCAGGTCTTCGTCAGCGCGGAACTGGGACTGATCAAGCCCGACCCCGAGATCTACCGGCACGTCGCGCGGGAACTGGGAATCGAACCGACCCAGATGGTGTTCGTGGACAACAAGAAGGTCAACGTCGACGGTGCCGAGTCGATCGGCGCCACCGGCCACCACTTCACGAGCGTGGCCGGGCTGCGGACCTTCCTCGAGACGCTCTCGGAAGGATCGCCCGCGTGACCACCCTCTTCGACCCGATCGACCTCCGCGGCCTGCGCGTGCGCAACCGGATCTGGGTGTCGCCGATGTGCCAGTACACGGTGGACGCCCGCGACGGCGTGCCGACCGACTGGCACCTCGTGCACCTCGGATCGTTCGCGCGCGGTGGCGCGGGGCTCGTGCTCGCCGAGGCGACCGGCGTGACGCCGGAGGGCCGCATCTCCCCGCACGACACCGGCATCTGGAACGACGCCCAGGTCGCCGCCTGGCGCCGGGTCACCGACTTCGGGCACTCCCAGGGAGCGCTGATGGGTCTCCAACTCGCGCACGCCGGGCGCAAGGCCTCGGTCTACCCCGAGTGGGGCTTCGGCGACCACCGGGGCACGATGCCGTCAGCCGAGGGCGGCTGGCAGACGGTGTCGGCGTCCGACCTCGCGTTCGGCGAGTACGACGCGCCGCGCGCCCTCACCGCCGAGGAGCTGCCGGATGTCGTGGCCGCGTTCGTCGCGGGCGCCCGGCGCGCGCTCGAGGCGGGCTTCGACGTCGTCGAGGTGCACGCGGCGCACGGCTACCTGCTGCACCAGTTCCTCTCGCCGCTGTCGAACGTGCGCACCGACGCCTACGGCGGGTCGCTCGAGAACCGCGCGCGACTGCTGCTGGAGATCGTGCGGGGCGTCCGCGCCGAGGTCGGCGACGCCGTTCCGGTGCTCGTGCGCTTCTCGGCGACCGACTACGTCGAGGGCGGCTGGGACGAGGAGCAGACCGCGACCGTGGCCTCCTGGGCTCGGGATTCGGGCGCCGACTTGTTCGACATCTCCAGCGGCGGGCTCGTCACCGGGGTGCACATCCCGTCGGGCCCCGGCTACCAGGTGCCGCTCGCCGAGAGCGTCGCGGCGGCGTCGGGCGTGCGGGTGTCGGCGGTCGGGCGCATCACGGAGCCCCGCCAGGCCGCCGACCTCGTCGCCTCCGGTCAGGTGGATGCCGTCATGCTCGGCCGCGAGATGCTGCGCGACCCGCACTTCGCGTTGCGCGCCGCGACCGAGCTCGGCGTCGATCTCGACTACTGGCCCCCGCAGTACCTGCGCGCGCGCTCCTGAGCGTCAGCGACGTCGCGTCGCGTCCTGCACCTCGCCGACGAGCGTCTCGATGATGTCCTCGAGGAACAGCACGCCGCGCGTCGCGCCGTGCTCGTCGAACGCGCGCGCGACGTGCGCGCCCGAGCGACGCATGAGGGCGAGGGCGTCCTCGAGCTCGGATCCGGCGAAGACGGAGATGAGCTGCCGGATGCGCTTCGGAGGCACCGGTTCCTCGAACTCGTCGGACCTCAGGTCGATGACATCCTTGAGATGCACATAGCCGGTCGGCTCACCCTCGTCGTTCACGAGCACGTACCGGCTGAAGCCGTGTTGCGCGACGGCGCGCTCGACGTCGGCGGGCGTCGCGTCCTCGGGCAGGGTGACGAGCTCGCTCGACGGGAGAGCGACATCCGACACCCGCTTCTCGGTGAACTCGAACGCGTTCGACAGCGTTCCGGAGGTGTCGCTCAGCACGCCCTCCCGCGTCGAGGTCGCGATGATCGTCTGCACCTCCTCGGCGGTGAAGGCACTCGTCGCCTCGTTCTTCGGTTCGACCCGGAACAGGCGCAGGACGCCGTTGGCGATCCCGTTGAGCGCCCAGATGACGGGCTTGAGCACCGTGGCAACGGCGACGAGCGGAGTCGCGAGGATCAGCACCGAGCGATCCGGCACCGAGAACGAGATGTTCTTGGGCACCATCTCGCCGAGCACCACGTGCAGGAACGACACGATGATCAGCGCGATGGCGAAGGCGATCGCGCTGACGACCTCCGCGGGCAGCGGCGTCAACTGCAGCGGGATCTCCAGCAGGTGGTGGATCGCCGGTTCCGAGACGTTGAGGATGAGGAGCGAGCACACCGTGATGCCGAGCTGACTCGTCGCCAGCATGAGGGTCGCGTGCTCCATCGCCCAGAGGGCCGTCTTCGCGGCGCGCGAGCCCGCTTCCGCGCGGGGCTCGATCTGCGAGCGGCGGGCCGAGATGACGGCGAACTCGGCGCCGACGAAGAACGCGTTGACGACCAGCAGGATCGCCAGCCAGGCGATCCCCCACCAGTCGACTCCCGCGATCCCCTCTTCGGCGAACACGGCGAACGGGGTCACTTGGCACCCTCCGTCACGACGGTGAGCTCGCCGGTGTCCAGCGGGCTCGGGGTGTAGCGGACGCGGTCGATGCGACGTCCGTCCATCCGCTCGACCCGGAAGATCCCGGCCTCGACCTCGATCGTGTCGCCGACCTCGGCGATGCGGCCGAGTTCCGCCATCATCCAGCCGGCGACGGTCTCGTACGGTCCGTCCTCCGGCACGACGACGTTGGCGCGTTCCGCGAGTTCGTCGGGGCGCAGCGCCCCCGGGAAGGTCAGCCAGTCGCGGCTGCGCACGACGTCGGCGCGCGTGCGGTCGTGCTCGTCGGAGACCTCGCCGACGAGCTCCTCGACCAGATCTTCGAGGGTCGCGACGCCGGCGGTGCCGCCGTACTCGTCGACGACGACGGCCATCTGGAATCCGCGGCCGCGGAGTTCGCCCAGCAGGGTGTCGAGTTTCATCGTCTCGGGGACGCGCAGAGCCTCCGACTGCAGCGCCGTGACCGGCACGTCGGCACGGCGTTCGCGCGGAACCGCGACGGCCTGCTTGAGATGCACCAGTCCGATCACGTCGTCGATGTCGTCGTCGAACACCGGGAACCTCGAGTACCCGGTCGTGCGGGCGAGGTCGACGACCGCCTGCGCGGTCGCCGTGCGCTCGACGCCGGCGATCTTCGGCCGGGGCGTCATGACGTCGGATGCCGTGTGGTCCGAGAACACGAGAGTGCGGGCGAGCAGCGTCGCCGTGTCCTGATCGAGCGATCCCTCGCTCGCCGAGCGACGCACGAGACTGAGCAGCTCCTCGCCGGAGCGGGCGGCCGAGATCTCCTCACGCGGCTCGATGCCGATCGCCCGGAGGATCCCGTTGGCGGTGCCGTTGAGCACCCCGATCGCCGGCCGGAACACCGCGGTGAACACGGTCTGGAACGGGATGACGAGTTTCGCGGTCGCGCGCGGCAGGGCGAGCGCGAAGTTCTTCGGGACGAGCTCGCCGATGATCATCGAGAGCAGGGTCGCGATCGTGACGGCGACGATCGTCGCGACCACGGGCACGACCCCCTCGGGGAGGCCGACCGCGGTGAGCGGCGGGGCCAGGAACCGGCTGAACGCCGGCTCGAGGGTGTACCCGGTGAGCAGCGTCGTGAGCGTGATGCCGAGTTGGGCGCTCGAGAGGTGCGTCGAGGTGATCTTGAGCGCCGCGATCGTCATCCCGAGTCGGGTCTCACCGCGCTGCTGCCGAGCCTCGAGCTCGGCGCGGTCGAGGTTGACGAGCGCGAACTCGCTCGCCACGAACAGGCCGGTGCCGATGGTCAGCAGGATGCCGGTGAGGAGCAGCAGGACGTCGGCGCTCATCGGATCGCGCCGATCATCGGCGAGTGTCTATGGGCAGACGGAGGGTCGTCCATCAGGGCGGCTACTTCTCCTTCGCGGCCGCTTTGGCCGCTTTCTTGAACTCCCGCACTGTCGGGAG
>NZ_JBIIAW010000068.1:0-17277 GCF_044239695.1 Pseudolysinimonas sp. | reverse complement strand
GCGCTCGTCGAGTGGGAGACGGCCGAGGGTGCCTACGCGCGGCTGCAGCGCACCAAGCCGCAGACGATCGGGGTGGCGCTCGACGACTCCCCCGCCGGGCTCGCCGCGTGGATCGTCGAGAAGTTCCAGGCCTGGACCGACGGCGACGCCCTCGACGTCTACGCCCTCGACGACCTGTGCACGAACCTCGCGATCTACTGGTTCACCCGCTCCGCCACCTCCGCCGCGCAGTACTACTACGACAACGGCCACGCGACCCTGACGAACGACGCCGTCACCGTGCCGACGGGCGTCGCGATGTGGCCGAAGGACATCGTCCGCGGCACCCGCCGGTCGGTCGAGCGCTGGTTCCCGGTCGTGCGTTTCACCGAGATGCCGCGCGGCGGGCACTTCGGAGCCTGGGAGGCGCCCGGGCTCTGGGCGGCCGAGGTGATCGCGTTCTTCGATCAGGTCGACCCGCGACGATCGGGGGGCTGACCCCCGCGTGCCTCCCAGCCGCCATTCGTAAGGTGGACTCATGAAGCGCGCCGGGAGCTCGACTCGATGATCGAAGCACATGCCCTGACCAAGCAGTTCGGACCGAAGACCGCCGTCGACCAGGTGTCGTTCGCGGTGAAGCCGGGAATGGTGACCGGGTTCCTCGGTCCGAACGGCGCCGGCAAGACGACGACGATGCGGATGATCGTCGGGCTCGACCGCCCCACCGGCGGCAGGGTCACCGTCAACGGCTCGCGGTACGCCGACCTGAAGGCGCCGCTGCGGGAGGTCGGCATCCTGCTCGACGCGAAGGCCGTGCACCCCGGGCGCAGCGCCCGCAACCACCTGCTCGCGATCGCCGCGACGCACGGCATCGGCGGCGCGCGCGTCGACGAGGTCATCGGACTCACCGGGCTGGATGCCGTGGCCGGCAAACGCGTGCGCGACTTCTCGCTCGGCATGGGGCAGCGCCTCGGCATCGCCGCGGCCCTGCTCGGCGACCCGAAGACCCTCATCCTCGACGAGCCGGTGAACGGTCTCGACCCGGAGGGGGTGATCTGGGTGCGCACCCTCGCCCGGCACCTCGCCCGCGAGGGTCGCACCGTCTTCCTGTCGTCGCACCTGATGAGCGAGATGGCCCAGACCGCCGACCACCTCATCGTGCTCGGCCGCGGGCGGGTGATCGCCGACGCGCCTCTCGCCGACATCCTCGCGCTCGCGCAGGGCACCGCGGTGCGGGTCCGCACGCCCGACGCCGCCCGCTTCGAACCGGTGCTGACCGCCTCCTCGGCCTCGGTCACCATCGCCGACAACGAACCCGGCCTGCTGCAGGTGAACGGTCTCGCCGCGAGCCGCATCGGCGAACTCGCCGCCCAGGAGCGCATCGTGCTCCACGAACTCAGCCCGCTCGCCGGGTCGCTCGAAGACGCCTACCTCTCGCTCACGGGCGACGAGGTCGAGTATGCAGCTGGCACTGTTCACGCCGGAGGCACCGCATGACCGTCTCGATCCCCCACGACGCCCGCCTGAGCTTCGGCGGCATCCTGCGCTCCGAGTGGATCAAGCTCGTCAGCCTGCGCTCGACCGTGTGGTGCTACGTCATCCTCGTGCTGCTCACCGTCGGCCTCTCGGCGCTGCTCGCCGGACTCTCCGGCGTCGGGGTCCCCGCCGAGGACATGGGCTCGCTGTCGTACGAGTCGCAGCAGAGCACCTGGTTGCAGACCGCGGCAGTCGGCACCAACTTCGCCCAGCTCGTGATCGCGGTCCTCGGCGCGATGGTCATCACCGGCGAGTACGGCACCGGGATGATCCGCTCCACGTTCGCCGCCGTCCCGGGCCGGATCGCCGCCCTCGTCGGCAAGATCGTCGTGTTCGGGGTGGTGACCTTCCTGGTCTCCTTCGCCTCGCTCGTGGTCAGCGCGGTGCTCACCGTGCCCCTTCTCGGGGCAAACGGCTTCGACATCGACGTCGCCGACGGGAATGTCTGGCTGGGCCTGGTCGGCGCCGCCGGCTTCGTCACGCTCATCGGCCTCATGGCGCTGGGGATCGGCACGATCATCCGCAACACCGCCGGAGCGATCGCCGCCGCGCTCGGTCTGCTGCTCGTGCTGCCGACGGTCCTGCAGATCTTTGCGGCCGTCACCCAGATCGAGTGGCTCTTCGACGCGGTCGCGTTCCTGCCCAGCAGCGCCGGGGCGGCTCTCACCAGCTACCCGACCGCACCGATCGAGTATCCGGCGGGCATGTTCGTGCCGCTCACGCTCGAGCCGCTCCAGGCGCTGCTGGTGCTCGTCGCCTGGGCCGCTGCGCCGGTCATCCTCGGCGCGGTGCTGCTCAAGCGTCGCGACACCTGAACCCGAGCGCTCCCGTCATCTGCTGAGGGCCAGCTCGGTTCTCAGCAGATGACGAGCACGCGCGTGCCGACCGCGGGCTGTCGAGGGCGGGATGCCGAGGTGCCGCGCCGCCTCCTCCAGGCTGAAGCCGTCCCAGTGCACGAGTCGCACGAGTTCAGCCAGGTCCGGCGGAAGCGATCCGACCGCCTGGCGGATCTCGATCCGCACCACGTCGTCGTCGATCGACTCGGTGAAGTTCTCGCGCAGACGCGCGTCGAGCGCGTCGCGACGTCGGCGACCCCGACGGTGGTTGGCGAGCACTCGCCGGGCGACCCCGAACAGCCACATGCGCGCCTCGTCGGGGTCATCCGGAACCTGTGCCGGGCGACGGCACACGACGACGACGACCTCCCCGAGCAGATCGGCCGCCTCGTCGGGCCGCTCGAGCCGATTGGCGAAGAAGCCGAGCAGCCGGGGCGTGTTCGTCACGATCGCCGCCTGCGCCTCGGCTTTCACTCCGCGGGCCCCGGGCCGCAGTGCGAAGGGCTGAACATCTCGATCATCAACGGCTCGCCGTTGCGCCTGAGATCGCCGATCGCGAACTGGATCGCCATTGAGACGCCCAACGCCTCCAGCTCTCCCTGGGTTCCGGTGTCCGCCGGGTCGAAGAACTCGTATCCGTCCCGGTAGTCGATCGACGAGATCTCGACGCTCTCGAGGTACTCCCGGGCGAACTCGGCATCCCGCTGCGCCTGCGCGCGCTCGGTCGCCGTCGGGTCGGGTTCGATCCCCATCCAGATGTCACAGACTTCACCCGTCGATGTCTCGATCACCCAGTGGGCGTCGAATCTCCCGGTAGGCACCCCCGAGTTGGAACCGGCGATGGTCGCGGCGACCGCGCCGCCCCCGAGGATCAGGCCGCCGGCCAGGACGCCGACGATCGACATCCGCGCGACGCGGCGCTGCCGCTCGATGCGCCGCTCGGCCCAGAGCAGGAGGGCGGGTGCGCTCTCCCGGACCCGGCCCTCATCTATCCCGACGCCGCCGACCTCGAGGAGCCCGGTGCCTGATTCGTCGTTCATGGTCCTCCTGAAAGGGATCGTCACTCCAGAGATGTCCGCATCGCGGCGATCCGTCCACCCCGAGCACAAATCCGACCAGAATCTGGTTCCCAGGAATCACCCAGCGAACGCGCAGAAACTAGGGGGATGAGTGACGGCCCCCGCATCCTGATCGTCGACGACGAACCGAACATCCGCGACCTGCTCACGACGAGCCTGCGCTTCGCCGGTTTCGCGGTGCGCGCCGTCGGCAACGGCGCCCAGGCGATCTCGGCGGTGCTCGAGGAGGAGCCCGACCTCATCATCCTCGACGTGATGCTGCCCGACATGAACGGCTTCGGCGTGACCAAGCGGCTGCGGGCGTCCGGGTACACGGCGCCCATCCTGTTCCTCACCGCGAAGGACGACACCGAGGACAAGATCACCGGCCTCACCGTCGGCGGCGACGACTACGTCACCAAGCCCTTCTCGCTCGACGAGATCGTCGCGCGGCTCAAGGCGATCTTGCGTCGCACGATGCACGACGAAGAGGATGCCGTCATCCGCGCCGGAGAGCTCACGATGGACCAGGACACGCACGAGGTCGCCGTCGGCGACGAGCAGGTCGAACTGTCGCCCACCGAGTTCAAGCTGCTGCGCTACCTCATGCTCAACCCGAACCGGGTGCTGTCGAAGGCGCAGATCCTCGACCACGTCTGGGAGTACGACTTCAACGGCGACGCCGGCATCGTCGAGAGCTACATCTCGTACCTGCGACGTAAGCTCGACCAGCACTCGACCGAGCCCATGATCCAGACCAAGCGCGGCTTCGGGTACATGCTCAAGACCGCCAAGGCCTAGGCCGCGGCCGCACCGTACGGGAGGAGCCCGGTGGCGAATCCCGTCTCCGCGTCGTTCGACCGCTGGTGGAACGGCATCTCGCTGCGCGCGAAGGTCACCGGCGTCACCGTCTTCCTGCTGACCCTCGGCCTCACCGTCGCGGGTGCGGGCACGATGACCGTGCTGCGCGCCTACCTCGTCGAGCGCGTCGACGAAGCTCTCCTCACGCAGGGCTCCGCCATCCAGGCCGGTCTCGACCTCGTCGACGTGCGCAACTACACCGCGGGCTACGCGTGGGCGGTGGCCGCCGACGGCGAGGTGCTCGCCGACAACCTCGACTCCGACATCGAGGCCATCGCGCCCGTGCTCGACGGGCTGAAGCTCTCGCACGTGGTCGAGCTGAACGTCGGTCAGCGCGCGACTCCCCTGACCCTCCTCGACGAGACCAAGACGGTCGAGTGGCGGGTGATCGCCTACCCCGCCGCGGTCGGTACCGGCTCCGAGCAGGCGACGCTCGTGCTCGGGCGCAACCTCAGCGACACCAACGCCCTGCTCGGCCGCTACGCCGCGATCTTCCTGCTGTTCGCGATCGCCGTCGTCGTACTCGGCGCGATGGCCACGCAACTGCTCGTCACGGGTGCGTTCATGCCGCTCCGCGACGTCGAACGTACGGCGGCCCGATTCGCCGCCGGCGACTACAGCCAACGCCTCGGCGGGGCGACCCCGAACACCGAGGTCGGCCGCCTCTCGCGCTCGCTCAACACGATGCTCGCCCGCATCGACCGGGCGTTCGCCGACCGCGCCCGCACCGTCGACCAGATGCGGCGCTTCGTCGGCGACGCATCGCACGAACTGCGCACGCCGCTCGTCTCGCTGCGCGGCTACGCCGAGTTGTACCGGATGGGCGCACTGCAGACCCCCGACGACGTCGCCCAGGCGATGGACCGCATCGAGCGCGAAGCGATCCGCATGGGCGGGCTTGTCGAAGACCTCCTCGAACTGGCCCGCCTCGACGAAGCCCGGCCGCTCGAGCGGGTGGCGGTCGACCTGCTGCCGATCGCGCAGGATGCCGCGCTGGATGCCGCCGCCTCGGCCCCCGAGCGGCGCATCACCGTCGTCGTGCCGGAGGAGCCGGAGCCCGAGCCGTCCGAGATCCTCACCTCCGAAGGCGGCTCTCCGGCCGTCGCGGCGGAGTCCGAGACCTCCGACGCCGACGCCGCGGTCGCCGGTGTAGCTCCGGCCGCACGGCGAGCCGGGGCGACGGCGGGTGCGTTCGCGTTCGCCGGTGCGACGCTCGCCCGGCTTCGCCGACGCCGGCCGGCCCGGGGGGCTGCGGAGCCCACGCCCGCCCCGGCTCCCCTGCCTCCGATCGGCCCCATCGTGCTCGTCGAGGAGAACAAGATCCGCCAGGTCGTCACGAACCTGATGGGCAACGCGATGAGGTTCACCAAGGACGACAGCCCGATCGAGATCGTCGTCGACGTCGACCGGGCCGCCGGCTACGGCGTCATCGCGATCGTCGACCACGGCGAGGGCATCCCGCCGCAACTGCGCGAGAAGATCTTCCAGCGCTTCTGGCGCGCCGACACCTCGCGCACCCGCGACACCGGCGGCTCCGGCCTCGGTCTGGCGATCGTGGCGGGCATCGTCGCGAACCACGAGGGCCACGTCGAGGTCGTCGAGACGCCGGGTGGCGGGGCGACGTTCCGGGTGAGCCTGCCGCTCCTCCCCAGCCCGGAGCCTGCAACACCGTCCCCCGCCCCGCAGCCGGCTCCCCGGGGGCGTGCGCGGCGTCCGTAGCGTCGCGCACATGACGAGATACCAGATCGACAGCGAGGCCGTCGTCGCGGCGACCTCCTCCGTCCAGGCGGCCGCGAGCCGCATCCAGGCCGACGTGAGCGGCCTGCACTCCCAGCTGCTCCAGCTCCAGGGTTCGTGGACCGGCCAGGCATCGGCGGCGTTCCAGACCGTCGTCGCCGACTGGACCGCGACGCAGCGTCGGGTCGAAGAGAGCCTCCAGCTGCTCAACGCCGGTCTCGCGCAGGCGGGCCAGCACTACGCCGAGATCGAACTGCAGAACGCCCGGCTCTTCCTGCGCTAGCCCCGACAACACCGAATTGCGTCGAGCGCGCGCTCGTACGCCAGTGCTCTCGACCCAAATCGGTGCACTGGGCACGAGAAAGCGGGCGGCTCCTTGTGGGAGCCGCCCGCTTTCTCTGTCGCGGAGTGGGGGGACTTAGAAGTCGCCCATCCCACCCATGTCGCCACCGCCGGCCGGGGCGGCGTTGCGCTCCGGCTTGTCCGCGACGACCGCTTCGGTCGTGAGGAACAGCGCGGCGATCGACGCGGCGTTGAGCAGCGCGGAACGCGTCACCTTCACCGGGTCGTTGATGCCCGCGGCGAGCATGTCGACGTACTCGCCGGTCGCGGCGTTGAGGCCCTGGCCGACCGGCAGGTTGCGCACCTTGTCGACGACCACGCCGGGCTCGAGGCCCGAGTTGAGGGCGATCTGCTTGAGCGGGGCGTCGATGGCCACGCGCACGATGTTCGCGCCCGTCGCCTCGTCACCCGTCAGGCCCGTGACCGCCTTGCCGTCGAACGCGGACTTGCCGGCCTGGATGAGCGCGACGCCACCACCGGCGACGATGCCCTCCTCGACGGCGGCCTTCGCGTTGCGCACGGCGTCCTCGATGCGGTGCTTGCGCTCCTTGAGCTCGACCTCGGTCGCGGCACCGGCCTTGATGACCGCCACACCACCGGCGAGCTTCGCGAGGCGCTCCTGGAGCTTCTCGCGGTCGTAGTCGCTGTCGGTGTTCTCGATCTCCTGACGGATCTGCTTGACCCGTCCGGCGATCTGGTCGGCGCTGCCGGCGCCTTCGATGATCGTGGTCTCGTCCTTGGTGACGATGACCTTGCGCGCCTGGCCGAGCTGCTCGAGCGAGGTGTTCTCGAGCTTCAGCCCGAGCTCCTCGCTGATGACCTCGCCACCGGTGAGGATGGCGATGTCGGCGAGCTGCGCCTTGCGGCGGTCACCGAAGCCGGGGGCCTTGACGGCGACCGACTTGAAGATGCCGCGGATCTTGTTGACGATCAGGGTCGCGAGCGCCTCGCCGTCGACATCCTCGGCGATGATCAGCAGCTGCTTGCCCGACTGGATGACCTTGTCGACGACCGGCAGCAGGTCCTTGATGTTGCTGACCTTCGAGTTGACGATCAGGATGTAGGGGTCTTCGAAGACCGCTTCCTGACGCTCCGGGTCGGTCACGAAGTACTGCGACAGGTAGCCCTTGTCGAAGCGCATGCCCTCGGTGAGCTCGAGGGTCGTGCCGAAGGTGTTCGACTCCTCGACGGTGACGACGCCCTCCTTGCCGACCTTGTCGATCGCCTCGGCGATGAGCTTGCCGATCTCGGGATCGCCGGCCGAGATGGATGCCGTGGCGGCGATCTCTTCCTTGGTCTCGATCTCCTTGGCGTTCTTCACGAGCTCGCCGATGACGGCCTCGACGGCCTTCTCGATGCCGCGCTTGAGGCTGATCGGGTCGGCGCCGGCCGCGACGTTGCGCAGGCCTTCGCGAACGAGCGCCTGGGCGAGCACGACCGAGGTGGTCGTGCCGTCGCCGGCGACGTCATCCGTCTTCTTGGCGACCTCCTTGACGAGCTCCGCACCGATCTTCTCGTACGGGTCGTCGAGCTCGATCTCCTTGGCGATCGAGACGCCGTCGTTCGTGATCGTGGGGGCTCCCCACTTCTTCTCGAGAACGACGTTCCGGCCACGCGGGCCGAGGGTGACCTTGACGGCGTCGGCCAGGATGTTGAGGCCGCGCTCGAGGCCGCGGCGGGCCTCCTCGTCGAAAGCAATGATCTTTGACATGAGTGTGTGTCGTCCCTCCCGGACGTAGAGCTGGCACTCACGACGCGTGAGTGCCAGTGGCTAGTTTGGCACTCGCCTACGGTGAGTGCAAGCCGCGCGACGCCGGACTACGAGGCGGGGGTCTCGGTGGGTGCCGGCTCCGGAGGGGGCGGAGGCGCCACGAACTCGACGCTGCCGGCGAGAGGGACCAGCTCGATCCAACTGTTGCCCGGGGCCAGCCGGATGACGGTGCCGGTGTCGTCGACGAGACGGATCGCCTCGGTCTGACTGCCCTTCGACCAGGTGGCGTGGATCGTCATGCCGCCGCTCGACACCCACGCCTCACCGCTGCCGATCAGCTCGGTCTTCGGAATGCTCTGGCTCACGGTGACCGGCACGCGGATCACGATGACGTTGACCGCCGAGAACGGCACGCCCGCGGTGTCGAGGTCGGCGGCGCCGCCCTGCGACCGCGCCCAGACGCCGCGTGCGGCATCCCAGGTCCACCCGGGCTTCGAGGCTGCCCCGAACACGAGCGCCATCGATGCGACCGGCGCTCCCTCCCGCACCGCGGACGATGACGCGAGATCGGGCGCGAACGAGAACTGCTGGCCGGGTGCCGCGAGGTCGAGGTGCCGCGCGATCAACTCGGGCGCCTTCACCAGCACATCGTGCGGTCCCGGGCGGCCGTCGACCCGGTACATCAGCTCGGTGCCGTCGGGCGCGGTGCCGTGGATCGCGTTGTAGACGTTGGTGTTGCGCATCATCGCGACGAACCGCTGCTGTCCGCCCGAGTAGGCGATGATGCCGCCCAGCGGGGAGACGATGTCGGGATCCATCGGACGGATGCTGCGCACCGGCCCGATGTCGGTGGGCACGTCGGAGTGCCAGACCGCGACGTAGCGGGTCAACCCGCCCTCGACCAGCTCCTCGAAGACCAGGTCGGTGCGCTCGAGGCCGAACTGCGGCCGCGCGTCCTCGTGATTGTCGACCTTCGCCGCGAGCGACGGGGCGGTCAGTGCGCCGACGGCGACGAGCTCCCCCGTCAGCGGAGCGAGCGCCATCGGCTCGGGGGTGAGGTACGTCGACGAGAACGTCGGCGTCGGGGTCGGCATCGGCGCCGCCGGACCGCACGCCGTCAGGAGCGCGACGGCGCCCCACGCACCCGCCGCGAGGGCGCGACGCCCGGCACGCCGACGACCACGACCCTCATCCATTCCTGAATGCTAGGGCGGGGCCGATCAGGCGGGCCGCACCGACTCGGCCTGAGGTCCCTTCGGCCCCGTGCCGACCTCGAAGACGACCGCTTGGCCTTCTTCGAGCACTTTGTACCCGGTCATCTCGATCGCGGAGTAGTGGACGAAGACGTCCTCTCCGCCGTCGACGGTGATGAACCCGAAACCCTTCTCGGCGTTGAACCACTTGACGGTGCCTTGAGCCATCGGAACTCCCTGCTGCGTGCGACTCGGAACAGCGCATCCCTACGCGCTCTCACCACGAATGTAGCGACGGCGGGCGCCGCGATATCGGTCGGGGAGGGCCGCGCAGTGCCGAATCGACGGGAATTTACACGACCCGAACACGGGCGTAACACGCCCGTCTCGTGCGGCCGCTCAGCCCGCCGGCGGGGTGTAGTCGCTGCCGAGCACGATGGTCACGGTGGCACCGAGGTAGAAGTCGGAGTTGAAGATGTTCGCCGGGTCGGTGCCGAGCAGTTCCGCGAGGCCGAGGGCGATTCCTTCGTACTGCGCGCCGTTGTAGTAGATGCGCGTGAACTCTTCTTCGCGCGCTCCGGCGACCGCGCCCGACGGCTCGGGCCAGCCGGCCTGGGTGATCTGCGCGACCGCCGCATCCTCGAGATCGGCGGTCGGGGCTCCGTTGAGGACGGAGATCGACAACGTCTCCGCGACCGCCGGGTCGACGAGCGCGGGATCGGTGATCGGATCCACCTCCGGCTCGGGCGTCGACGTGACGCCCGGCTGGGCGATGCCGCCGCCGAGCTCGGGCAGTTCGAACGAGATCGCCGGGTTGACGCGGGAGAGTCCGTAGAGACCGCCGACGACGAGCAGGCCCGTCGCGAGGGCTGCCCACGCGAACGCCACCCAGCCGCGTCCGCGCTTCGCCGGAGCTCGGTGGGCGCCGACGCGGACGAGGTCGTCGGGGATGTCGTCGAAGCGGTCCCGGGAGGTTCTGGCCATCGTCCGTGTCGTCCTGATCGTGGGTGCGGGCTCGGCGCTCGAAGCCGGCTAGTTGTCAGTGGTGAAGGGGCGGGCCCTGGCCCGGCGCCGCGATTCTCGCAGCCGTTGCAGGCGACGGACGAGAAGCGGGTCGTGCCGCACCGCGAGCGGTGAATCGATGAGCGCGTACAACATCTGATAGTACCGAGCTGAGGAGACGCCGAATTCCGAGCGGATGGCGGCCTCGCGGTTGCCGACGCGGTCCGCCCAGGCGCGTTCGAACTCGAGCAGACGCACCTCGGTCTCGTCGAGCTGCGTGCGCGAGGGCTCCGCGGCGCGAGGTTCGGTCACGCGGCGATCCTAGGGAGGCACGGGCCCTGCGCCCTGGTGCCTCGCCGGGCCGTCACCGGGCTGTCAGAGGGCACTCAGACGGTCGCCGTGTGGACTCGCCTCGGCGAAAGCCTCCCCGTCGAGCGCGAGCACGAAGCGCCCGGGGAGCGCCGTGTCGTCGGCGATCCCGCTCTGCTCCAACGTCACCAGCCGCGCGCCCAAGTCGCGCACCGCCCCGGGGAACGCCGCCCGGGCCTCCGGAGTCAGATAGACGAGCGTGCCGAGCGACACGACGACGAGGGTGAGGTCTGACGGAGCCTCGGCGACCGCCGCGGCGAGTCCGGCGAGCGCGTCGCCGGCGACCACACGGGGAGGATCCTGCCGGGCGGTCGCGAGGGCGGCTCGCAGGCGCTCTCGGCGGTCGGGGCGGTCCAGCGGCACGAGGGCCTCCAGCCACGCCGCATCCGGGTCGTCGGCCGCCGAGAGCGGGTGCAGATCGAGCCCGAGCCGCCACCGGATGTCGGGGAGGGTCGACGGCACCAGCGCGGGGTCATCGACCGCGCAGACGATCTCAGGGGCCCCGCTGCCGAGCCGCGGAGCGTCGCCGAATCGGTAGGAGTACCGCTCCGGGATCGCGCACAGACCGGCGGACGCGCCCACTTCGACCAGGGCCAGCGGGCCGGGTACCCGCGCCAATGCCGCGACGAGCGGGGCGCAGCGGCCGACCTCGTTCGTCTGCGTCCGGCGCTGACGGGCAGCGCTCTCGACCTCGGGCCAGTGCTCGAGGAGCCAGGTACGGAACTGCGGGTACGCGGTCGCCGCCGCGCCCAGCCAGGTCGCGACCGAGAAGATCAGCGAGGGCTGGCGGCGGTCGCGCGGGAGGCGGTCGAGCAGCGCGAGGATGTCGTCATCCTGCGCCACCCCAGCCGCCCAGGCGACGTGCAGCGCCGAGTGCCCGGCGAGCTCCCGCGTCGCACGCTCGTACCAGTCGACTGTGGGGCTGCGGCTCTCCTGAGCAGCAGCCCCACGTGGCTGCGTGTCGAAGGGCATCCCGGCCATCCTGCCAGGACCCGCAGCCCCACGGGCGTTCCGGGTTACGCCGAGCGGCCCGCCCGACGCACCAGAACGACGATCAGCGCGGCGAGGAGCAGCAGCGCCACGAGGGCGCCGACGATCCACGGCAGGGGCGACGTCGCCGAGGCGTTCACGGCGTCTCCGGTCGTCTCGGTGTCGTCCGTCACCGCCAGGGTCTGGATGCACGCCGGGTCGACCGTGATCGACAGGTCGATCGGGTCGAGCGCTTCACCCGCCGGGTAGGTGCCGAAGGCCGCCGCTCCGGCGTCGGTGAGCACCGCCGGGATACCGGTGAACGCGACGAGGTCACCGCCGCCCACCTGTTCCGCGTCGGCGAGATCGAGTTCGGCGAACTCGATCCCCGCGCTCGAGACCGGGGTGCCGTCCTGCGTCGTGCCGGTCACGTCGAGCAGCAGCACGGCACGGTCGCCGTCGATCACGACCCTGGGATTCGCGATCGTCGTGTCGAGCACGCCGCCGTGCCCGGTGAACCGCACCGAGCCGGTGAAGGCGAGGTCGGCATCCCCGGTCTCGGCGTCGTAGCCGCCGGAGCCCGTCGCCCAGGTGAAGACCGGGGTCTCGTAGTCGGCGCCGTCGGCGGTCGTCCACTCGCCGTTGGCGATCGATCCGTCGATGTAGGCCCGGAACGACTCTTTGAAGCCCCACGTCAGCTCGGCACCCTCGACCTCGCAGCCGACGACCTCGGCCGCCGCGATGTCGATCACGATGCCGCGGTCCACCGACCCCTGGAAGGTGAAGGTGTGCTCGCCGGTCAGGCCGGCCGGCAGGTTGCCCGTCCAGGTCACGACCCCGTCGGCATCCGCCGTCGCATCGGTCGCGAGCACGGTGGGCTCCGAGTAGATGACGACCAGGATGCCGGACTCGTTCGGCTGGAATCCGCCGGCGGTGAAGGTGTAGTTCCCGCCCGCGGTGAACTCCTCCTCGGTCGACTCGATGCCTTCTGTGGCCGGCGGGGTCGGTGCGGCCGTGCGGGTCTCGGCCACGACGGCTGCCGTGGTCAACCCGCGACCGTTCGTTGCGTTCACCGACCCGATCGTGAAGGTGACCGGGTCGAGTGCCGTACCCGCGCTGTAGAAGCCCGCGAAGCTCGCCGCGCCGGCTGCGGTCAGGGTCGCCGGGGACGCCGCATAGGTGCGGGCCCCGCTGGCATCCGTCGTCGGCGTGCCGAGGGCGAGCGACGCGAAGTCGACTCGTCCGCTGCCGGTCGCGACCGACAGGACCGCACTGGACGTGCTCGTGATTCGCACGACCGGGTCGGCGATGCGCAGGTTCAGCAGGCCGCCGTGCCCGGAGAACGTGACCGAGCCGCGGTAGGCGACATCCGAGCTCACCTCGGCCGACGACTGCGGGAACCAGTAGGCCCCGCCGGAGACGCCCGCGCCGTTGCCCACCGAGATCGAGCCGCTCGCGATCGGACCGGTGACGTACTCGCGGAAGGAGGCCTTGACGCCCCAGCTGAGCGAGCCCGGGACCGGGGTCGCGATCGGGTCGACCGGAGGCGTCGTCGGGGTGGTGGAGGCGAACTCGATCGGGGTGTAGGTCTCGAACGGCGCGTAGACCGCGCCCGAGCCGGGATAGGTGTAGATGCCGTAGTTGCCGTCGGCGAGAGCCCCGGTGAACTCCTCGTTCACGGTGATCTCGATCTCGAACGACCCGTCGGCCTCGATCGCGACGGCGCCCGCGGCAGAACCGCCGACCGTGGCGGCATCCGCCGGGTTCAGAATCCACTTCGTCTGCGTCCCATCGGCCTTACGGCTCGCCGAGAGCGCACCCTCGCTGGGCTTCCAGGCATCCAGGAACGTGCCGAACGTCACGTACACGCCGCCGAACTTGCCGCTCAGCGGCGGACGCGTCCCCAACGGGCCGCCCTCCTCATTCGGCCCGAAGTTCTCACCGGTCACGGTCACGACGTCACCGGACTCGAGACCCGTGGTCTGCGACACGGTGATCGTCGGCACCGGCTCGGCGAATTCGATCGGGGTGTAGGTCTCGAACGGCGCGTAGACCGCGCCCGAGCCGGGATAGGTGTAGATGCCGTAGTTGCCGTCGGCGAGAGCACCGGTGAACTCCTCGTTCACCTCGATCTGCACCGAGAACGACCCGTCGGGCTGGATCGCCACCGCACCGGCTGCCGAACCGCCGACCGTGGCGACATCCGCCGGGTTCAGGATCCACTTCGTCTGGGTGCCGTCGGCCTTACGGCTCGCCGAGAGCGCACCCTCGCTGGGCTTCCAGGCATCCAGGAACGTGCCGAAGGTCACGTACACGCCGCCGAACTTGCCGCTCAGCGGCGGACGCGTCCCCAACGGTCCACCCTCCTCATTCGGCCCGAACCCGGTGCCGGTGACCGTCACGACGTCGCCCGACTCGAGCCCCGTCGTCTGCGACACCGCGATCGTCGGCACGACGGGCTCCGGCTCGGGAGCCGCTTCGACGGGCCACGAGAAGCTCACGGGGTCCAGAACGGTGCCCGCGGAGTAGAAGCCGCCGAACGCGGTGGCACCCGCTTCGGTGAGCACGGCGGGCACGTTCGAGTAGGCGACGACGTCGGCCGTGGAGCCGTTGCTCCCGCCCGCGAGGTCGAGGGTCGCGAACACGGTGTCGCCGAGCTCGACGAACGTCGTCGGGTCGTTGAAGCCCCGGCTGCGGGCATCCAGGAGGAGTTCCGCGGTCGTCGCGCCGGTGATCCGCACCTTCAGGTCGGAGAAGGTGAGATCGAGTGCGTACTCCCCGGCCGGGACGCCGAAGTCCGGGTGCCCCTGAAAACGGACGCTGCCGGGGTAGGCGACCGTTCCGGTACCGCCGGGTGCCGCCCCCGACCCTCCGCTCCAGCCGAACGGCGTGGCGTCGCTCACCCCGGAGACGGTCCACGAACCGTGAGCGATCGAGCCGACGAGGTAGCTGCGGAACGAGGCTTTGACCCCCCACTGCAGCGTCGCGCCGGCGACGTCTCCCGCCGCCGCCGAGGCGGAGGTGGCGGGGAGACTCAGCCCCACCAGCGCGAGCAGGAGGCTCAGCAGAATGGCGAGCGGACGGAGCAGGGGGCGTGACGCGACGGAGTTCATCGAGTTCTTCCTCGGGGAGAGAAGGGGAGGGGATGCCAGCGAAGTTAGCTAAGGCTGGGCTAACTTCGAAGGTAGGCAACATTCCTAGACTTGTCAAAGGACAGCCTTACCTAACCTTCATCGGCGTGGGAATCGCCTCCACCTCCGGTTGAATAGGACGCGGTCGACGGGGTCGGCCGCACCGAGCGCGAGGACACGACATGGACACCACCGACCAGGGCTATTCCGTCGAGAAGACCGACGAGCAGTGGCGCGCGGAGCTCACCCCCGAGCAGTACAAGGTGCTGCGTGAGGCCGGCACCGAGCGGGCGTGGACGGGCGAACTGCTCGACGAGAGCCGCTCCGGCCTCTACACCTGCGCCGCCTGCGACGCCGAACTGTTCAAGAGCGGCACGAAGTTCGACTCCGGCTGCGGCTGGCCGTCGTTCTACGACTCGGTCAACCCGGATGCCGTGCAGCTCCTCGAGGACACCTCGCTCGGCGTCGTGCGCACCGAGGTGCGCTGCGCGAACTGCGGGTCGCACCTCGGGCACGTGTTCGACGACGGCTTCGGGACCCCGACCGGCCTGCGCTACTGCATGAACTCGCTGTCGCTCGGGTTCCACGCCGAGCCGTGAAGCAGGCACCGTCGTGAAGCAGGCACCGTCGTGAAGCAGGCATCGTCGTGACGTCCGGACCCATCGCCGACGGGATGCGGCGTCGCCGCTCGCAGCCCTCGGTGACCGGCGATGCGCCCACGAAGCGCGAGCTGCTGCCGCTCATCGAAGCCGCGGCATCCGTCGCCGACCATGGCTCGCTGCGCCCCTGGCGGGTGATCGCGCTCCGCGGCGAGGCCCGGAAGCGGCTCGGCTTCGCGATCGCCGAGGCGGCGGGACTCGAAGGCGGAGCCGCGGAGAAGATGGCGCAGAAGCCGCTGCGCGCTCCCCTGTTGCTCGCGATCGTCGTCTCGCCGAAGAAGAGCCACAAGGTGCCCGAGTGGGAGCAGGAGAGCGTCGCCTCGGGCGTCGCGCACGCCCTCAGCCTCGTGCTCGACGAGGCTGGCTGGGGCGTCATCTGGCGCACCGGGCTGTACACCCGGTCGAAGGCCGTGCACCGGATGCACAAGCTCGAGCCCGACGAGAAGCTGCTCGGCTGGCTCTACATCGGCGGCAAGGCGAAGACGAAGAGCGGGCGGCGCAAGCCCGTGAAGGCGAAGGACTTCCTCAGCTCGCTGTGACCCCGCGCCGGCCCGGCAGGGCCGCGATCACGACGGCGACGAGCACGAGCGCCGTGCCGATCAGCGTCACCACATGCAGGCCGGTGCCCGACACCGGCACGAGCAGATCGAAGACGACGGATGCCATCAACTGCCCGGCGAGCAGCGCGAGACCCATGAGCAGCACGCCCGTCGTGCGCACGATGGCCGCCTGCGCCGCGATGAAGACGCACCCGTTGAGCCCGCCGAGGTAGAGCCACCACTCCCCCGGGAACGTCGGGTTCCAGCCGACGACCGCGATGTGCACGAGCAGCGCGAGCCCGAGCACGACGGCGCCGACGAGGAAGTTGCCGAACGTCGCGGTGAACGCCGAGCCGGAGACCTGCCTGACCTGCCCGTTGACCGCCTGCTGCCATCCCACGAAGAGGCCGGCGACGAGCGGGATGACGAGAGCCCAGATCGGGATGTCGGGACGGATCCGGTCGGACAGCGCGATCCCGACCGCGACGATCGCGAGCAGCGTGCCGACGATGCGCTGCGGCGTGGCCGGGGTCGCGGGCATGAGTGCGAGCCCGCGGTGATCGAGCAGGAGCGAGCTCAGCGTCTGACCGCAGACGACGGCGATCGTGTACATCGCGACTCCGAGCATGCCGACCGTCAGCCCCTGACCGAGCACGAAGAGCGCCCCACCGACGCCCCCGAACACGAGCCACCACGGGATGGTGCGCTCCCGCAGCGCGACGACGACGCGTCCGATGCCGCGGCGACCGGGACGCCACACGGCGGTCGCGAGCAGGAGGATGACGAGTCCCGATCCGAACGAGAGGAAGGCCGCGAGGAACCCGTCACCCAGCCGCTGGCCGAGCTCGCCGTTGATGCGCGTCTGCAGGGCGACGAGGATGCCGGTGCCGAACGCCGCGACGAGAGCCGCCGCGAGACGGGCGGGGGTGACCTCCGGCGGACCGGGGAGCGCCATCAGTCGGACAGCCCGGCGCGGTAGCGCTCACGCCGGAAGTGACGCCCGTTGTCGCCGTCGATGTGGTCGAGCACGAACACCAGCGTCGCACCATTCCAGGTCGGCTCCCGACCGCAGATCGCGCACACGCCGTTCTGCTGCATCATGATCCAGTCCCGGATCGCCCGCTTCAGGGTGTGCGCGCCCGGATTGCCGGTGACCAGCCACCGCTTGATGTGACGCTCGGCGAGTACCTCGTGATGGCACGCGCCTGAGCAGTACTCGCTCGCGGAATTGGTAAGTGGTTTTCGACATTGACGACACTCCCCCGGAGCGGTGCCGTGACGTCGAACTCCCCGGTTGTTGACCGTGGCGGCGCAACTCAGTGAGCAGTACTTCGGGTTGGTCGTCGCCGTGCCGC
>NZ_JBIIAW010000059.1:0-19669 GCF_044239695.1 Pseudolysinimonas sp. | reverse complement strand
GTCGTCGCGGTGCTGAACCAGGTGGCGTTCTTCCTGCTGCTCGCGGTGCTCGCCCGGCTGCTCTGGCCGTCGGCGGGCGCCGGCGCGATCGTGCTGCGAGCGAGCGCAGGGGTCGCGCCGCTGATTTTGCTCCCGCTGGTCGGCACGACGTGGGTGCTGTCGTTCCACCTGGCGCCGACGTACTACGTCGGGATGTATCTGGCGCTGCTCGCGGCGCCGCTGCCGTTGCTCGTGCGTACGCGGGCGACGCGCATCGTGCTCGTGCTCGCTCTCGCCCTGGCGATCGCATCCAATCCGCTGACCGTCGTCTTCGCCGCCCCCGGGCTCCTCGCGTGCGCGATCGCCCACCTGACCCGGGCGGGGCGCGCAGGGCTCGGCCGGCCCGCGCTGCTCGTGACGGCGATCGCCGCGGGCGCGGTGCTCGCCCGGATCGCGTTCACGCCGCTCCAGGGCACGGGGCTGCTCACCTACATGGACCTCGAGGTGTTCCGGTCGCGGGTGGACGCGCTCTGGCCGTACTGGTCGTTCCAGCTGATCGATCCGGCCGCCCGGGTGATCCTGCCGCTGGGTGCGCTGCTCGCCGTCGGTTGCCTCCTCGCCGCGGTCGTCGCGGCGGTCTCGGTCGTGCCGCGGAGGGGGGCGCGGCGGCGCGAGGGCACCGACCTCCGCCGCGCCTCCGTGACGGTGTTCCTCGGGCTCGTGCCGCTCGGCGGCCTGGCGGCGACGGCGTTCGCCCTGATCACGCATTACTACTATTTCTGGCCGGTGCTCGTGCTGCCGTTCGTGCTCGTGCTGTTCGCGCTCCCGCGGCGCGCCCTGGAGCCCGTCGTGATCGCGGCGGGTGCGGCGCTCGTCGCCATCGGTGTGCTGTCGGGCGGCGTGGCGAACCTCGCCGACGCGGGGAGGTACGTCGGGTACCGGAACGCCGAGACGCAGTGCCTCGACCGCGCCGTGCCCGGCGAGGTCGGATTCGCGACCTTCTCCGACGCGCGGCGGGTCGGGCTGACCTCGGCGACGGGGGTCCGGCTCATCCCGGTGACGGCGGAGCTGGCTCCCAACCTCTGGCTCACCAACCGGGCCTACGCGCGGCTCGAGCGCGCGACCTTCCTGTACGTGAACGAGCGGGGCGACGAGCGTGCGCTCGACGGTGATGTCATCCTCGCGCGCTTCGGCGCCCCTGACGAGGAGGTGACCTGCGCGGACGGCCGACGCGTGCTGATCTACGACTCACCCCTGTCGGTCATCGACTGACTCGCGTTCAGCCGGCATCCGGCTGGCGTTCAGCAGACGGTCATAGTCTGCGGTGATGACTTCTGGACTCCTCGTGAATGTGACGGGCGGTCGGGTTCAGGGGATCGCGACCCGGGGGTTGCGGTTCTGGCGCGGCATCCCGTATGCCGCCGCGCCCGTCGGACAGCTGCGCCTCCGCGCACCGCAGCCGGTCGAGCCGTGGACCGGGGTGCGGGATGCGGGAGCCTTCGGACCGATCGCGCCGCAGGACCGGCGCAGCCTCACGGTCGCGACCGGGAAGGGCGACCCGCAGTCGGAGGATTGCCTCACCCTCAACGTCATCGCCCCGTCGACGGACTCCGATCGACTGCGCCCCGTCATGGTCTACCTGCACGGCGGCGCCTACGCCGTCGGTTCGTCGCGCGAGATGCCGACGCAGGGCGAGGGGCTCGTCCACGACGGCGGCGTCGTCTTCGTCAACCTCAACTACCGGCTCGGAGCTCTCGGGTTCCTCGACTTCACCCGCTACGCGACGCCGGACCGGCCGTTCGACTCGAACCTCGGCCTGCGTGACATGGTGGCGGCGCTGCGCTGGGTGCGGGAGAACATCGCCGCGTTCGGGGGAGACCCCGACAATGTGACCCTCTTCGGGGAGTCGGCGGGCGCCAACGCCGTCACGACGCTGATGACCGTGCCGTCTGCGGCCGGGCTGTTCGCCCGTGCGATCGCCGAGAGCTCGCCGCCCGAAGCGGTCTACCCGCCGGAGCTGACGGCGGTGTGGGCGCGCGACTACCTGGAGTTGCTCGGAGCCGTGACCAACCGGCCGCTCGTCGCCGAACCCGACCCGGCCGAGGTCGCCGCGATTCTCGACGCCGCGACGCCGCAGCAGCTGGTCGCCGCGACCTCCCGGATGGTGCGGGAGACCCCGGACCGGGTGCCCGGCACGATCGCCCTCTGCCCGGTGATCGACGGCGACTTCCTGCCGAAAGCGCCGGTCGAGGCGTTCGCCGACGGCAGCGCCCACGCGATCCCGCTGATCATCGGCACCAATGACCGCGAGGGTTCGTTCTTCCGCGGGCGCATCGACATCCTCGCCTCGACCCCGGCCCGCATCCGGGCGATCCTGGCCCGCACCCCGCGCGCGGCCGCGCAGCGTCTCGCGCGGCTCTACCCGGGCCTGTCGCGGCCTCGCGCCGCCGCCGACTTCGCGGGCGACTACACGTTCTGGTACCCGTCGGTGCGCGTCGCCGAGCGGCACTCCCGCCACGCGCCGACCTACGTCTACCGCTTCGACCTCGCCCCTCGGCTCGCGCGGCTGATCGGCCTCGACGCGACTCACGGCATCGAGCTGTTCGCGATCTTCGATCTCGTGCGCACCCCGTACGCCCGCGCGATGGGCGCGCTCGGCGGTGTGCGCGACTTCGACCGCACCGCGCGCCGGATGCGGATGAACTGGCTGCGGTTCGCCGAGAACGGCACGGTGGATGCCGGCTGGCCCCGGTACGACGACGAGCGCCGCCGCACGCTCATCATCGACGCCGAGGACCGCATCGAGGAGGACCCGAATCGCGAGCGCCGCGAGGCGTGGGCGGCGTTCGTGCCGCACCTCACCGAGCCGTCACCCGTCGACGCCGGTTGACGGCGCCGGTCGACGGCGCGGGCCACCCGCCTCCGATCGGCCCGCGCCGCCCGCCGGGCCACGGTGGGAGAGTGGTCGGATGAGTTCGCCCGACGTCCCGTTGACCGATGACGACCGGGTTCGGGCGGCGCGCGGGGCCGGGCTCCGCGCGGCCGGGGTCATCGTCGCGAGCTACATCCCGTTCGGGATCGCGGCCGGCGCGGCGATGGGCGCGACGAGCGTCGATCCGCTCGTGTCCATCCTCAGTTCGCCGATCATCTTCGCGGGTGCCGCGCAGATCGCCGCCGTGCAACTGCTGCACGTCGGGGCGGCGCTCGCCCTCGTCGTGCTGACCGTCGCGGTCATCAACGCCCGGCACTTGCTCTACAGCGCCGCGCTCGCCCCGCATCTGGCCGACTGGTCGCTCGGCCAACGGATGGGCGCGGCCTTCCTGCTCGCCGACCCGGTCTACGCCCTCGCGGCCGCGCGGTTCGACACCGCGGACGGCGGGGGGATCGAGCGGGCGGAGCGCGCCTTCTACTTCACCGCCGGGCTCACCTGTCTCGTGGGGTGGACGTCGCTGCTCGCCATCGGCATCGTCGTCGGCGGGTTCATCCCGGACTGGGTGCCCTTCGAACTCGCCATTCCGCTGACGTTCCTGCTGCTCACGCTGCCGCTCATCAAGAACAGCGCAGGCCTCGTCGCGGCGGCCGTCGCCGGCATCGTCGCTCTCCTGGCACACGCGCTCCCGCTCGGGATGGGTCTGATGGTCGGAGCCGTCGTCGGGGTCGCCGCGGGGGTCGTCGTGCTGAACCTGTCCGAGCGCAGGACGGAGGCGGCAGGTGTTTGAGCTGCTCGCGATCGTCCTCGGCGGCATCGTCACTTTCGTGACCCGCGCTCTGTTCCTGGTGTCGAAGAAACTGCGACCCCCGAAGCGGGTGGAGAAGTACCTGCCGCTCGTCGGTCCGGCCGTGCTCGGCGCGATCGCCGTCCCGGGCATCCTCGCGCCGCGCGGTGAGGTGTCGCTCGTCGACACGATTCCCGCGGTGATCGCGGCGGTCGTCACCTGGCTGGTCTGGAAGCTCACGAAGCAGACGGCCCTCGGGCTGGTCGCCGGACTCGGGCTGTGGTGGGCGATCCTCGCCGTGATGGCCGCGCTCGGCGTGCCGCGTTAGAGCGCGCGTCCGATCGAGCCGACGACGGCATCCATCGGGGTCCCGGAGGCGTCGCGCTTGGCGCCCGCGTCCGGGAGGTTCCGTAGCGACCCGTCGGGGCCTACGGCCAGCGCGGGCGCCGGACCGGCCCAGGCGAGCGCGAGGGAGAGCTCGCCCTTGAGGAAGGTGTGGGCGCGCACGCCGCCCGTGGCGCGCCCCTTGCCGGGGAACTCGGAGAACGCCGACACCTTCGCCCGGCCCGGGTCGGCGCCGGCGAGAGTCGCGGCGGGGGTCGAGATGGTCGCGACGACGATCTCCGCCCCGGGGTCGACCGTGCCGAAGAACAGCACCTTCGCCCCGGAGGAGACGTTGATGCCCGCCATGCCGCCGGCCGCGACGCCCTGCGGTCGCACCGCCGACGCCGGGAAGTGCAGCAGTTGGGCATCGGTCGTGACGAGCACGAACTCCTCCGCGTCGCCGCCCTGCGCGACACCGACGACCTCGTCGCCGGGCTTCAGAGCGATGACCTCGAAGTCGGGCTTCGACGGCCACCCGGCGCCATTGGTGGACGGCGCCGCGACCCGCTTCACGGTGCCGGAGGCGGTGGCGAGGGCGATCGGGTCGTCGGCGGTGAGCGAGACGAGCCCGAGCACCCGCTCCTTCTTGTCCGCCAGTCCGAGGTAGTCGCCGACGCGCGCGCCCGCGGCGAGCTGCACCGAGTTGCCCGGCACCGACGGCAGGTCGACGGGGGAGAAGCGCACGAGACGCCCGCGTGAGGTCACCGCGCCGAGTTCGCCGCGGACCGTCGACTCCACGGTCGAGAGGATGGCGTCGTGCCGTCCGCGACGCGCACTGCGAGCGGTGATCTCCGCGCCCTCGACCCGCACCATGCGTCCCGTCGTCGACAGGACGACGAGGGTCGGTCCGTCGGCGATCTCGAGCGCCGGACCGCCGGCCGCCGCCGCACGCCGCTGCGCCGGCGTCGAGGCGATCGACGCCTTCGCCTCGGTGAGCAGCGTGCGGCGCGGGGTGCCGAAGCGCTCGGCGACCTCATCCAGTTCCGTGCCCACCTGCGTCCGCACCCGCGCGGGGTCGCCGAGCAGGGCCTCGAGTTCGGCGATCTCGCGCTGCAGCTTGTCGCGCTCGGTCTCCAGTTCGATCCGCGAGAATCTGGTCAGGCGGCGCAGCTGCAGCTCGAGGATGTAATCGGCCTGCAGCACCGACAGATCGAAGACCTCGATGAGCCGCACGCGGGCCGCCGCGGCGTCGTCGGAGGTGCGCACGACCTGGATGACCTCGTCGATGTCGAGGATCGCGATGAGCAGGCCGAGCACGAGGTGCAGGCGCTCCTGACGGCGGGTCAGGCGGTAGCGCGAGCGGCGGGTGACGACCTGGATGCGGTGGTCGAGGTAGACCTGCAGGAGGTCGCGCAGGCCGAGGGTCTGCGGTTGGCCGCCGACGAGGCACACGTTGTTGATGCCGAAGCCGTCTTCGAGCGGCGTGAGCCGGTAGAGCTGTTCGAGCACGCCCTCGGGGCTGAACCCGGTCTTCAGGCCGATGACGAGGCGCAGGCCGTTCTTGCGGTCGGTGAGGTCGGTGACATCCGAGATGCCGGTGATCTTCTTCGCCTGCACCCCGTCCTTGATCTTCTCGATGACCTTCTCGGGCCCGACGAGGTACGGCAGCTCGGTCACGACGAGCGCGGTCTTGCGCGGTCCGACCTGTTCGACGGTCACCTTGGCGCGCGTCTTGAACGACCCGCGGCCGGTGGCGTAGGCATCCCGGATGCCGTCGAGCCCGACGATCGTGCCCCCCGTGGGCAGGTCGGGGCCGGGCACGTACGCCATCAGCTCCTCGAGCGAAGCTTCCGGGTTCTCGAGGAGGTGCTTGGCGGCCGCCGCCACCTCGATGAGGTTGTGCGGCGCCATGTTGGTCGCCATGCCGACCGCGATGCCGGCTGCGCCGTTGACGAGCAGGTTGGGGTAGGCCGCCGGCAGCACCTCGGGCTGGGTCAGCTGGTTGTCGTAGTTGGGGACGAAGTCGACGACATCCTCATCGAGTCCTTCGCACATGGCGACGGCGGACGCGCGCATCCGGGCTTCGGTGTAGCGCGCCGCGGCGGGGCCGTCGTCGAGGGAGCCGAAGTTGCCGTGCCCGTCGACGAGCGGCACGCGCATCGTGAAGTCCTGGGCGAGGCGCACGAGGGCGTCGTAGATCGCGGTGTCGCCGTGCGGGTGCAGCCGGCCCATGACGTCGCCCACGACGCGGGCGCTCTTCACGTGGCCGCGGTCGGGGCGCAGGCCCATCTCCGACATCTGGAACAGGATGCGGCGCTGCACGGGCTTCAGCCCGTCGCGGGCGTCGGGGAGGGCGCGCGAGTAGATGACGGAGTACGCGTACTCCAGGAACGACCCCTCCATCTCGGCGGAGACGTCGACATCGAGAATGCGTTCGCCCGCGGTCGCGGAGCCGCCGGGCGCGGGAGGAGGAGGTGGGGGAGTCATAAGATCGGGGCCATGGTACCGGCGGCGCAGCTACCCGCTGCGAGGGCACACCGGTTCGGCCTCACCGACGTTCTGAAGAACGCGCTCTTCGCCGTCCGCGGGGAGCGAGGTGATCTCGGTCTGCCGTCCGTGCGACACGCGGTCGTGCTGCTCGTAGACGGACTCGGGTCGGTGTCGCTGGCGGCGCACCGCGGGTACGCGCGCCGACTGCTCGCCGCCCCGAAGGCGTCGACGATCCAGACGGTGTTCCCGTCGACGACGGCGTCGGCGCTCGCGTCGCTGACGACCGGCGTCCTGCCCGGCGTGCACGGGCTGATCGGCTACCTCGGCTTCGACTCGAGCGGCGACCGCGTCGTCAACTCCCTCACCGGGTTCGGTCCCGATCTCGATCCGGGCACCTGGCAACGGGTGCCGACGCTCTTCGAGCAGGCACGGGATGCCGGCATCCCGGCGTTCGCGGTCGGCCCGGGCCGCTACCGCGACTCGGGGTTCACCGCGGCGGTCCTGCGCGGCGCCGAGTACCGCGCCGGTGAGTCGCTCGCGGCGCGGCTGGGCGAGGTGCGCCGCATCCACGCCGCCGCCGAGCGCTCTCTGACCTACGTCTACGCCCCCGAGCTCGACGTCGCCGCCCACGCCAGCGGGATCGCCTCCGGCGCGTGGAGCGCGGCGCTGGAGGACGTGGACGCCGCCGTCGGCGAGTTGGTCGCGCGCCTCGGTCGGGACGTGGGCCTGCTGGTCACGGGCGACCACGGGGGCCTCGACATCCCGCGGGACGCGCATCTCATCGTCGACCCGGCGCTCCTCGACGGGGTGCGGCACGTCTCGGGGGAGCCGCGCTGTCTCGCCCTCCACCTCGAGCGCGGTGCCGTGGCCGAGGACGTGCGCGATCGGTGGCAGGCGGCCGAGGGGGGCCGCGCGTGGATCGCGACCCGCGACGAGGCGATCGCCGCGGGCTTCTTCGGCGACGTGGACGACGACGTGCTGCCGCGGATCGGCGACGTGCTCGTCGCCGCCCGCCGACGCGTCGCCTACTACCTCGACGAGAACGATCGGGGGCGCGGCATGGTCGGCCAGCACGGCTCACTCACGCCGGAGGAGATGGCCGTCCCGCTGCTGCGGTTCGGCGCCTTCAGCTGAGCCGTGGCGCGTTCCGGGATAACTAGAGGTCGTCGTCGGTGCGCGCGCCGAAGACGATCTCGTCCCACGACGGCATCGACTGCCGACCCTTGCTGCCGCGCTTGCCGAACGACCCGCTGTCCCGGGCGGAGGGCTTCGTGCGCATCGAGTCGATCGGGCGGTCGTCGTCCATCGCGTCGAGCGGCACGTCGATGAGACGCACGGTTCCCGTGGAGGGGTGCGCGGCGATCGACTCCTCGGGGTCGGGATCCATCGGATCGCGCTCGCCCCGGCGCTTGCGGAGCGCTTCGAGCAGATCTGCGGTCTGATTCTTCTTCACCGGAAGCGGCTCGACGTCGCCGACCCGTCCGTAGGGGACGGGTTCCAGCAGCGGTCCGGTCTCGTCGGGGGAGGTCGTCACCGAGAACGCGCCGGAGTCGAACCGGGTGGAATCGGTCTGCTCGTCGAGCGGCACGGCGCGCAAGCGCGGGACGAGGTTCGCGGGCTGCTCGCCCTGCTGGGACAACGCGATGGCTTCCTGGTTGAGCGGAGCGAGGGTGGACTTCTTCGGATCGAACGACCACCGGGCGTCGTGCTCGACGGTCTCCGCCACGAAGGTGAGCTTCACGACCCAGCCGCCGCCCTCCTCCTTCCAGGACGCCCAGCGTTCGCCGATCGCGCCGCCGTCGGCGAGACGGCGACGGATGACGGTGCCGAAGGTCACGCCTCCGCCGAGCGGGTCGGTCTCCAACGCCAGTTGCACGGGGACCGCGAGAGCGGACTCGATGACGAACTCGCGTTCGGCGAGGACGGGGCCTTCGAAGCGCTGCACGTAGTCGAGCGGAACCCCGGTGATGGCGGCGACGTCCTCGGCCGACATCCCGGCCCGGATGTGCGCCTGGATCTCGCGGGGCGACAGTTTGCGCACCGCCCCCGGATCGGGCGACGTCTGCCGCAGCCGCGACTGCAGCACGTCGTCGATCGCGACGCGGTAGCGGGTGCCCTCCTCGGAGGCGACGAGCAGCGAACCGCTCTCCACTCCGATGACCTTCAGCTCTTCCATCGCGACCCTCCTTGCGGCTCAGGATGACACGGGGTCGCCGGGATTCCGGGAATATCCCGGGCGCGCCGGAAGTTGTCCGGGAAGCGACGACGGCTGGTTTGCGATTCACCTCGCGATCATGCAAGCTGACGCCGCCGAACGGGCACCAACGGCAGCAACAACGAGATGGATGGGCATGGCCACCGACTACGACGCACCGCGCAAGACCGACGACGACACCGAGTCGATCCAGGCCCTGCAGGAGCGCACTCCCGACAAGCTCTCAGGAGTTGTCGACGTCGATGACGCCTCCGCCGACGGGTTCGAGCTCGGCGGCGCTGACCTCTCCGATCTCGATCTGGATGTCGTCGTCCTGCCTCCCCAGGCGGACGAGTTCACGTGCGTGAGCTGCTTCCTCGTGAAGCTGCAGTCGCAGTTCGACCACGACACGAAGCTCGGCCCCGTGTGCGTGGAGTGCGCCGCGTAGGTCTCGACACGCAGCCTCCGGCTGCTACTCGACCACCAGCCTCCGGCTGCTACTCGACCACCGAGTTGAGGACGTCCGCGAGTTCCCGCGGGCGGCGCGTCGAGACGAGCCAGTACGGCGTCGGGTCGGCGGGATCGTCCAGTTCGATGCGGACGACCCCGGAGATCCAGCCGCGCAGCACGAGGTAGGCGCGAGCGTCGAGGCGCGTCCCGCGCTCGGCGACCGCCTCCGTCTTCTCGTGCGCCGTGACCGCGCCGATGAACGAGCGCTCGATCCGCGCCCGGCCGACGCGCAGCATCCCGTCGGTGACCTCGAGGACAGGGCTCGTGGCGAGCAGGACGACGATGATCGCGGCGTAGAGCACGATCGCGCTGACGATGCCCGCGAACTCCGAGATCGGGAGGAAGACGAGCAGGCTCGCCGGGATGACGAGGGCCGTCGCCAGGAAGACCCACCAGGACGGCCACAGTCGCTCGCGATACCGCATGGGTCTATTCGAGCATGGACTAGCCTCGTCAGGTGACCGAGTTCATCGAGGTGCTGTACACCGGCACCCTCCCGGTCTACGCCCACCCGGGCGACGCCGGTGCCGACCTCGTCGCGACGGCGGACGTCGTGCTGGAGCCGGGGGAGCGCGCGACCGTGCCGACCGGGCTGAAGATCGCCCTCCCGCACGGGTACGTCGGGTTCGTCGTGCCGCGCAGCGGCCTCGCGGCGAAGCACGGCCTGACGATCGTCAACGCCCCTGGAACGGTGGATGCCGGCTACCGCGGCGAGATCCGGGTGACGCTGCTCAACACCGACGCGCGCGAGTCGTACGCGATCGCCGCCGGCGACCGGATCGCCCAGCTCATCGTGATGCCGGTGCCGAGCGTGCGCTTCGTCGAGGTCGAGCGGCTTCCGGGCAGCGAGCGGGGCGAGGGCGGATTCGGCTCGACCGGCTACCGCGCCGCCGCGGCGCCGACCGAGGATCGGGCGCCGGCCGGAGACACACCGACTACGGGAGACCAGTGAGCGACACCGAACACCCCAAGTCCGCCCCCGCCGACCGCGCGACGGCCGGTCCGTTCGACGACTCCGAGGCCAACCCAGTGCGGCCCTACGTCGATCTCGGCGGCATCAAGCTGCTGCCGCGCCCCGACCTGGCCGTGCGGCTCGAGGTCGAGGAAGGCAACAAGCGCGTCGTCGCGGTGGCGCTCGACTACGCCGGATCGACCCTCCAGCTCCAGCCGTTCGCCGCCCCGCGCTCGAGCGGGCTGTGGCATGAGATCCGCCAGCAGATCGTGCAGCAGATCGAGAAGCAGGGCGGTCGTACGGTCGAGGCGACCGGACCGCTCGGCCCGGAACTGCGCGCCGAGATCCCCGCTCCGAACGGGCAGGGCTCGCGCATCGCCCGCTTCGTCGGGGTCGACGGTCCGCGGTGGTTCCTCCGCGGCGTCATCAGCGGCGAAGGAGCCGGCAACGCGGAAGCGGCGGCGAAGATCGAGGAACTGTTCCGCAGCATCGTCGTCGTGCGCGGCACGACCCCGATGCCGCCGCGCGACCTGATCCCGCTGCACGTGCCCGCCTCGGTCGCCGGCCAGAGCCCGACCGGTCCGACTCCGACCGGGCCGACGCCGACCGGGCCGGCCACGGCGGTCTGAGCATGAGCGAGAACCCCGGACCGTCGAACCCCGAGCCGTCGTTCCGCGACGCGCTTTCGGCCGCCGCTCGTCAGTCGAGCCTCGGCAAGGTGCCTCCGGGGGAGACCCCGACGGCCGGCGCACTTCTGGCCGCGATGGGCGGCGCGCGCGGACTCGTCGAGTCGATCCTGCCGGGCCTGGGATTCCTCGTCGTGTTCACGATCACCCAGGAGCTGCTGCCCTCGGTGCTCGCGCCGCTCGCCGTCGCGCTGGTGTTCATCGTGCTGCGCCTCGTGATGCGCCAGCCGGTCACCACCGCGATCGCGGGGGCCTTCGGCGTCGGCATCTCGGCGGGTCTGGCGCTGATCACGAACGACGCGAACAACAACTTCGTGCCCGGTTTCTTCATCAACGCCGGTGTCGTGCTCGTCATGGTGGTGAGCCTGCTCGTGCGTCGGCCGTTCGTGGGATTGATCGTGAGCCTGCTGCTGAACGACGACGACTGGCGGGCGAACCCCGCGAAGGTGCGGGTGGCGACGATCGCGACGATCCTCTGGGCGGCGCTCTCGGCCCTGCGTCTGGCCGTCCAGCTGCCGCTCTACCTCGCGGAGGCCACCGAGGCCCTGGCCGCGACGAAGTTGGTGATGGGCGTGCCGCTCTACGCGGCGTTGCTCTGGGTGACCTGGCTGCTCGTGCGCACGGCGTGGCGGGCGCGGGAACAGCCCGCCGACGGCGTCTGACAGTGCTAGATTTATCTTGACATCAAGATAAATCTCATCGGGGCGGGCTTAGGCTTGCCTTGCTGGTCGCGGCGGCGCCGCCCGGCGAGGATGGGTGTGACGGGCAAGAGGAGACGACAGTGTCGACGGTGAACAGCTTCAATTCCAAGGACACCCTCACGGTCGGCACCACCGACTACGAGGTATTCCGCATCGACGCGGTCCCGGGCTACGACAAGCTCCCGTTCAGCCTGAAGGTGCTGCTCGAGAACCTGCTCCGCACGGAGGACGGCGCCAACGTCACGAAGGCCCAGATCGAAGCCCTCGGCGCGTGGGTGCCGGAAGCCGACCCCGACACCGAGATCCAGTTCACGCCGGCCCGCGTCGTCATGCAGGACTTCACCGGCGTGCCCTGCATCGTCGACCTCGCGACGATGCGCGAGGCGGTCACCGCGCTCGGCGGCGACCCCGACAAGATCAACCCGTTGTCGCCCGCGGAGATGGTCATCGACCACTCGGTCATCGCCGACCTCTTCGGCACCGAGAACGCGCTCGAGCGCAACGTCGAGATCGAGTACCAGCGCAACGGCGAGCGCTACCAGTTCCTCCGCTGGGGTCAGACCGCGTTCCAGGATTTCAAGGTCGTCCCGCCCGGCACCGGCATCGTGCACCAGGTCAACATCGAGCACCTCGCGAAGGTCGTCTACGACCGAACCGTCGACGGCGTCCTGCGGGCCTACCCCGACACCTGCGTCGGCACCGACTCGCACACCACGATGGTCAACGGCCTCGGCGTGCTCGGCTGGGGCGTCGGCGGGATCGAGGCCGAGGCTGCGATGCTCGGTCAGCCGGTCTCGATGCTCATCCCGCGCGTCGTGGGCTTCAAGCTCACCGGCGAGATCCCCGCCGGAGTGACGGCGACCGATGTCGTGCTCACGATCACCGACCTGCTGCGCAAGCACGGCGTCGTCGGCAAGTTCGTCGAATTCTACGGGGAGGGCGTCGCCTCGGTGCCGCTCGCCAACCGGGCCACGATCGGCAACATGAGCCCCGAGTTCGGCTCGACCGCGGCGATCTTCCCGATCGACGACGTCACGCTCGAGTACCTCCGCCTCACCGGTCGCGACGAGCAGAACGTCGCGCTCGTCGAGGCCTACGCAAAGCTGCAGAAGCTGTGGCACGACCCGTCGGTCGAGCCGTCGTTCAGCGAGTACATGGAGCTCGACCTCGCGACGGTCGTTCCGTCGATCGCAGGCCCGAAGCGTCCGCAGGACCGCATCCTGCTGTCGAATTCGAAGTCGCAGTTCGAGGTGGACATCCTCGGCTACATGAATCCGTCGACCTCGACCGACATCGTCGACCTCGAGGGGAAGCACTCCTTCCCGGCGTCCGATCCCGGACCGGTCCCCGGCGACGAGGAGGAAGAGACCCGTGAGGTGCACATCTCCTCGGGTGCTCCCGCGGGCGCCTCGAACCCGGTCAAGGTCACGACGCCCGACGGTGCGACCTACCTGCTCGACCACGGAGCGGTCACGCTCGCCGCGATCACGTCGTGCACGAACACCTCGAACCCGTCGGTCATGATCGCCGCCGGGCTGCTCGCGCGCAACGCCGTCGACAAGGGGCTGAAGAGCAAGCCGTGGGTGAAGACCACGCTCGGCCCGGGCTCGAAGGTGGTCACCGACTACTACGAGAAGTCGGGTCTCGACAAGTCGCTCGAAGCCGTGGGCTTCTACACCGTCGGCTACGGCTGCACGATCTGCATCGGCAACTCGGGTCCGCTGATCGAGGAGGTCTCCGCGGCGGTCAACTCGCACGACCTCGCCGTCACCGCGGTGCTCTCGGGCAACCGCAACTTCGAGGGCCGGATCAGCCCCGACGTGAAGATGAACTACCTCGCGAGCCCCCCGCTCGTCGTCGCCTACGCCCTGGCCGGCTCGATGCACTTCGACTTCGAGATCGACGCGCTCGGGAAGGATGCCGACGGCAACGACGTGTTCCTCCGCGACATCTGGCCGTCGCCGGAAGAGGTGCAGGAGACGATCGACTCCTCGATCTCCCGCGAGCAGTTCATCAAGCAGTACGCCACGGTGTTCGACGGCGACGAGCGCTGGACGAGCCTGCCGACCCCGACCGGGCCGATCTTCGCCTGGGATCCGGACTCGACGTACGTGCGCAAGCCCCCGTACTTCGAGGGCATGACGATGGAGCTGACCCCGGTCGCCGACATCACCGGCGCCCGCGTCCTGGCGACGCTCGGCGACTCCGTGACGACCGACCACATCAGCCCGGCCGGCAACATCAAGCCGGGCACGCCCGCCGCGCAGTACCTCACCGAGCACGGCGTCGACCGCCAGGACTTCAACTCCTACGGCTCGCGGCGCGGCAACCACGAGGTGATGATCCGCGGCACCTTCGCCAACATCCGGCTGAAGAACGCGATCGTCAGTGCGGTCAACGACGGCGCGGTCGTCGAGGGCTCCTACACCCGCGACTTCACCCAGCCCGGCGGCCCGCAGTCGTTCATCTACGACGCGTGCATGAACTACCAGGCCCAGGATGTCCCCCTCGTGATCTTCGGCGGCAAGGAGTACGGCTCGGGGTCGTCGCGTGACTGGGCGGCGAAGGGCACCTCGCTCCTCGGCGTCAAGGCGGTCATCACCGAGAGCTTCGAGCGCATCCACCGCTCCAACCTGATCGGGATGGGCGTCGTGCCGCTGCAGTTCCCGGCGGGGGAGAGCTGGGAGTCGCTCGGCCTCGACGGCACCGAGATCGTCGCGATCGCGGGTCTCGAGAAGCTCAACGAGGGCGTCACGCCGAAGACCGTCACGGTGACGGCGACGCCGAGCGAGTTCTCGGCGGCGGGCAAGCAGCCGGTGCAGTTCGAGGCCGTCGTGCGCATCGACACCCCCGGCGAGGCCGACTACTACCGCAACGGCGGCATCCTGCAGTACGTGCTGCGCTCGCTCGTGTAGCGCGGATCGTCGCGACCGGCGTCAACCTTCAGGATGACGCCGGTCGCGAGGATTAGGCTCGCCGTATGAGTCTGCTCTCGTCGATCACGGGTCCGCGCGACCTCGATTCCCTCACGAAGGAGCAGCTCGCCGAGCTGTCGGATGAGATCCGCCGCTTCCTGGTCACCGAGGTCTCCAAGACCGGCGGACACCTGGGCCCGAACCTCGGCGTCGTGGAGCTGACGATGGCCATCCACCGGGTGTTCGACTCGCCGCGCGACGCCGTCGTCTTCGACACCGGCCACCAGAGCTACGTGCACAAGCTGCTCACCGGGCGGCACGACTTCAGCCGACTTCGCATGAAGGGCGGCCTCGCCGGCTACCCGCAGCGCTCGGAGAGCGAGCACGACATCGTCGAGTCGTCGCACGCCTCGTCGTCGCTGTCCTGGGCCGACGGGATCTCGCGAGCGTTCGCGATGACCGGCCAGGACGACCGCTACGTGGTCGCAGTGGTCGGCGACGGCGCGCTGACCGGCGGCATGACCTGGGAGGCGCTCAACAACATCAGCGACGACAACTCCCGCAAGCTCGTGATCGTCGTCAACGACAACGGGCGGTCCTACGCGCCCACGATCGGCGGGATGGCGCGCTTCCTCAACGACGTGCGCACGCGGCGCTCCTACCGCAGCCTGCACCGCACGAGCGAGAAGGTCTTCGGGCGCTTCGGCGGCGTGGGACGCGCCGTCTACCGCGGCACCCGGGGCGCCGTGCACGGCTTCCTTTCGCGTTTCACGAACAACGAGGCGCTCTACTCCAACCTCGACATCAAGTACCTCGGGCCCGTGCACGGGCACGATCTCGTCGCCCTCGAGGAGACCCTCCGCCAGGCGAAGGCCCTCGAGGCCCCGGCGATCGTGCACGTGATCACCGAGAAGGGCCACGGCTACGGTCCCGCCGTGGCCGACGTCGCGGACCAGTTCCACGCCGTCGGGCAGATCGATCCCGAGACCGGTGAGCCGGTCGAGGCGCCGTCGCGGCCGTCGTGGACGAGCGTGTTCGCCGACGAGATCGTCGAACTGGCCGATCAGAACCCGCGGCTCGTCGGCATCACCGCCGCGATGCTCCGACCCACGGGACTCCACCGCTTCGCCGAGAAGTACCCCGAGCGCGTCTTCGACGTCGGCATCGCCGAGCAGCACGCCGTGACGAGCGCCGCCGGCCTCGCCTTCGGCGGCCTGCATCCGGTGGTCGCTCTGTACGCGACGTTCGTGAACCGCGCGTTCGACCAGATCCTGATGGATGTCGCGCTCCATCGCGCCGGCGTGACGTTCGTGCTCGACCGGGCCGGCGTGACCGGACCCGACGGACCGAGCCATCACGGCATGTGGGATCTCGCGATCCTCCAGGCCGTCCCGCACATCCGGATCGCGGCCCCGCGGGACTCGAACCGGCTGCGCGAGGAGCTGCGCGAAGCGGTGGCGATCGACGACGCGCCGACCGTCGTGCGCTACTCGAAGGGCAGCGTCGGCACCGAACTCGAGGCCACGCGCCGCACCGAGGACGGCGTCGACGTGCTCCGCGAGGCCGCGCATCGCGACGTGCTCGTCGTCACGGTCGGACCGATGGCGAAGCTCGGCCTCCAGGTGGCCGAGCGGCTCGCCGCGCAGGGGATCGGGGCGACCGTCGTCGATCCGCGCTGGGTCATCCCGGTGCCCGGGTCGATCATCGAGATGGCCCGCGACTACCGCCTCGTCGTCACGATCGAGGACGGCATCCGCGTCGGCGGGATCGGCACGCGTGTGCGGCAGGAGCTGCGCGCCGCCGGCGTCGACACGGCGGTCGACGAGCTCGGGCTGCCCGACGAATTCCTCGATCACGGGGAACGCGCGGAGATCCTCGACGAGGTCGGGCTCTCCGACCAGCGGATCGCGCGCGACATCGTCGCCCAGGTGCTGGGCACGCGCATCCCGGTGGCCCGTCCGCTGCCCGAGGAGGCCGCCGCCGAGGAATCTTCCCTCCGTCGGGAATAGTCACGCCCTGCCGAGACTTGTTCACTCTCGGCGGAACGCGCCCGGCCTGTGATGTCGGTGCCGCGCGCTAGCGTGAAAGTCCGGTGATCGCCGGCGCAATCCTTGGAGGAATCTTGACCGATACGACTGCGCCCTCGAACTCGTCGACCGCCTCCACGCCGGTGCCGATGCCCGCCGAGCGCCTCGACCCGCGATCCCGGCAGGCCCTCGTCCTGCTGCTCGCCGCCGTGTTCGTCGTCTTCCTCAACGAGACCACGATGAGCGTCGCGATCCCGACGATCATCGCCGACCTCGGGATCACCGCCGCGAGCGGCCAGTGGCTCACCACCGCCTTCGCGCTCACCCTCGCCGTCGTCATCCCGATCACCGGCTGGCTGCTGCAGCGCATCAGCACCCGGTCGGCCTTCATCCTGGCCCTCAGCCTCTTCGTCGTCGGCACGCTCATCGCCGCGACCGCGCCGGTGTTCGGCATCCTCGTCGCCGGGCGCGTCGTGCAGGCGAGCGGCACGGCGATCATGATGCCGCTGATGATGACGACGGTGCTCACGATCGTGCCGATGCACATGCGCGGGCGCATCATGGGGCGCATCTCCATCGTCATGTCGGTGGCGCCGGCCGTGGGTCCCGCGATCGCCGGGGTGCTGCTGCAGGTCTTCGACGACCAGTGGCGCGGGCTGTTCTGGGTCATGCTGCCCATCGCCGTCGCGATGCTGATCATCGGCATCGTCCGCGTGCCCAACGTCTCCGAGACCCGTCGCGTTCCGCTCGACGTGCTCTCGGTGATCCTCTCCGCGATCGGCTTCAGCGGCTTCGTCTACGGCCTCTCCAGCATCGGCGCGGCCGCCGAAGGCGGGGCGGCGATCAGCCCGGTCGTGCCGCTCGCGATCGGTCTGGTGTTCCTGGCGCTCTTCGCCTTCCGGCAGTTCGCCCTGCAGCGTCGCGACGCCGCCTTCCTCGACCTGCGCACGTTCCAGTCGCGCACCTTCACGGTCGCGGTCATCATGCTGGCGATCGGCATGCTGTCGCTGTTCGGCATGGTGATCCTGCTGCCGATCTACCTCCAGTACGCGCTGAACCTCGAGACCACGACGATCGGACTCCTGCTGCTCCCGGGCCCGTTGCTGTCCGGACTGCTCGGGCCGTTCATCGGCCGCGTCTACGACCGTGTCGGTCCCCGACCGCTCGTCATCCCCGGCGCGATCCTGCTGAGCGCGGCGCTGTGGATGTTCGCTCTCGGACTCGGGGTCGCGACGCCGATCTGGTTCATCCTGGTGGCCAACATCACCCTCGGTCTCAGCCTCGGGTTGCTCTTCACGCCGTTGTTCTCCAGCGGACTCGGGTCGCTCGCGCCGCACCTGTACTCGCACGGCTCGGCGCTCGTCTCGACGCTCCAGCAGGTCGCGGGCGCGGCCGGCACGGCGATCTTCGTCGCGCTCCTCGCGGTCGGGATGGCGGCGGCGGGCGAGACCGACGTCACCACCGCCTCCGCGGAGCAGATCGTCGCCGGCGTGCACCTGGCGTTCCTGGCGGGGGCCTTCACGACCCTTCCGCTCATCGCGGTGTCGTTCCTCGTGCGCAAGCCCGCCGACGCGGCGGCGCCGGTTCCCGCCGGGCACTGACCCGGCCGTCGCTCCCGCGGGGCCGCTTTAGGCGACGCCGACGATCCGCGGGTCGTGGAAGGTACCGCCGAAGACCCGCTCGCTCGCCCCGACCCGGTCGAGGTACGGTGTCGCTCCGCCCATCTGGAACGGCCAACCGGCGCCCAGGATGAGGCAGAGGTCGATGTCTTCGGCCGCCTCGACCACCTGGTCCTCGAGCATCCGGTGGATCTCGTCGGCGAGGCCGTCCTCGATCCGAGTGCGCAGCTCCTCGGCCGTGTACGGCTTCCCGTCGGCGATCCGGTGCTTCTCGACGATCTTCAGGACCTTCGGGTCGATGCCCTTCTTCTTGCCCTTGCCGTCCTTCTCGAACAGCTGGCCGTACTCGGCGAGCTCGTGCAGGGCCGGGCTCTCGAAGAACCGCTCGGGGAAGGCGGTGTGGTGCGTGTCGAGCACGTGCGCGCCGACCTTGAGGCCGACGAGCTCGAGCAGGTCGAACGGATCCATCGGCAGACCGAACGGCTTGACGGCATCCACGACGGCGTCGAAGGAGGTGCCGAGTTCGACCGCGTGCATCGCCTCACCGAGCAGCTTGGCGAGGATGCGGTTGACGACGAACCCGGGGGTGTCGGCGGTGATCACGGCGTTCTTGCGCAGCTTCGCGGCCGTCACCATCGCGGTGCTGAGCGCGGCGTCGGTCGTCTTCGGCGTCTTCACGACCTCGATCAGCGGCATCACCGCGACCGGGTTGAAGAAGTGGAAGCCGACGACCCGCTCGGGGTTCTTGAGCTTCGCGCCGATCTGCTCGACCGAGAGCGACGAGGTGTTCGTCGCGAGGATCGCCTCGGGGGAGATGTACTGCTCGACGTCGGCGAACACCTGCTGCTTGACGCCGAGCTCCTCGAAGACCGCCTCGATGACCCAGTCGCAGTCGGCGAAGTCGGCCTTGTCGGTCGTGCCGGTGACGAGGGCCTTGAGCCGGTTCGCCTCGTCGGCGCTGATGCGCTTCTTGCCGAGCAGCGCGTCGATCTCGCCGTGGATGGTCGCGACGCCCTTGTCGACGCGCGCCTGGTCGAGGTCGGTGATGACGACGGGCACCTGGAGGCGGCGCACGAAGAGCAGCGCGAACTGGGTGGCCATCAGCCCGGCGCCGATGACCCCGACCTTCGTGACCTTCTGGGCGAGCGCCTTGTCGGGAGCCCCGGCGGGCTTCTTGGCGCGCTTCTGCACGAGGTTGAAGGCGTAGATCGAGGCACGGAACTGGTCGCCCGAGATGAGGTCGGCGAGCGCCTCGTCTTCGGCGGCGAAGCCCGTCTTCTTGTCGGTGTTCTTCGCGGCCTTGAGCAGCTCGAGCGCCCGGTAGGGGCTCTTCGCGACCCGGCCGATGCGCGAGGCGAGCATCTTGTCGGCGATGCCGATCGCGACGTCCCACTTGACCGCGCGCTCGATCTTGCCGGGCTCGTTCTTGCGCTTGACCTTGATCGTCCCGGTGAGGACGCCGTCCGCCCACTTCAGCGAGTCCTCGAGGAAGGTCGCGGGGCCGAAGATCGCATCCGCCATCCCGAGGTCGAAGACCTCCTGGGGCTTGAGCACCT
>NZ_JBIIAW010000150.1:0-5338 GCF_044239695.1 Pseudolysinimonas sp. | reverse complement strand
CCCTCGCGCGGAACCCTCGCCGAGATCGCCGACCCGGCCGCTCTCGCCGTCTCGTATCAGACCGGCGGAGCGAGTGCGATCAGCGTTCTCACCGAGAGTCGGCGATTCGGCGGCTCGCTCGCGGACCTCGCCGACGTCCGCGCGGCGGTCGATGTCCCCGTTCTGCGCAAGGACTTCATCGCCGAGCCGTACCAGGTCTTCGAGGCGCGCGCCGCGGACGCCGATCTCGTGCTGCTGATCGTGGCGGCCCTGACCCAGCCGGTGCTCACCGAGCTGCACGCTCTCATCCTCGAACTCGGCATGACGCCGCTCGTCGAAGCGCACTCGGCGGACGAGGTCGAGCGGGCGCTCGACGTCGGGGCGCAGGTCGTCGGCGTCAACGCCCGCGACCTGTCGACCTTCGAACTCGACCGCGACCTGTTCGGGACGCTGGCCGACCGCATCCCGTCGGGCGTGATCCGGGTGGCCGAGTCGGCCGTCAAGGAACCCGCCGACGTCGCCCACTACCGGGCGGCCGGCGCCGACGTCGTTCTCATCGGCGAGGCCCTCGTCACCGGCGACGACCCCGTCGCGACCCTCGAATCCTTCCTGGAGGCAGGCAAGTGAACGTCAGTCTGAAAGACCGTCCGGGACCGTTCTTCGACGCGTACGGTGGGCGCTTCATGCCGGAGTCGCTCATCAAGGCGATCGACGAGCTCGCCGCCGCGTACGAACAGATGAAGGCCGATCCCGAGTTCCACGCGGAGCTCGCCGAGCTGCACCGCACCTACACGGGGCGCCCGTCGATCATCACGGAGGTGCCGCGATTCGCGGAGCACGCCGGCGGCGCACGCATCATTCTCAAGCGCGAGGATCTGAACCACACCGGCTCGCACAAGATCAACAACGTGCTCGGCCAGGCCTTGCTCACCAAGCGCCTCGGCAAGAAGCGCGTCATCGCCGAGACCGGAGCCGGACAGCATGGCGTCGCCACCGCCACCGCCGCCGCGCTCTTCGGTCTGGAGTGCACCGTCTTCATGGGCGAGGTCGACACGCAGCGTCAGGCGCTCAACGTCGCGCGGATGCGCCTGCTCGGCGCCGAGGTCGTCCCGGTGACCACCGGCAGCCGCACCCTCAAGGATGCGATCAACGAGGCCTACCGCGAGTGGGTCACGAGTGTCGAGACGACCAACTACATCTTCGGCACGGCGGCGGGTCCGCATCCGTTTCCGGCGATGGTGCGCGACTTCCAGAAGATCATCGGCGAGGAGGCCCGGCAACAGGTGCTCGACCTCACCGGCAAGCTGCCGGACGTCGTGATGGCCTGCGTCGGCGGCGGGTCCAATGCGATCGGCATCTTCCACGCCTTCCTCGATGACGCCGACGTGAAGTTGATCGGGATCGAGGCGGCGGGCGACGGCGTCGACACCGAGAAGCATGCCGCGACGATCGAGCGCGGGCGCCCCGGGGTGCTGCACGGCTCGCGCTCCTACGTTCTGCAGAACGAAGACGGGCAGACGATCGAATCGCACTCGATCTCGGCCGGACTCGACTACCCGGGTGTCGGGCCCGAGCACGCCGCGCTCAACGATCTCGGTCGGGCGACCTACTTGCCGGCGACCGACACCGAGGCGATGGATGCGCTCCGCCTGCTCTCGATGACCGAGGGGATCATCCCGGCCATCGAGTCCGCGCACGCCCTCGCCGGAGCGCTGCGTCTGGGCCGCGAGCTCGGACCGGACGCGACCATCCTCATCAACCTCTCCGGCCGCGGCGACAAGGACGTCGCGACGGCGGGGGAATGGTTCGGTCTGTTCGACGAAGGAGCCAAGCAGTCGTGACGGTCCCCACCCTGTCGGTCGGCACGCGCATCGCCGAGAACCGCGACGACGGACGCGGCACGCTGGTCGGCTACCTCCCGGTCGGCTTTCCCGACCTCGGCACGAGCATCGACGCCGCGATCGCCCTCGCCGAGAACGGCGTCGGCGCTCTGGAGCTGGGCCTTCCGTACAGCGACCCGGTGATGGACGGCCTCGCGATCCAGAAGGCGACCGAGACGGCATTGCGGAACGGGTTCCGCACCCGCGACGTCTTCACCGCGGTCGAGGCGGTCCGCGCCCGCGTCGACATCCCGGTTCTCGTGATGACCTACTGGAACCCCGTCGTGCAGTACGGCCTCGACGCCTTCGCGGACGCACTCGTCGATGCCGGCGGGGCGGGTCTCATCACCCCCGACATCACGCCGGACTCGGCGGCGGACTGGATCGCGACGAGTGACCGCACGGGACTCGATCGCGTCTTCCTCGCGGCGCCGTCCTCGACCGACGAGCGCCTGGCGACGACGGTCGCGACGAGCCGCGGGTTCGTCTACGCGGTCTCGACGATGGGCATCACCGGCGCCCGCGCCACGGTGGATGCCGCAGCCCGCACGCTCGTCGGGCGCCTGCGGGACGCGGGAGCGGAGAACGTCTGCGTCGGCATCGGCATCTCGTCGGGGGAGCAGGTCGCCGAGGTGCTCGGCTACGCCGACGGCGCGATCGTCGGGGCGGCGCTCGTGACGGCGCTGGCCGAGGGGGGAGTCGCGGGGGTCGCCGCGAAAGCCGCGGAGCTCGCGTCCGGCATCGACGCGGCAAGGCTCGGCTCCTAGAAGGAAGTAGACTCAGCCGGTGATCCCGTCGAGCCTCCCCAGCCCGCCATCCGACTGGTCGTCGTTCGAGATCCCGCTGGGCTTCCTGCACGATCTCCTCCCGATCATTCCCGAGCAGCTGGTGATCCACGTCTACGCGCTCGCGATCCTGCTCGGCATCACCGTCGCGATCGTCGTGTCCAACTACCGGCTGACGGCGCGCGGGGCCGAACCGTGGATCGTCATCGACCTCTCGATCTGGGCGGTCGTCTTCGGCATCATCGGGTCGCGTGCCTGGCACGTCGCGACCCACCCCGACGACTACTTCGGCGACGGGAAGCTCGGCTTCGCGCTCGACTTCAACAACCTGGCGAACGGCTCCAGCGTCTGGGCGGTCTGGGCCGGCGGAGTGGCGATCTTCGGCGCGGTGCTCTTCGGAGCTGTCGGCGTCTCCATCGCCTGCCGCATCGCGGGACTCACGTTCACCGCCGCCGTCGATGCGATGGCGCCGACGCTGCTGCTGGCCCAGGCCTTCGGCCGGCTCGGCAACTACTTCAACCAGGAGTTGTTCGGCCTGCCGACCGACCTCCCGTGGGGCCTCGAGATCGACCGCCCGAACTCGGCGATCCCCGTGGGCATCCCCGAGGACGCGCTCTTCCACCCGACCTTCCTCTACGAGATCATCTGGCTCGTCGCCGGCTTCGTGGTCCTCATGCTCATCGAGAATCGGGTCTCGCTCGGCAAAGTCCGGTCCGGATTCGGGTCATTCCTGCCGTTCTGGCCGACGTTCGTGCGCCGGGACTCCTGGTACTGGGGCAAGATGGTGGGTCTCTACGCGATCTGGTACGGCCTCGGTCGCGTCTGGTTCGAGTCCATCCGACTCGACCCGAGTGAGACCCTGTTCGGCATCCGCTCCAACGTGTGGGGGGCGCTGGCGTTCATCCTCGCGGGCATCCTCATCATCGCCATCCAGACGAAGAGGCACCCGGGCATCGAGGCGAGTGTCTACCGGCCCGGCAAGGAGTGGGATCCGCACTCTGCGGTAGACTCCGAAGCGATCTACTCGGACGAAGAGACCGGCGATGGCGCCGCATCCTCGACTCCGGCGCCTGCCACAAGCGGAGCTTCCCGAAAATAGTCCCGCCTCCGCGCACCCTCGCGGTCCGGGACGCCACCACAGCATCCGTTGGGCCAGCGACGTCCCACTCAGCACCATCGTGAGGACGGCCTCCATGACTACACAGAACGCATTCGGACGGTTCAGCTCGGTCCCGGCGGCGCAGGGGCTCTACAACCCTCGGTTCGAGAAGGACGCCTGCGGGCTCGCGATGGTGGCGACCCTGCGCGGCACCGCCGGGCACGACATCGTGACGCAGGCGCTCGACGCGCTGCGCCACCTCGAGCACCGCGGTGCGATCGGCTCGGATGCGGGCACCGGCGACGGCGCCGGCATCATCACCCAGATCCCGGATGCCTTCCTGCGTGCGGTCGCCGGATTCGCGCTGCCCCCCGTCGGACGCTACGCGGTCGGCATGGCGTTCCTCCCGACCGACAAGTCCGAGCGCGACGCGCAGAAGGCGGCGATCGAGGTGATCGCCGCGGAGGAGTCGCTACGGGTGCTCGGCTGGCGCGACGTGCCCACCGACCCGGCGCATCTGGGAACCCTCGCGCGCGAGGCGGCACCGGTCTTCGAGCAGCTCTTCGTCGAGGCGGCGAGCGGCGACGCCGCGGGCATCCTGCTCGACCGGCTGACGTTCCGGCTGCGCAAGCGCGCCGAACGGGAGCTGGGTGCCTACTTCCCGTCGCTCTCCGCGCGCACCCTCGTCTACAAGGGCATGGTGACGACGCTCCAGCTGGAGCCGTTCTACCCCGACCTTTCCGACGAGCGGTTCGTCTCCAAGCTCGCCCTCGTGCACTCGCGCTACTCGACCAACACCTTCCCGTCGTGGCCGCTCGCGCAGCCGTTCCGGATGATCGCGCACAACGGCGAGATCAACACCGTCGAAGGCAACCGCAACTGGATGCGCGCCCGGCAGTCGCAGTTGGCGAGTGAGGCGCTCGGCGACCTGACGCCGCTCTTCCCGATCGTCAGCCCCGGAGCATCCGACTCGGCCTCGTTCGACGAGGTCGTCGAGCTGCTCAACCTCGGTGGTCGGTCGTTGCCGCACGCGATGATGATGATGGTGCCGGAGGCCTGGGAGAACCAGACCGACATCGATCCCACGCGGCGCTCGTTCTACGAGTTCCACTCGATGCTCATGGAGCCGTGGGACGGCCCTGCCGCCCTGGTCTTCACCGACGGCGACTTCGTCGGAGCGACGCTCGACCGCAACGGTCTGCGTCCCGGGCGCTTCCTCGTCACCGACGACGGGCTCGTCGTGCTCGCGAGCGAGATCGGCGTGCTCGACTTCCCGCCGGACCGCATCGTGCGCAAGGGTCGCCTGCGCCCCGGCAAGATGTTCCTCGTCGACACCGTCGCCGGGCGCATCGTCGAGGACGACGAGATCAAGGCCGAGCTCGCGGCGGCGGAGCCGTGGCAGGAGTGGCTCGACGCCGGGCGCATCGAGCTCAAGGACCTTCCGGAGCGGGAGCACATCTCGCACACCCCGGCCTCCGTCGTGCGGCGCCAGCGCACCTTCGGCTACACCGAGGAGGAGGTGCGCATTCTCCTCACCCCGATGGCGGTCAACGGCGCCGAGCCGCTCGGTGCGATGGGGTCGGACACCCCGATCG
>NZ_JBIIAW010000058.1:0-19867 GCF_044239695.1 Pseudolysinimonas sp. | reverse complement strand
TCGTGCGGTCGCGTTCGTGACCGCACAGCCGGGGAGCGACATCTTCGAGAACTACTTCGGCACCGCCGTCTCGACGCTCGTGGAGATCTGCTTCGCTGTGATCGGCACGCTCATGTTGGCCTCGGTGCAGAGCGACCGCTTCTCCAAGCTCGGGGAGGACGACGCCGAGGTCGGAACCCGATTCCGCCTGGACGGAATCCTGAGCGCCTCCGCGTTCCGGGAACTCGGCGAGACCTGGCTGCTGCGCTCTATCCGCGAACGCACGACGCTCGTACTCCTGCTGGTCGAAGTCGCCGACCTCCAGGCGATCAACATCGCGTTCGGGCGCGCGGCCGGCGACGCCGCGATCCGGGCCACCGGGCGGATCGCTCTCACCCATACCTCGACCGCCTCGCTCGTCGGACATCTCTCACCGCGCCGCTTCGCGCTCCTGCTCGAGCTGCCGACGAACGACTCCGTCGAGGCGATTGCGGCGCGGATCGGGGAGTCGGTCCTCGCGGCTCCGATCGACGACCAGGACCGCTTCCGGGCGTCGATCTTCTGCGGCATCGCGACGACCCGCACCAGTGGCGCCCGGTATGCCGACCTCCTCGCCGCCGCCGCCGACGCCGCGTCCCTCGCCGCGGCGGACGCCGCCGCCCAGTGGGGTGAGAACGAACGGCAGGAGACTTGAGCAAAATCTGACCGGAAACTGAGGATGACCTTCATCCCTTCGGGCCTTTCGGCCAGGAGACTTACCGCACACCGAGAGGGAGGATGCCTCTCGCACGACACCCAGGACGGACGCATGAGCTACGAGCACATCGACGTCAGCCGGATCTCCGGGCTGACGCGCGAGCTCGCCGACGACGCGTCCGCGTGCCTGCGGTTCATCGACGACTACATCCGCGGCTGGGAACAGCGTCAGGCGCGCGTCGCTGTGGCGGTCGATCGTCCGGTCATCGACGATGCGCTCGCGGCGCTCCTGAGCCTGGCCACCTCGAGCGCCATGATCGGCGCCGACGGTCTCAGCACCGCGGCGAAGTCGCTCTATTCGGAGTCCCGTCAGCTCGGGACGGTCCCGGCGCGTGGCGCCGATCGGCTCGCGCGCATCGGCATCGCCGTCTGCGACGAACTGCGGATCGCGACCGCGGGAATGCGCGCCGTGGCCTGAGCGCCGTGAATCGGCGTCAGATCGCGCCGTCGACGCCCGTCATGCGATAGCCCACGCCGCGGACCGTCTCGATCCACCGCGGGGTGAGCGAGTTCTCGCCGATCTTCTTGCGCAGGTTGCCCATGTGGACCTCGATTCCGCGCTTGTCGGCATCGGAGACGAAGTTGCTCGTCACGTAGCTCTCGTTGCGGAGGAGGATCGCCAGATCGGCCTTGGTGCGGACGCGGCGGCCCGACTGCAGGAGCGCGGCGAGCAGATCGAACTCGCTCCGCGTCAGCGGAATCTCCTGACCGTCCGCGATGGCGACCCTCGTCCCCAGATCGACGACGAGACCCAGGTGCTCGAGCCGCTCACCGGCGGCAGCGGGGGGCGTGGACGCGGGCGCAGCGCCGGGGGAGACCGCGGTATAGGCGGGTGCCGCAGGCGGCCTCCCGGCGAAGTCCGAGGTCGCCGGAGCCACCGGGGCGGCCGCGCGCGGACGCCGCAGCATCGCCTCGATGCGCGCCCGCAACTCCCGCGGCCGGAACGGCTTGGTGACGTAGTCGTCAGCCCCCGCCTCGAGCCCCTGGAGGGTGTCGATCTCCTCGCCGAGCGCCGTCAGCATGACGATGTAGGCGTCGGAGAACGTACGGATGCGTTTCGCCGTCTCGAACCCGTCGATGCCCGGCATGTTGACGTCGAGCGTCACGACGGTCGGAACCACCGCGCGAACGGCCTCGATCCCGTCGTACCCGTTGGATCGGGCGGTCACCTCGAAGCCCGCCTGGTTCAGGACCGTCTCGAGAAGGTGGCGGATGTCGTCGTCATCCTCGATGACGACGGCGCGACGAAGAGGCTCCATGGTTCTGAATCGTAGGCCGAGAGAGGCGGATGGGGGCGGAACGCCGCGCGGTCAGGCGACGTCGGACGCGCGACGCTTCTCGAGGCGACCGGCTCCCCACCAGGCGAGCGGCAGCAGCCCCGCGGCGATGAGGGCCTTGATCGCGCCGCCGATCAGGAACGGGAACAGTCCGCCCTGCAGGGTCTGGCCGAGGTCGAGCCCGAGTGCGATCGCGAGCCAGGGCAGGCCGACCGCGAAGACCACGAGGGTTCCGGCGGCGAATGTCGCGAGCGCCTTGAGGATCTGACGTTCCCACGCCCGCTCGGACAGCCAGCCGACCAGCGCGGCGGAGGCGATGAAACCGATGATGTACCCGCCGGTCGGACCGAGGATGACCGCGGCCCCACCCGCGTAGTCGCTGAAGACCGGGAGTCCGACGATGCCGAGCACCGCGTAGAGGGTGAGCGCCAGCGCGCCGCGCGCCGCGCCCAGGGTCGCGCCGACGAGGAGGACCGCGAGGGTCTGTCCGGTGATCGGCACCGGGTAGAGCGGCACCGCAACTTGGGCGAGCAGCGCCGTCAGCGCGGCGCCCGACACGACCAGGACGACGTCGAGCGGGAGACTGCGGCCCAGCACGCGGTCGGCGAGCACGAGACGGGGAGCGGGGGAGGCGACGGCGGACATGGGTGGAATCCTCTTCGGTCGTGATGGCAGAGCCTCATTCGGAATGGCTCAGGCGGCGCTCCGGTTAGACTAGCGGGCTGGTGCACTCGCGCCGCCATCTCACACCTCCCGAATCCGAAGGGCAGAACTGTGCTCGCCGTGCACGATCTCCAGATCCGCGTCGGCGCGCGTCTGCTCATGGAGGACGTGACCTTCCGCGTCGAGAAGGGCGACAAGATCGGCCTCGTCGGCCGTAACGGCGCCGGGAAGACGACCCTCACCAAGACGCTCGCAGGGGAGAGCCAGCCGAGCGGCGGAACGATCACCCGCACCGGCGAGATCGGCTACCTGCCGCAGGACCCGCGCACCGGAGATCCGGAGGACACCGCGCGCACCCGCATCCTGGATGCTCGCGGCCTCGGCCGGCTCGTGCTCGACCTCCGCACGGCGACCGAGGAGATGGCGAGCCCCGACGAGCAGGTCAGCGCCGCCGCGATGGACCGCTACAGCCGCCTCGAAGATCGCTTCCTCGCCCTCGGCGGGTACGCGGCCGAGGCGGAGGCGGCGTCCATCGCGTCCAACCTCGCGCTGCCCGACCGCATCCTCGACCAGCAGTTGAAGACCCTCTCCGGCGGTCAGCGCCGACGGATCGAACTCGCGCGCATCCTCTTCTCCGGCGCCGAGACGATGATCCTCGATGAGCCGACGAACCACCTCGACGCCGACTCGGTCGTCTGGCTGCGCGAGTTCCTCAAGCAGTATTCGGGCGGCGTCATCGTGATCAGCCACGACGTCGACCTGGTCGAAGAGACCGTCAACCGCGTCTTCTACCTCGATGCCAACCGTCAGGTCATCGACCTCTACAACATGGGCTGGAAGCACTACCTCCGCCAGCGCGAAGCCGACGAGGAGCGCCGCAAGAAGGAGCGTGTCAACGTCGAGAAGAAGGCGAGCACCCTGCAACTGCAAGCCGCGCGCTTCGGGGCGAAGGCCTCGAAGGCCGCCGCCGCCCACCAGATGGTCGCGCGCGCGGAGAAGATGCTCGCCGGACTCGACGAGGTGCGCGTCGCCGACCGGGTGGCGAAGCTGCGCTTCCCCGATCCGGTGGCCTGCGGCAAGACGCCTCTGCAGGCGCACAACCTCTCGAAGAGCTACGGGTCGCTCGAGATCTTCACGGCCGTCGATCTGGCGATCGACCGCGGATCGAAGGTCGTCATCCTCGGCCTCAACGGTGCCGGCAAGACGACGCTGCTGCGGATGCTCGCGGGGGTCGACAAGCCCGACACCGGGCAGATCGAGCCCGGCCACGGACTGCGCATCGGGTACTACGCCCAGGAGCACGAGACGATCGACGTCAAGCGCTCGGTGCTCGAGAACATGCTGACCGGAGCTCCCAACCTGACGGCCACCGAGGCCCGTCGGGTGCTCGGCTCGTTCCTCTTCACCGGGGACGACGGCGACAAGCTTGCCGGGGTGCTCTCCGGCGGCGAGAAGACCCGCCTCGCGCTCGCGATGATCGTCGTGTCCGGCGCCAACGTGCTGCTGCTCGATGAGCCGACGAACAACCTCGATCCGGCGAGCCGCGAAGAGATCCTCGGCGCCCTGGCCGGCTACACGGGAGCCGTCGTACTCGTCTCGCACGACGAAGGCGCCGTCGAAGCGCTCAACCCGGAACGCGTCCTGATTCTGCCCGACGGGGTCGAGGACCACTGGAACCCCGGGTACGCCGACCTCATCGCGCTGGCGTAACTCGCGCTCGAGCGCCCCGCGCCGGCGTGGCTAGCGCTGGGCGTCGATGAGGGCGTCCTCGATCTCGGCGTCGCGCTCTCGGCGTACCACGATCACCTCACCGGCGGCGATCTTGCGCTCCCGGCGCACCGCCCAGACGAGTCCGACGAACGCCAGGATGCCGAAGGCGATCCACTGGAGCGCATACGACAGGTGCGGTCCCTCGTCTTCGACCGGTCGCAGTGCGGCGAGCGGACGCTCGGCGGCGACCGGATCCTCGGCGATCAGCAGGCCGTACATCCCGGTGTAGGTCGGGGCGTCGACGAGATCCGCCACGTCGGGCAACCGCACGGTCGCCAGCTGCCCGTCGGGGGCGCCGCGCCCGGGGATCTCCGGTTCGCCGGGCTTGAGCCGCACCGTCACCGTCACCTCGCCCTCCGGGGCGGCGGGAACCGACTCCGGGGCATCCGGCGTCGACCCGGCCGGCACCCAGCCACGGTCGACGACGAAGACCGTCCCGTCCGCCAGCCTCAGTGGCACGAGCACCTCGAATCCCGGCTCCGAGTTGCGGGGGCGGTTGCGCACCAGCAGTTGCTCCTCCAGGAGGTACTCGCCCGTGATGGCCACCGGATGCCACTCCGCGGCGTCGACGTCCGCGGCCAAGGCAGGCACGAGGTCGTCGAGCGCGACGGGGGCGGCGTCGTAGTTGGTCTCGATCTTCTCGATCTCGGCGACCGCGTCGGCGCGGCGCGACCACTGCCACCAGGAGAGGAAACCGCAGGCGATCGCGAAGACGACCACCAGGGCGAGATATCCGCCCCACCGCCGCAGCCAGTTCACCGCGTGGCCACCGCGTCGGAGCTGCTCGGATCGGGGACGACCGCGACCGGGGAGTCGAGCGCCGAGACGACGACGGGGAACCCGCGGGTGCCGAGGTAGTCGGCGAGGGTGTCGCGGTGGGTCTCGCAGGCGAGCCAGATCTTCACCCGGTCGGCGGGGTGGATGCGGGGGTTGCGCCAGTTGACCCGCCACACGCCCACCGCCGAGCATCCGGCCGCCGAGCACTGCACGGTGCCCGCCGGCAGCGCGGCATCGAGTCCGATCACGGGAGGTCCCGGGGCTCGATCGCGCCCGGACGCTCGACCGTGCGCCGACCCTTCGTCGAGACCGCGTTCGCGAACACCACGGCGACGTACGGAAGGAAGACCGCCCCGAGGGCGGGGATCAGCAGCCACCAGCCCTGCACGAACAGGCAGGCGAGCACGCAGACCATCCGGATGCCCATCGTGATGGCATAGCGACGCATGCGAGCGCCCTGCTCCTCCTCCGGTGACGGGGGGAGCTCGGTAAGGGCGGCGGCGGGTGGGTTGCGCATGGGGTCTCCCCTTCAGGGTACGCGCGCTCGGCTGGCTAGGCTGGCCGGATGACTGCACGTACCGTCCTCGTCACCGGCGGCAACCGTGGCATCGGCCACGCCATCGCCGCGGAGTTCGTCGCCCAGGGCCACCGGGTGGCCGTCACCGCCCGCAGCGGCGAGGGGCCAGAGGGCACCCTCACGGTGCGTGCCGACGTCACCGACACCGCCGCCGTCGACGCCGCGTTCAGCGAGATCGAAGCGGCGCTCGGCCCGGTGGAGGTCGTCGTGGCGAACGCCGGGATCACCCGCGACAAGCTGCTCATGATGATGACCGAGGACGACTTCGACACCGTCGTCGACACCAACCTCGGAGGATCGTTCCGGGTCGTGAAGCGCGCGACGAAGGGCATGATGAAGGCGCGCTTCGGGCGCATCGTGCTGATCTCCAGCGTCGTCGGCCTCTTCGGCGGGCCCGGGCAGGTCAACTATTCGTCGTCGAAGGCCGGCCTCGTCGGAATGGCCCGCTCGATCACGCGAGAACTCGGCAGCCGCGGGATCACCGCCAATGTCGTGGCGCCGGGCTTCATCGAGACCGACATGACGGCGGAACTCTCCGACGAGACCCAGGCGGCCTACAAGAAGTCGATCCCGGCGGGCCGGTTCGCCACCCCCGACGAGGTCGCGAAGGTCGTGGCGTGGGTCGCGAGCGACGACGCGGCCTACATCTCCGGAGCCGTCATCCCGGTCGACGGCGGCCTCGGGATGGGTCACTAGGCGCGGGGGAGACCCAGCACCGGCAGCAGCATGCTCAGGTCGCGCTCGTCGAGCAGAACGTGGGCGAGGTCGCGCACCGGCGCCTTCGCGTCGAAGCCGACCGCGAGCCCGCAGATCGCCATCATCGGCAGATCGTTGGCGCCGTCGCCGACCGCGACCGTCTGAGACATCGGGATGCCGGCGTCGGCCGCCCACGCGCGCAACGCGTCGGCTTTCGCGGCGGCGTCGATCACCGGCGGGATGACCTCGCCGGTGAGGCGACCGTCGGCGATGGCGAGGCGGTTGGCCCGCCAGTGGTCGAGACCGAGCTCTCGAGCGAGGGGGTCGATGATCTCGTGGAAGCCCCCGGAGACGACGGCGACCCGACCGGCGGCGGCGTGAACTCCCGCGATCAGCTCGGGCACGCCCCTGGTCACGGTGACGCGCGAACGCACGGTCTCGATCACGGCGTCCGGCAGGCCGGCGAGGGTCGCCACCCGTTCGCGCAGACTCTGCTCGAAGTCGAGCTCGCCGTTCATCGCGCGGAAGGTGATCTCGGCGACCTGCTCGCCCGACCCCGCCTCGTCGGCGAGCAACTCGATGACCTCGTTCTCGATGAGCGTGGAGTCGACGTCGAGGACGACGAGGAAGCGGGCCATGCGGCGCGGAGGCCCTTCTGCTGTCGGAGCTACGGGGAGACGACGATGCCCTTGCCGACGACGGTGATGCCCGAGTCGGTGACGGTGAAGCCGCGGCGCCGGTCCGCGTCGTGGTCGACACCGACGGTGGCCCCGGACTCGATGACGACGTCCTTGTCGAGGATAGCGCGCTGCACGGTCGCCCGATCCTCGATGCGGACGCGCTCGAAGACGACGGAGTCGACGACCTTCGCCCCGGACTCGACGGTCACCCAGGGTCCGAGCACGCTCCGTTCGAGGTGCCCGCCGGAGACGACGCAGCCGAGCGAGACGATCGAGTCGATGGCGGTGCCGACGGCGTTCTGCCCGTCGCGCACGAACTTCGCCGGCGGAGAATTGAGCTGCTGGCTGAAGATCGGCCAGTCGCGGTTGTAGAGGTTGAAGACCGGGAGGGCCGAGATGAGGTCCTGGTGGGCATCGAAGAACGAGTCGATCGTTCCGACATCCCGCCAGTAGTAGCGGTCGCGGTCGGTCGAGCCGGGCACCTGATTGCGCTGGAGGTCGTAGACGGCCGCCTGCCCGCGCGCCACGAAGTCGGGCACGATGTCGCCGCCCATGTCGTGGTTGGAGTCGGCCCGATCCCCGTCGCGCTGCACGGCGTCGATGAGCACGTCGGCGTCGAAGACGTAGTTGCCCATCGAGGCGAGGATCTCGTCGGGCGAGTCGGCGAGACCGACGGCATCCTTCGGCTTCTCCCTGAAGGCCGCGATGCGGTGCGGGTCCTTCGGGTCGAGTTCGATGACGCCGAACTGATCGGCGAGCGAGATCGGCTGCCGGATGGCGGCGACCGTGACACCCTGACCCGACGCGATGTGGGCGTCGACCATCTGGTCGAAGTCCATGCGGTAGACGTGGTCGGCGCCGACGACGACGACGATGTCGGGCTTCTCGTCGCGGAGGAGGTTGAGGCTCTGCAGGATCGCGTCGGCCGATCCGGAGAACCAGCGCTTGCCGAGCCGCTGCTGCGCCGGCACGGAGGCGATGTACGACCCGAGCAGCCCCGAGAGTCGCCAGGTCTGCGACACGTGGCGGTCCAGCGAATGCGACTTGTACTGCGTCAGCACGACGACCTGCCGCAGACCCGAGTTGACGAGGTTGGAGAGCGCGAAGTCGATGAGCCGATACCCGCCGCCGAATGGCACAGCCGGCTTGGCACGGTCGGCCGTCAACGGCATCAACCGCTTGCCTTCGCCACCGGCGAGGACGATCCCGAACACCTTCTTCGCTGCCATGGGTCAACAGTAGGGCCGCACCCGGGGCCGTGTTGTAGCGTTCACAGAATGCGAATCGACGTGGTAAGCCGGGAGTACCCGCCGGAGGTCTACGGGGGTGCCGGCGTGCACGTCGCGGAGTTGGTCGCGGCCCTTCGCCGACCGACGGAGGGCGAGGCGACCGAGGTCGTCGTGCGCTGCTTCGGGATGCCGCGCGACGCCGCCGACGTGCACGCGTATCTGGTGCCGCCACAGCTCACGACCGCGAATCCGGCGCTCGCCACGCTCGGCGTCGACCTGCAGATCGCTCAGGACGTGGGCGGCGCCGATCTGGTGCACTCGCACACCTGGTACGCCAATGGCGCCGGACATCTCGCGAAGCTGCTGCACGGCATCCCGCACGTCGTCACCGCCCACAGCCTCGAGCCGCTGCGGCCGTGGAAGGCCGAGCAGCTCGGCGGCGGATACCGCATCTCGAGCGAGATCGAGCGCACGGCGTTCGAAGCGGCGGATGCCGTCATCGCGGTGAGCCACGGGATGCGCGCCGACATCCTGCGCAGTTACCCCGCGATCGACCCGGCGCGCGTACGCGTCGTGCACAACGGCATCGACCTCGAGCGCTGGTTCCCCGTCGACGAGCCGGAGATCGTGGCCGGCTTCGGGGTCGACGCGACCCGGCCGAGCGTCATCTTCGTCGGCCGGATCACCCGGCAGAAGGGCCTGCCTTACCTGCTCGCCGCGGCGCGCCGCCTGCCGCCGGAAGTGCAACTCATCCTCTGCGCGGGAGCCCCGGACACCCCCGAGATCCTCGCCGAGGTGCAGGCGGGGGTCGCCGCCTTGCAGGCGGAGCGGTCGGGCGTGATCTGGATCGACCGGCTGCTCACCCAACCCGAGCTGGCCGCCCTGCTCTCCGCCGCGACGACGTTCGTCTGTCCCTCGGTCTACGAGCCGCTCGGCATCGTCAACCTCGAGGCGATGGCCTGCGGGCTCCCGGTCGTCGGCACCGCGACCGGGGGCATCCCCGAGGTCGTCGCCGACGGAGTCACCGGTCGCCTGGTTCCGATCCAGCAGGTCGACGACGGCACCGGGACGCCGGTCGATCCGGAGCAGTTCGTCGCCGACCTGGCCGCCGCCCTCACCTCCGTCGTGTCCGACCCCGCGGCCGCGCGGCTGATGGGCATCGCCGGGCGGCAGCGCGCCGAAGCGGAGTTCAGTTGGGGCTCGATCGCCGAGCGCACCCGGGCCATCTACGCGGAACTCACGTCCGGGGCGAAGTAGGCTGGAAGCACCATGTCCCCGGTGCTCGAACTCTCGAAGGTTTCCGTCACACGAGGGGGCACCCGCATCCTCGGCCAGGTCGACTGGGCGGTGGAGTCCGACCAACGCTGGGTCATCCTCGGTCCGAATGGCGCCGGCAAGACCACGCTGCTGCAGGTCGCCGCGGCGGCGATGCATCCGACCTCGGGAACGGCCACGCTGCTCGGGGAGCGGCTGGGGAAGACCGACACCGCCGAGCTCAAGCCGCGCATCGGTCTGGCCTCCTCCGCGATGGCGAAGCGCATCCCGGGCGACGAGTCGGTCCTGGATGTCGTGCTCACCGCCGCCTACGCGGTCACCGGACGCTGGAACGAGGTCTACGAGGACGTCGACGTCAGCCGAGCCCGGCGCGTGCTCGCCGAGTGGAAGCTCGGTGCCTTCGAGGATCGTCGATTCGGCACCCTGAGCGACGGCGAACAGAAGCGCGTGCAGATCGCGCGGGCGGTCATGACCGACCCCGAGATCCTGCTGCTCGACGAACCGGCCGCCAGTCTCGATCTCGGCGCGCGCGAGGAGCTGCTGCAGCTGCTCGGCGGCTTCGCGAGCAACCCGTCGTCGCCGGCGATGGTGATGGTCACCCACCACGTCGAAGAGATCCCGCCGGGCTTCACCCACGTGCTGCTTCTCACGGGCGGGGGAGTGACAGCGGCAGGTCCGCTGGCCGAGGTCCTTACGGCGTCGAACCTCACGACCACGTTCGGCCTGCCGATCGAACTCACGTCGGCGAACGGTCGATTCGCTGCTCGCGCCAGCTAGCTGGGTCTGGTAAAGTCGACCCTTGGCCGTTCGGCCGTCCTATTCCCTTCTTCTCTTACCGAGGTAGCGCCATGAAGTCCGAGATCCACCCCGAGTACGCGCCGGTCGTGTTCCGCGACCTCGCGAGCGGCGCCACGTTCCTCACCCGCTCGACCGTGACGAGCGACAAGACGATCGACCTCGACGGCGAGACCTACCCGGTCATCGAGGTCGAGATCTCCTCGGAGTCGCACCCGTTCTACACCGGCAAGCAGCGCATCATGGACAGCGCCGGCCGCGTCGAGAAGTTCAACCAGCGCTTCAAGGGCTTCGGCGAGAAGAAGTAGTCCGCCGACTCCCGACAACGCCCCGCCCTCGCTTCGAGGTGCGGGGCGTTTCGCGTTCGCGCACCGGCGCGCCCGCCTGACGGCTCAGAAGAGCGCGGGCCGCCGTGCGGCCCAGAGGGGCAGCATGACGTCGAGGGTCAGCGGCGCGAGCTCGACCGACTCGACGTCGGTCGGAGACTCCAGCCAGTGCAACGCGTCGATCTCGGCGGCGGGATGCAGCTCGGAGTCGGTGACGAGGGCGAACACCTCGGCCCGCACGGTGCGGCCTGGCTCGTTGAGCGCCGCCGCCTCGTAGGAGCCGAGGAACTCGGTGGCGTCGACATCCACCTCGAGTCCCAACTCCTCCCGCAGCTCGCGGATGAGCGCGGAGAGGGCGCTCTCGCCGCGCTCGATCTTGCCACCCGGCTGCATGTAACCCGTCGTGCCGCGTTTGCGCACGACGACGGCCCGCCCTGCGGTGTCGGTGACGATCGCGGCCGCGACGTGAATGCGGCGCGAAGCCGGCGGGCGCTCGACGTCACCCTCGACGTCACCCTCGACGACCTCCTCCACGATCGGTTCGACAGGCTCCTCCGGCGCTTCGATCTCCAGCTGCACCGGGATGCTGTCGGTGAAGTCCAGCACTGGGACGGTGCCGCTCGGCCGCGGGGCGGGAGCCGGGATCGGCTGGGTGTCCTCGATGAGCCGGATGTCGTCGAGCGGTGCCACCGGCCATTCGTCGTCGAGGCGCCGCTGACGGTCGTGCAGGTGTGCGGGGGAGCCGTCGAGGCCGTCGCGAGCGAGCATCTCGCGCACGATGCGTCCTGCGGCGAGGGATCCGGGGGCGACCCCGTAGCGCTCGGCCATCGCGTTGAGGCTGCGGCGGCCGTCGAAGGCCGGGTCGAGAATCTCGTCGAGCAGCAGCGGGTCGAGCACGGGAGCGAAGACGTCCCAGGGCGTGATCTGCCGGCGACGGCATTCGCGATCGAGCACGGTGAGCCCGGCGGCGGCGTCGAACGTCGCGATCGGGATGCCGACGGCCATCAGGACGCGCAGCGTCTGGACCACTTCGCCCACGACGGCCTCGGCGCGATCGGACCCCCAGTCCCAGCGCGCGAGCTCCGCCCCGTCGTCCTCGAGGATCGCGATCCGCGCCGCGACGATGCGCGCGGTGTCCAGATCGGTGCCCGCCGTCGCGAACTCGACGACCCCCAGGCGGCCATTCCACGTCCCCATCGGCTCAGGTTACGACGACCTGACCGGCTTCGCGCACATCACCGGGTCGCGTCGCCGATCTGGAGCCAGTAGAACGACTGCGTTCCCAGGGTGAGGGTGAGGCGTCCGTCGTCGCCGACGGCCGGGAAGTCGCTGCCGCCGAACAGGTCGCGCAACGGGGCTCCGTACCAGCCCTCGAAATCGATCGTGACCGACACCGGGTTATGGGCGAACGAGAAGACGCACAGCACCTGCTCGGGGCGTTCGCCGTGCGCCGTCCCCGATCCCTCGTAGTCGCGCACGAAGGCGATCACCGACTCGTGATCCGAAGCGAGCACGCGCAGCGACCCGAGCGCGAACGCGGGATGCGCCTTCCGGACGTGGATGACGTTGCGCACCCAGTGCAGAAGTGACCGCGACTGCGCGAGCTGCGACTCGACGTTGACGAGTGCGTAGTTGTAGACGAGCGACTGCACGACCGGCAGGTAGAGCTTCCCCGGGTCGGCGGTCGAGAAGCCGGCGTTGCGGTCGGGCGTCCACTGCATCGGCGTGCGCGACGCGTCCCGGTCGGGCAACCAGATGTTGTCACCCATCCCGATCTCGTCGCCGTAGTACAGGAACGGCGACCCGGACAGCGAGAAGAGCAGGGCATGCGCGAGCTCGAGCTCCTGGCGGGCGTTGTCGAGCAGCGGGGCCAGGCGGCGGCGGATGCCCACGTTGACCCGCATCCTCGGGTCGTAGGCATACCACCCGTACATCGCCTGCCGGTACTCCTCCGACACCATCTCGAGGGTGAGCTCGTCGTGGTTGCGCAGGAAGACGCCCCAGCCGGCCCCCTCCGGCGTCTCGGTCGTCTCGGCCAGCACCCGCGTGAGCTCGGTCGCCGACTGCGAACGCAGCGCGTAGAAGATGCGCGGCATGACGGGGAAGTCGAACGCCATGTGGCACTCGGGCGCCTCGGTCGTGCCCATGAACTCGACGACCTCCTTCGGCCACTGGTTGGCCTCGGCGATCATGACCCGCCCGGGGTACTCGGTGTCCATCATCCGGCGCACGCTTCGGATGAACTCGTGCGTCGCCGGCTCGCCCTCGCCGTTGCCCTCCTCCGATTCGTAGAGGTACGGGATCGCGTCGAGCCGGAAGCCGTCGACACCCAGGTCCATCCAGAAGCGGATGACGTCGAACACCGCCGCGTGCACGGCCGGGTTCTCGTAGTTGAGATCGGGCTGGTGCGAGAAGAAGCGGTGGAAGAAGAACTGCCGACGGACCGGGTCGAACGCCCAGTTGCTGTCCTCGTAGTCGGTGAAGATGATGCGCACATTGCCGTACTTGTCGTCGGTGTCGCTCCAGACGTAGAAGTCGCCGTACGGACCGTCGGGGTCGGACCGGGACTGCTGGAACCACTCGTGCGCGTCCGAGGTGTGGTTGAGCGGGAGATCGATGACGATGCGCATGTTGCGCTCGTGCGCCTTGGTGATCAGCTCGCGGAACTCCTCGATCGTGCCGAACTCGGGGAGGATCGAGGTGTAGTCGGCGACGTCGTAGCCGCCGTCGCGGAGCGGGGAGTTGAAGATCGGCGGGATCCAGAGGGCGTCGACGCCGAGCCACTGGAGGTAGTCCAGCTTCGAGATGAGACCGCCCAGATCGCCGGAGCCGTCGCCGTTGGAGTCGACGAACGACCGCACCATCACCTCGTAGAAGACGGAGCGACGGTACCACTGCGGGTCCAGAGCGAGGCCGGGCAAGGTGATCGGAGCGGTGAAAGTCACCGATCGAGTCTAGGGAGCATCCCTAGACTTGCAGGCGTATGAACGCCGTCACGCACGACCTCCAGCTGCTCGGCAGCCGCACCCGCTACTGGGAGTACGGCACGCCGGCCACCGGTCCGACCCTCGTCGTCGTGCACGGCTACCGCGGCGATCATCACGGGCTCGAACCGGTCGTCAACCTGCTCGACGACTTCCACGTGATCTCCCCCGACCTCCCCGGGTTCGGGGAGTCGACGCCGATGACCGAGCAACCGCACTCGATCGAGGGCTACGGACTCTGGCTGCGCGCGTTCCTCGCCGAACTCGGGCTGACCGGAGACCTTCTCCTCGGACACTCCTTCGGCTCGATCGTGGTCGCGCACGCGGTCGCCGGGGGGCTGCCGGCGCAAGCCGTCATCCTGATCAACCCCATCGCCGACGACCCGTCGAAGGTCGCCGGCATCGGGGCCACCCGCTTCTACTACGCGGTCGCCCGTCATCTGCCGGAGCGCGCCGCGCGCGCCTGGCTGAGCAACTGGCTCGTCGTGCGCGGGATGAGCGCGAAGCTGGCGAAGACCCGCGATCGGGCGACGCGGCGGTTCATCCACGGTCAGCACCACGCCTACTTCTCGGCGTTCGGCTCGCGCACGAGCATCGTCGAGGGATTCGACGCGTCGCTGTCGACCACCGTCGCCGCCGTCGCCGACCGGATCGAGCAGCCCGTTCTGTTGATCGCGGGGGAGCGCGACGAGGTGGCCCCGCTCGCCGGTCAGTTCGCGTTGCTGGAGACGTTCCCGGATGCTCGGCTCGACGTCATCCCCGGCGTCGGTCATCTCGTGCACTACGAGACGCCGGAGGCCGCCGCCCACGCCGTGCGGGCCTTCGTGGGCGACCTGTGATCCTCTTCGACTGCCGCTACGTCGTGCGCTCCGGCCACCACGACGGCATCAGCCGCTACTCGGCGCGGCTCGTCGAGGCGCTCTCGCGGCGCATGCCCGTCGAGATGCTGATCAGCGATCGATCCCAACTCGCCCTGCTGCCCGACCTGCCGTGGCATCTGATCTCGTCCGAGACGAGCTTGCGGGAACCCTGGGTCGCCCGCCAGATCAACCCGCTGAATCCGGACGCGGTCTTCAGTCCCCTCCAGACGATGGGCTCGGCAGGCCGCCGCTACGGTCTCGTGCTCACCCTCCACGACCTCATCTATCACCGCCATCGCACGCCGCCGCGCAACCTGCCCTGGTACATCCGCATGGGGTGGTGGCTGTACCACCTCAGCTACGGCCCGCAGCGGCGCGCCCTCAACAAGCCCGACGAGGTCGTGACCGTCTCGGAGACGACGAAGGCGCTCATCGCCGAGCACCGGCTCACGTTGCGGCCGGTCACCGTCGTGCGGAACGCCGCCGACCCGCTGACGACCGACCCACCCGCCCGCAAGGCCGGGAAGGGTCGCGATCTCGTCTACATGGGATCGTTCATGCCCTACAAGAACGTCGACACCCTCGCCCGCGCCATGACCGACCTCCCGGGCTACCGGCTGCACCTGCTCAGCCGGGTCCCGGCGGACGAGCGCGCACGGCTCGAGGCCCTCGCGCCGGACGGGACGCTCGAGTTCCACGACGGCGTGACGGATGCCGAGTACGCGCAGCTGCTCGACGGGGCTCACGCTCTCGTGCACGCGTCGCTCGACGAGGGATTCGGCATCCCGCTCGTCGAGGCGATGAGCGTCGGAACGCCGATCGTCGTGAGCGACATCCCGATCTTCCGGGAGATCGGCGGTCAGGCCGGGATCTACGCCGACCCGCATGACTCCGCCGCGTTCGCCGCCGCGGTGCGACGGCTCGATGTGGCGGCCGAGTGGACGAGACGGTCGGCCGCGGCCCGCGAGCAGGCGCGACTCTTCGACTGGGATGCGTCGGCCGATGTGCTCTACGAGGTGCTCCGCCGCGTGGCCTCGAAGGCCCGGCCGGAGGACGCCACCCGCTAGGGCAGGCCGCGTCAGACTCGGGTTCAGCGGGCGGACGGCTCGCGTGCCTCGACGGCGTTCTGCACGTCGAGATCGCCGGCGCGCGGGTCGATCGCCGCGAGTTCGATCGGGTCGTCGAACGCGACGAGCCGGAGGTCGGAGCCGTCGACGTGGAAGCTGTGCACCGATCCATTGGTGATCGGTCCGAAGCCGCCGTCGGGCTCTGCGGCGAGCAGCGCGGCGCGGATCGCCCCGCCGTGGCTCACCACGACGAGCGCCTCGCCGGGATACTCGGCCGCGAGCGACTGGAGAGCGGGCACGACCCGGTCCGCGACCTCGTCGCGCGTCTCGCGCCCCGGGACCTCCGCCTCTCGCGGGAAGCGAAGGTCGACCTCGTGGAAGCTCAGCCCCTCGGCCTCGCCGTAATTGCGTTCGACGAGGGCGTCGCGGAGCTCCGGCGCGGGAAGGCCGAGCTCGCGGGCGATGATCTCGGCCGTCTCCCGAGCACGGATGAGCGGGCTGGCGACCACCCGCGCGATCGGGCGTCGGGTCAGCAACGCTCCCGTCAGCCGGGCCTGCTCGCGCCCGGTGTCGTTGAGCGGGATGTCGGTGAGCCCCTGGATGCGCCGTGCGCGGTTCCAGTCGGTCTCGCCGTGACGGACGAGGTACAGATCGGTCATCGCCTCCCGAGCTTACGAGGCGAGCCGCTCCCTCAGCGCCACGAGCACCTCCGAGGTGCCCGCATCGATCTTCAGGGTCGCGCGGGTGTCACCCTTGGTGCTCCCGCGGTTCACGATCACGATCGGGAGACGGCGTTTGACCGCCTGTTCCAGCAGACGGATGCCGGAGTTGACGACCAGCGAGGAACCGGCGACGACGAGCGCCTCCGCCGAACGGATGATCGCGGCGCCCTGCATGAACTTCGTCGCCGGGACGAACTCGCCGAAGAAGACGACGTCGGGCTTGAGCATGCCCCCGCACACCGAGCAGTCCGGCACGATCATCTCGTCGACCGCGTCGATGTCCACGTCGCCGTCGGGGTTGAGCTTCAGCAGTTCGGGTTCGCCGAGCCAGGGATTCTCGACGGTCATCCGGGAGGCGATGTCCTCGCGGGAGAAGAACTGGCCGCAGGAGAGGCAGCGCACCCGGTCGTTCGAGCCGTGCACGTCGACGACGTGTCGGGAACCGGCCCGTAGGTGCAGCCCGTCGACGTTCTGGGTGATGACGCCGTTCACGACGTCCGCGAGTTCCAACGCGGCGAGCGCGCGGTGGCCGGCGTTGGGCTCGGCGTCCGCAAAGTATCGCCAGCCGAGGTGACTGCCCGCCCAATACCGCTGCCGGGCGCGGGTGTCGGCGAGGAAGGTCTGGAAGGTCATCGGCGTGCGCACCGGCGCGCCCTGCCCCCGGTAATCGGGGATGCCGGAGTCGGTGCTCAGCCCCGCTCCGGTGAGGACCGCGATCCGGCGACCGGCGAGCAGCCGCTCCGCCTGATCGACGAGCGACTCGAGCGCCGGGTCGAGCGGCGTCAGCGTCGGAATCGACATCGCGCGCTCCTTCCCGTCGGCCCTCGTACCGAGGCTAGAACGCGAAGGTTGCGAGAATGTTTCCGCCATGCACCTCATCCGAGTCAGCGACCCCACCGATCCTGCCCTCCGCGACTACACCGAACTCACGGACGTCGTCCGTCGTCGGCTGCGCGAACCCGCCGAAGGCCTCTACCTCGCGGAGTCGGTGAAAGTGATCGCGCGAGCCTTCGCCGCCGGCCATCGCCCTCGATCCGTGCTCGTCCTGGAGAAGTGGCTGCCCGAGATCGCGCCGCTCTTCGACCCCTGGGACGTGCCCGTCTACGTCGGCTCCTCCGACGTGCTGGAGGCGGTCACCGGGTTCGTCATGCACCGCGGCGCGCTCGCGTCGATGCACCGCCCGGCGCTGCCGGCTGTCGCCGACCTGCTGCGCGACGCCCGGCGGGTCGTCGTGCTCGAGGACATCGTCGACCACACCAACGTGGGCGCGATCTTCCGCGCGGTCGCCGGGATGGGAGCGGACGCCGTTCTCGTCACCCCGCGCTGCGCCGACCCGCTCTACCGACGTTCGGTGCGGGTGAGCATGGGAGCCGCCCTCCAGGTGCCGTGGACGCGGCTGGGGGAGTGGGAGGAAGCGGCGCCCGAGTTGCACGCCGCCGGATTCGAGATCGCGGCTCTCGCCCTCGCCGACTCCGCCGTCGATCTCGCCGACTACGCCCGGAGCGCGCCCGACCGGGTCGCTCTCGTGCTGGGCACCGAAGGCGACGGGCTGAGCCGGGATGCGCTGGCCGCCGCCGACACCATCGTCACGATCCCGATGGACCACGGCGTCGATTCGCTCAACGTCGCGGCGGCGGCCGCCGTCGCGCTCTGGTCGCTGAGGTCGCTCGGCCACTAAAGTCGGGCCATGACGGCGACGACGGCGACGCAGGGTTCCGGCACGGGACCCACCCCTTCCGGCCAAGGACTGGCGAAGGGCCAGCTCGGGCTCTTGGGCTCCACGATCATGGGCCTCGCCTCGACAGCTCCGGTCTACTCCCTCGTGGCGACGCTGGGCTTCGTGATCGCCGAGGTCGGGGCGCAGGCACCCATCGCCTTCATCCTCGCCTTCATCCCGATGTTCTTCATCGCCTTCGCCTATCGCGAACTCAATCGCGCGGTCCCGGACTGCGGCACGACCTTCACCTGGGCGACCAAGGCGTTCGGGCCCTGGGTCGGCTGGCTCGGCGGCTGGGGCGTCGCGGTCGCCGGGATCATCGTGCTCGCCAACCTCGCCCAGATCGCCGGGCTGTACTTCTGGTACCTGGTCGAGGGGATCTTCGGCAACCCGGGCGCGTTCTCCGGCCAGCTCTGGGTCGTGACCCTCACCGGCGTCGTCTTCATCGCCGCGATGGTCTACGTGTCGTACCGCGGCGTGGAGATCGGGGAGAAGTTGCAGAACGTGCTGCTCGGCGTTCAGTACCTGGCGCTCGTGCTGTTCGTGGTGTTCGTGATCGTCGCGATCGCGAACGGCACGGCCCCGGATGCGGTTCCGGTCGAGGGCGCCTGGTTCAACCCGTTCGGCTTCGAGTCGTTCGACGGCTTCACGGCGGCCATCCTGCTCGCGCTGTTCATCTACTGGGGGTGGGACACCTGCCTCGCGCTCAACGAGGAGACGAAGGACCCCAAGCGCATCCCGGGGCGCGCCGCCCTCATCTCGACGGTCGTGCTCATGGTCACCTATGTCGCCGTCACGGTCGCCGCGATCGCGTACGCCGGCGTCGACGGCCTCAGCGAGTCCGACGACATCTTCTACACCGTCAAGGACGCGCTCTTCGGACCCTGGGCGTGGCTGCTGGTGCTCGCCGTCATGATCTCGGCGATCTCCTCGACCCAGACCACGATCCTGCCGACGGCCCGCGGGACGCTGTCGATGGCCGTCTACAAGGCCCTCCCGAGCCGTTTCGGCCGCGTGCACCCGCGATACCGCACACCGGGGTTCTCGACGCTCGTGATGGGCATCGTCGCGACGGTCTTCTATGTGGGCATGACGTTGATCAGCGAGAACTTCCTCGCCGACTCGATCTACAGCCTCGGGCTGGCGATCGCGTTCTACTACGGACTGACAGGGTTCGCGTGCGTCTGGTACTTCCGGAAGGAACTGTTCGTGAACGCGCACAGCTTCTTCTTCAAGTTCCTGTTCCCGCTGCTCGGCGCCCTGCTGCTCACCGCCGCGTTCGTGAAGAGCGCGATCGACATGCTCGACCCGGACTACGGCTACACCGTGCTCTTCGGGGTGGGTGGCGTCTTCGTGATCGGGGTCGGGTCGCTGCTCCTGGGAGTCGTGCTCGTGATCGTGTGGTCGCTGTTCCGGGAGTCGCGGCCGTTCTTCCGGGGCGAGAGCCTCAACCGCGACACGGAGGTGCTCGTGCCGGAGGACGACCACCTGGTGATCCGCAGCGTCGACGGCGGTCGCGGCTGAGGACCGTTTAGGGTCGACGAGTGCCATCGAGTCGACCGCTCTCCCGACGCCAGATCTATCGTCGTCGGCGGATCGCGGTCGGCGCCGGCATCCTCGTCGCGCTCGGCACGCTCGTCTATCTGCCGCTGACGCTGTTCGCGCCGGTCGGCGCCGCGACCGTCACGGTCACGGCGCCCGAGGAACCGACGCCGAC
>NZ_JBIIAW010000057.1:0-19977 GCF_044239695.1 Pseudolysinimonas sp. | reverse complement strand
GACGTTCGCCCTGATGAGGGCGGGCAGATCGGCGGGCTCGAACTCGAACTCATCGGCCTCGAGTTCGTCGGCGGAGAACCAGCGCACGTCGACGACCTCCACCTGCTCGTCCTCCGTCCAGCCGTCACGGGCGAGGTCGAACGGGTCCACCCGCAATGCGAACCAGGCCCAGCGTCCGGTGTCGTAGGCGTGCCAGCGCTGGTCCGGATCGAAGTCGGTCTCGAGGAAGGCCGGCGGCACGTCATCCAGTTCCAGCCCGGTCTCCTCGCGCAGCTCGCGCAGGGCCGCGGTCGGGAAGTCCTCCCCCGGGTCGACTCCCCCGCCGGGGGTGATCCAGCGGGGGCGGGCGGTGTGGTCCTTGCCCAGGTTGAGGAAGAGCAGCACGCGGTCGTCGGGGCCGTAGAGCAGCACCCGAGCGGTCGCGCGGAAGGTCATCAGCTCTGCGCCAGGAAGCCGCTGACGTCGCCGACGTAGCGGATGCGGCCCTCGGGCAGCGGGTCCAGGGTGGCGCGCGCGACTTCGGCGGCGAACTCGCTCACCGTGTACAACCGGCCGGCGTCCTCGCGGCGGGCGTCGATCGCGCCTGGTCGGGCCCGGTCGAGCAGTGTCGCGGTGATCGTGCCCTCGATCATGTCGCCCGACACGACGACGAAGCCGATGCCCTTCTCGTCGAGGGCCGGGATGCGCTCCCGCAGGGCGTCCTCGCCGGCGCGCTTGCTCTCGGCGACCTTCACGTATTCGGGCATCGTCTCGACCGTCTTGATGAAGTGCGCCTGGTGGCTCGTGACGAACACGACGCGCGCGCCCTCGCCCAGCAGCGGCAGCGCGGTCTCGAGCACGTTCACCTGGGCGTCGCGGTTGAGCTTCAGCGCGTAGTCCTCGGCCATCCCGCCCTCCATGCCGCCGGAGGCGTTCAGCACGAGGATGTCGAGGCCGCCCCAGACGTCCGTGACCGTGGCGAACATCCCGGCCACCGACGCCGGGTCGGTGAGGTCGCCGCCGACGGCGATCGCCTCTCCCCCGGCGGCCTCGATGTCGGCGATCAGCTTGAGCGCCCGCGCCTCCTTGTTGCGGTAGTTGATCGCGACCTTGGCCCCCGCCGCGGCGAGGTACTTCGCGGTGTCGGCGCCGATCCCCCGGGACGACCCGGTGACGAGGGCGCGCTTTCCGATCAACGATCCGGCGGGGAGAACGGGGGCGGCGGATGAATTCTGTGCGTCGGTGCTCACGATGTTCGAGACTACCGTCCCGCGTTCAAGGGCCTCTGCTAGCTTCGAGCCATGGAGTTCCTGGTGGAGTGGGGGTGGGTCCTCTGGCTCGCCCTGATCCTCGTGTTCGTGATCATCGAGGTCTTCACGCTCGACTTCACGTTCCTCATGCTCGCCGGCGGAGGCTTCGGCGGCCTCGTCGCCGGCTTCTTCCCGGCACCGATCTGGGCGCAGGTGGTGATCGCCGGCGTCCTCGCGCTGCTGCTCCTCTTCGTCGTGCGTCCGCCCCTCCTGCGTGCGTTCCGCAAAGGCGGCGATCCGACGCGCAGCAACGTCGAGGCACTTCTCGGGCTGTCCGGGCTCGTAGTCGCCGAGAACGCTTCGCGCAGCCAGGTGAAGCTCGCCAACGGCGAAGTCTGGACCGCCCGCCTCGCCGACGGCATCGCCACCGCGTCGGGAAACGGGCTCGTCGAGGGTGAACGGGTCGTCGTGACGGCGATCGAGGGGGCGACCGCCGTGGTCGTCCCGGCTTCGGCCACCCGGCCGGCTGAGACGCCCGCCACCGAACAGAAGGACTGACGATGAACGATCCGCTCACCTTTGGCCTCGTCCTGACCTGGATCGTGGTGATCATCGTCGTGATCTTCGTGTTCACGATCATCGCCCGCTCGATCCGGATCATCCCGCAGGCGTACGCCGGCATCGTCGAGCGTCTCGGTCGCTACCACAAGACGCTCAACCCGGGACTGAACATCCTCGTGCCGTTCATCGACCGGCTCCGGCCGCTCGTCGACATGCGCGAGCAGGTCGTCTCGTTCCCGCCGCAGCCGGTCATCACCGAGGACAACCTCGTGGTGTCGATCGACACCGTGGTGTTCTTCCAGGTGAACGACGCGCGGGCCGCGACCTATGAGATCGCGAACTACCTCGGCGCCGTCGAGCAACTGACCACGACGACCCTCCGTAACGTCGTCGGTGGCCTCAACCTCGAAGAGGCGCTGACCTCGCGCGACAACATCAACGGGCAGCTGCGCGTCGTGCTCGACGAGTCGACCGGCAAGTGGGGCATCCGCGTCGGACGCGTCGAGCTCAAGGCGATCGACCCGCCGGTGAGCATCCAGGACTCGATGGAGAAGCAGATGCGTGCCGAGCGGGACCGCCGCGCGCAGATCCTCACCGCCGAGGGCACCAAGCAGGCCGCGATCCTCCAGGCCGAGGGGTCGCGGCAGGCGAGCATCCTCGAGGCCGAGGGTGACGCCAAGGCGCAGGTGCTGCGCGCCCAGGGTGAAGCCGAAGCCATCCAGACCGTCTTCGCGGCGATTCACCAGGGCGACCCCGACAGCAAGCTGCTGGCGTACCAGTACCTGCAGACGCTGCCGAAGCTCGCCGAGGGCGACGCCAACAAGCTGTGGATCATCCCGAGCGAGCTCACCGAAGCGCTCAAGGGCATCGGCGAAGGCTTCTTCGCCCCCCGTGGTCCGGCCGCGAAGTAGCGGAAGCGCCGATCAGGGAGGCCCGCTTCCGTTCTTCACCCCTCCCGCCCCGCGGGTGCTCGCGCACCGCGGGCTGGCCCTCGACGCGCCCGAGAACACCCTCCTCGCTTTCCAGAAGGCGGTCGACGTCGGGGTGACCCATCTCGAGACCGATGTGCACGGGTCATCCGACGGCGTGGCGATGGTCAGCCACGACCCCGACCTCACGCGCCTCGCCGGTCGGCCCGCCCGGGTGGGGCAGTTGACCGCGGGTGAGCTGCGCGCCATCGACCTCGGGCACGGTCAGGGGTTCTGCTCCCTCGCCGACGCGCTCGACGCGTTCCCCGAGGCGCGTTTCAACATCGACATCAAGGCGGCGGATGCCGTCGCCCCGACGATCGCGACGATCCGAGATGCGCGCGCGATCGACCGCGTGCTCATCGGGTCGTTCAGCCCGGCCCGACGCCTCGCGGTGGTGCGGCAGCTGCCGGGCGTCGCCACCTCGATCTCGTCGCGCGGCGCGGTGGCCGCGGTGAGCGCGGCGCGGACGGCGGGCGGGATCCCGGCGCTGCGCCGCATCCTGCGGGACGTGCACGCCGTGCAGTTCCCGCTCTCCATCCTCGGGATGGCGACGATGACACCGCGCACGATCGCCGCTTTCCACGCCGCCGGCGTCGAAGTGCACGCCTGGACGATCAACGACGAGCCGACGATGGAGAGGTTGCTCGACCTCGGTGTCGACGGGTTGGTGAGCGACCGCGCGGACCTCGCGATGGGGGTTCTGGCGCGGCGTTCCTGAGACGTCCTCGCGACCCGCTCCCCATCGGCCCGGTAACGGCTGTGAAAGCACTGGGAAGGGGCGTGCGGGGGCATGGCGGGCGCCAGCCTGTCGTTATACCAGTACGGGCGTCGTTCCACCGAACCAACGCCGAAACCCCCGGGAACAGGAAGAAGGCCACACGATGGCAGAACGGAACCTGCGGGGCATGCGTCTTGGATCGCAGAGCCTCCAGAGCGAAGAGGGCGTCGAGTTCGTCCCCCGGCGCCGCAGCGTCTACCGCACGACCGACGGATCGACCTTCGAGGTGACCTTCGCGGCCGATGCCGAGGTGCCCGAGGTCTGGGAGTCGCCGCGCACCGGCCAGGAGGGCCGCCTCGTCGCGGAGGACGGCTCGCTCGTCGAGACCGAGGTCGTCGAGGCCAAGGCCGTGCGCACCCACTGGGACATGCTGCTCGAGCGTCGTACCCGCCCCGAGCTCGAAGAGCTCCTGCAGGAGCGCCTCGAGCTGCTCCGGGCCCGGCGCGGCGAAGAGGCGGCCAAGAACTCGAAGAAGTCGGCCTAAGCCTCCGACGACCTCACGAAGGGCGTCCGCTCGGCGGGCGCCCTCTTTCGTGTGCCCGCGAACCCGGCGATCAGCACGCCGCCCAGTCCGAGGATGGACACCAACCACTCGATCTGGCGCCCCGCGACGACGGCGGGCGTGACGGTCGTCAGCAGAGGAACGTCGGCCACCATGACGCCGGGTTCGTACCAGGGCAGCTGGATCTCGATGGTCCCGTCGGGCAGCACGATGGCGCTGGTTCCGACCGTCGACACGTTCACGACGGTGCGGGCGGTCTCGATCGCCCGGATGCGGGCCATCGCGAGCTGCTGGACGCTCTCGTCGGTGCGTCCGAAATCGGCGTTGTTGGTCTCGGCGAACACGATCTGGGCGCCTTGCTCCACCATCTCGGTGAGCAGCTGATCGTCGACGATGTCGAAGCAGATCGCGTTGCCGACGATCGCTCCGCTCCCGGGGAGCTCGAACACGGCATCCGTCGTCCCGGGCGTGTACTCGCGCTGGATCAGGTCGATGAGGTCGGGCGCGAACTGCCGCCAGAAGGCCCGATCGGGCACGTATTCGCCGAACGGCACGGGATGCTTCTTGTCGTAGTAGTCGAGCACCCGCGTGTCGGTCGGGCCGGACCCGGCCTCCCAGAGCAGCACGGTGTTGAAGTACTCCGGCATCGGGTCGCCGTTCTCGTCGACCTTGTCCAGCTGCCGCGTCGTGATGGTGCCTCCGACGAGCGGAGCGTCGGCCCGCTCGGAGACCTCGTCCCACAGCTCGCGGGCCCAGCCGTAGCGCAGCGGGTCGGCATCCGAGGCCCCCTCGGGCCAGACGACGACGTCGACGTCCTCGTCGTAGAGCGGTTCGGTGGCGGCGACCTGGCCGAGCAGGTTGTCGCCGAAGTCATCGGGCGGGTCGAAGTAGCCGGCCTTCGTGTCGCCTTGGACGGCCCCGACCCGCAGCGTCGGTGCCGACGCGGGCGCGGTGCCCGGGAGCGACGTCCACGGAGGCACGGCGACGAGCACGAGCGCCGCGAGAGTGACGAGAGCGCCGAGCGCTGCGCCACGGCCGGGATGCCGCAGACCTTCGTGAACCGCGGCGACCGCGAAGGCGACCAGGAACACCATCGCGAACGAGACGCCCGAGACCCCGAGCCAGGCGAAGAGCGGTGAGAGCGGGCTGTCGGACTGCGAGAACGCCACGCGGCCCCAGGAGAAGCCCCCGTAGGGCCAGACGCTCGCGGCGGCCTCACGCGCGGTCCAGATGCCGGCGACGACGACGGGCAGTAGCAGCAGGCGCCCGGCGAGACCGTCCCAGACCCGCGGCACCCAGCGGTAGGCGAGCGCGATGAGAGCGGCGGCGGCGCCGTTCCACAGCGTCATCACGGCGGCAAGCGCCGACCACGGCACGAGTCCGAGGAACTCGGAGGCCCATTCGATGTGCGGCCAGTAGAAGGTGGCCCCGAAGACGAGTCCGACGAGGATCGCCGCCCCGACGCGCCGACCCTGCATCGCGAGGAGCGCGAGCCCGATCGCCGGGAAGGCCGTGAACCACCAGCCCTTGTCGGGGAACGCGGTGTCGAGCAGGAGCCCCGCGCCCGCGGCGACGACGAGCGCCGGCAGCAGCGGCAACACCGCGGGTTGAGGAGCGCGCCGCGCAGCGGCACGCGTATCGAAACCCTGCATCACGAGACCCCAGAGTAGGCGACGATCCCCCGGCGGATGCCGTCGATCGCCTGACGCGCGCGGCGGCCGAGCGGGCCGTCGGCGACGAGCGACAACTGATCGAGGAGGTCGATCGCCTGCTTCATCCAGCGCACGAAGTCGCCGGCGGCGAGCTCGGCATCCCGCAGCACGAGATCGAGCGCCGCGCCCTGCGCCCAGCGCTGCGTGGCGAGGGCGATGCCGGGCGACGGGGCCGTGCCCTCGGGCAGACGGTGGGCGACCTCGAGCGCCTGCAGCTCCTCCCAGACGGCCTCGGTGGCTTCGAGCGCGGCGCGGAAGGCCCCGCGGGGCAACCCGCGCTCCCCGGCATCCGTCTCGCGCCTCGGCTCGTAGACCAGGCTGCTGGCGAGGGCGGCCAGCCCCGGCGCGTCGAGGTCGTCCCAGATGCCGCGTCGCAGGCATTCCGAGACGAGCAGGTCGCGTTCCCCGTAGATGCGCATGAGCGCGCGACCCGGGCCGGTCACCTCGAGTTCGCCCGCCCCGCGTTCGTCGGAGGGCTGCACGTAGCCGAGCTCGCGGAGCACTTCGGTGACGCGGTCGAAGACGAGCGCGACCGCGCCCGTGCGTCCGGAGATCTGGGAGCGCATCTGGTCGGTCTCGCGCTTGAGCCGCCACCAGCGTTCGGCCCAGCGGGCGTGCGCCTCTCGCTCCGCGCAGGCGTGACAGGGGTGCTGCTTCATGCGCTTGCGCAGGTCGGCGATCTGCCGCTGCCGGCGGTCGCGCTCCCCGCGGCTCTCGTGCTCGCCGGGACCGCGACCTTCGGCGCGGGCGTTCTTGCGCTCGAGGTCGCTCAGCTCCCGCCGCAGCGACGAGTACTCCCGGAAGTCGCCGAGGTGGCAGGTCATCGCCTGCTCGTACCCGCCGAGCGCCTCCTCTTGCTTGCGCACCCGACGGGCGAGGTCGACGACGGCGCGGTCGGCCTGGAACTGGGCGAACGACTGTTCGAGGATCTCGCGCGTGCGGGTGCGCCCGAACTGCTCGATGAGGTTGACCGCCATGTTGTAGGTCGGCCGGAACGACGAGTGCAAGGGGTAGGTGCGCCGCGACGCGAGGGAGGCGACGGCCCGCGGGTCCACTCCCCCGGTCCACTGGATGACGGCGTGCCCCTCGACGTCGATCCCGCGACGTCCGGCGCGCCCGGTGAGCTGGGTGTACTCCCCCGGCGTCAGCGGCACCCGGGCTTCGCCGTTGAACTTCTCGAGCTTCTCGATGACGACCGTGCGGGCGGGCATGTTGATGCCGAGGGCGAGCGTCTCGGTGGCGAAGACGACCTTCAACAGCTTGCGCTGGAACAGGTCCTCGACGATCTCCTTGAAGATCGGCAGCATCCCGGCGTGGTGGGCGGCGAGTCCCCGCTCGAGGCCGTCGAGCCAACCCCAGTAGCCGAGTACGGCGAGATCGGCATCCGGGATCGCCCGGCAGCGCTCCTCGACGATCGACCGGATCTCGTCGCGCTCCCAGGCTTCCGTGAGGCGCACGTCGCTGCGCGCGACCTGCTCGACCGCGGCGTCGCAGCCGACCCGGCTGAAGATGAAGAAGATCGCCGGAAGCAGGTTGCGCGACCGCAGCAGCTTCACGATGTCGGCGCGGCCCATCCGGTCGCCGAACAAACGGTCGGACCTCTCGGTGGTCGAGGAGCCGCTGGAGGCGGCGTGTCGAGACCCCCTGTCGCGCTTGCTCTTCCCCGGCCGCCCGACGCTCTGCTGCCGGTAGTTGCCGCTCGCGCGATCCTGCGAGCCGGTGAGCCGGGTCAGCTCCGGATTGACGCGGGCATCCGATCCTTCGCCGTGCACGAGGGTCGAGGTCTCGAACAGGTCGAGCAGCTTGGAGCGCACGAGCACGTGCTGCTCCAACGGCACGGGACGCTCCTCGGAGACGATGACGTCGGTGTCGCCGCGCACAGCCTGGAGCCAGTCGCCGAACTCCTCCGCGTTCGACACCGTCGCGGAGAGCGACACCATCCGCACCTCCGGGGGGAGATGGATGATGACCTCCTCCCACACGGCCCCGCGGAACCGGTCGGCGAGGTAGTGCACCTCGTCCATCACGACGTAGGTGAGGTCGCGCAGCAGCGGGCTGTCGGCGTAGAGCATGTTGCGCAGCACCTCGGTCGTCATCACGACGACGCGGGCGGAACTGTTGATGTTGCTGTCGCCGGTCAGCAGCCCGACCCGGTCCGCGCCGTGCTCGGCGGCCAGCTCGGAGAACTTCTGGTTGCTGAGCGCCTTCATCGGCGTCGTGTAGAAGACCTTCGCCCGCGGAGCCGTGAGGGCGAGGTGCACGGCGAACTCGGCGACGATCGTCTTGCCCGCGCCCGTCGGCGCCGCGACGAGCACGCTGCGTCCCGCTTCGAGCGACTCGCAGGCCTCGAGCTGGAAGGGGTCGAGGTCGAACGCCAGCCGCGCGCGGAAATCCTGCAGGTGCGGCGTGCCACGCCGAGCCTTGGCGGCGGCGAAGCGTTCGGCCGGCGACAGCTGGTCGCTCATACCGGCATCGGCTCGTCGCCGAGCTCGCGCGCGGCTCGCCGATCGATCACCCGGTCGTGCCAGACCGAGATGCCGATCGCCGCGAAGTAGAGAACCGTCATCGGGATGGCGAGCAGCACCATCGACAGCACATCGGCGGCGGGGGTGGCGAGAGCGGTGAACACCACGATCCCGAGCACCGCCCAGCGCCATCCTCGGAGGATCGAGATGCCGCGCAGCACCCCGACGAAGTTCAGCAGCACCAGGAAGACGGGCAGAACGAATGCGATGCCGATGGCGAGCATGAGCTTCAGCACGAAGTCCAGGTAGTACTTGGCGTCGTAGAAGGTCGTCGCCCCGGCCGGAACGAACGACGACATCACCTCGACGATGCGCGGAAGCACGAACCACCCGGCCGCGCACCCGGCGAGGAAGAGGGGGACGGCGGTGAAGAAGAAGCCGAACGTGTACCGCTTCTCGCGGCCGGTCAGCCCGGGGACGAAGAAGGCGAAGATCTGGTAGAGCCACAGCGGGCTCGACAGCACGATGCCCGTGACCACCGCGACCTGGAACTGGATGTCGAGGGCCCCGGTGATGTTCGTGAAGTTGATCGCGACCTCATCGGTATCCCGGCCCTGCGCCGACGCGAGCCGGAAGATCGGACCGCTGAGCGCCGTCCAGGTCCCCGCCCCGTCGAGCGCACGCGCCGATCCCGGCACCGCGGGATCCAGCAGTGCGCCGAACCAGGACAGGTCGTAGATCGCGAACCCGACGATCGTCCCGCCGAGGATCCCGAGGGCGGCACGCGTCAGCCGCTTGCGCAGTTCGATCAGATGTGCGCCGAGCGACATCCGCCTGTCGGGGTTCCGCCGGCTGGTGGCGGCCATCCCCCCGCTACTTCTTGTCGGTCGGCTGGTCCGACTCGGACTTCGCGGCGACGTCGGCCTCGGTCTCGTCGGACTTGAGCTCCTTGCGGAACACCTTCGCCGACTGGCCGAGGCTCTTGGCGAGGGCCGGAAGGCGGGTGGCGCCGAACAGCAGGAGCACGACGACGAGGATGATGGCCCACGTCTGCCACTGGTTCACCAGAAGGATGGTCGTGAACACGCGGGTCTCCTCGAGTCGTGCGGCAGCTACTGCGGTTCAGTGTAACTCAGCGATACCGGGAGACTCCGGCAGCCGCCCACTCGGCGACGACGGAGCGGGCTTCGGCCGGTTCCACGACCGTGACGACTCCCGGCATGCTCGCGATGAGCCGTTTGAGGCCGTGGTAGTGCGACACGCGCACCGCGGTCCGGATCCGGGCGCCCTCCGGCCGGCTCCGGGCCCCGTCGGGGATGTAGTCCGCCAGCAACGGCATCGCGGAGGGTTCCACGTCGATGACGACCTCGAGGTCGTCGGGCGAGGCTTCGAACAGCTCCGGGAGCCGCACATCGCTCACCCGGTGGGAGACGGGCGCATCGGTGACCTCCGCGCGCGAGATGCGATCCAGCCGGAAGGTGCGCACGGCCTCGCGCAGGTGGCACCAGCCCCGCAGGTACCAGTCGGCGTCGACCGATTCCACCTGCAGGGCGTCGACGCGTCGGCGTTCGAGTTCGCCGCGTGCGTTCAGATAGTCGAACTCGAGCTGGAGTCCCCGGTCGAGCGACTCGCGGATGAGGGTGATCGAGGGCATGAGGCGTTCGCGCGTCTCCGCCTCGCCGACGCCGACGGGAGCGAGGGCGCCGGAGGTGCCGCGAGAGAGCTTCGCGATGAGGCTCGCGATCGACGCGCGATCGGCGTACTCCGGCAGCGCCGAGAGGTACTGCAGGCCCATGATGAGCGCCGACGCCTCCCGAGCGGAGAACCGCGGCGAATCGTCGATGGCGACCCGGTTGGTGAGCACGATCTCGTCGTCGTTCTCGAAGGCGTCCCAGTCGATGTCGAACAGGTCGTCGTGCTGATAGGCCGCGGTCTCGCCCGGCAGTCCGCTGACCGCGATGAGGTTGACGGCATCCCGGATCTGTTCGGCGGGGATGCCGAAATGCGCGGCCGCCTCGGCCACGGTGACCCGGTCGTGATCCATCAGGTACGGCACGAGCGAGAGCAGAAAGGCGAGCTTGTCGCGCGCCTGGAAGGGCTGGGGCTTAGGAGCCGCCATGAGCCGCCACCACCCCTCGCAGCCGGGACACGACGGCGTCGCGCAGCGCGGGCGGGCCGAGCACGAGCACCTCGGGGCCGAATCCGCTGAGCTCGTCGGCGAGGATGTTGACGTCGACGAAGTGCAGCTGCACGTGATCCCCGACGACCGTCGCGCCGTCGCGGTTGGCGAGCCGGGTGGCGGCGTCGGAACCGGGGACGACCTCGAGTTCGGCGACGTTGCTCTCCCACACCTCCTGCAGATCGGCGAGAGCCTCGGCGGGAAGGTCGCCCGCCGGCATGTCGGCGGCCTTCCCCGCGATGACCGGCCCGACGATGCGACGCAGCAGATACACGCGGCGCTCGCCGGCACGCTCGGCCGACAGGTGCCAGCGACCCTGGTACTGCACGAGTGCGAGGGGGATGACGTCGCGTTCGGTCGCCTTCTCCTCCCCCGGCTTGAGGTACGGGAAGCGCACCCGCACGCCTTTGCGGATGGCGGCGTCGAGGGGATCGAACGCGGCATCCCGCAATCGGATGCGCGGGGCGTAGCCCAGCAGCGGCTCATCGGCCGTGACCCCGAGAGAGCGCAGCTTCAGCACCGCGCGGCGGGACTCGCCGGACAGCGACCCCTCCCGCCAGACCGTCGCGGCGAGGTTGAGCAGCGCCGTCTCCTCGGAGCTGAACGTCACGTCGGCAGGGAGCTCGTAGGCGCCCTTCGGGATGCGATAGCGCAGGGTCTGGTTGTTGCCGGCGTCGCCCGGCGAATCGAGTGTCTCGAGCGGCACGCCGAGATCACGGATGTCGTCCTTGTCGCGCTCGAACTGGCGCTCGAGGTTCGCGTTGTCGCCGCCGCTCGTGAAGCGCTGGTGGTAGCCCTGCACCGTCGAGAGGATCTCGTTCTTGGTGAGTCCGGTCTCGGTCGCGAGCAGCGCGAGCACGAGGCTGAACAGGCGCTCCTCGACCGGTACGGCGGCCTGCGTCATACCGGATCCGATCGTCAGTCCTGCGACGTGATGCCGAGGATGTCGATGACGAAGACCGTCGAACCGGTGGACTCGTCGTCGCTCGGGAGCACGACGAGCAGCTGCGAACCGACCTTCGCGCCGTCGAGCGCGTCGTAGAGCGTCTCGTCGGTCAGCACGTCGGCGGAGAAGTCGATCAATCGAGGGGTGCCGGTCGCCCAGGTGTCGTCGCCGAGGGTCGCCGAGCCGCCGATCGTGGTCGGCCAGGTCCAGGTGCGCACGTGGGCGATGACGGTGTCGCCGTCCTCGAGTGCGGCGCCGCCGCCGGCCTTGATGACGGCGGAGCGGGGCTCCGTCGGGGATTCCTGGTAGGTGAGGGTGATACCCGGCTCGCCGTCGACCGCCGTCACGACCTGCGGCAGCCCGTCCTGCGGCAACTGGTTGATGCCGTTGGCTTTGCCGAGGAACACGTCGATGACGTCGATCACCGCGACGATCGTGTCGGTCGCGTCCTGGCCACGTGCGTCGATCTCGCCGACCGGGCCGGTCAGCACGATCCGCGAGCCGGGCGTGGCGCACTCGAGGGCTTCGCCGAAGGCCAGCTTGAGGTCGCTGGCCGCCCCGAGCTCGCTCTCGCCCGTCGTGATCGACTCGCCGGAGGCGCCGTCGTAGTAGACGTAGTCGTAGAGGATCGTCGAGCCGGGGGCGGCGGGCTCGCCGGAGCCGCGGGTGACGACCGTGCGCTGCAGTTCGTCCGAGATGAGAGGAGTCGGGAACTCGACGGCCGGGGCGTCGCCGACATCCCCCGTGGCGGTCACGATCGAGGAGGCATCGCCCGACGGGAACGCGGGCTCGCATCCGCCGTCGATCGAGAAGCCGGAGCAACCGACAAGGGCGCCCGTGACGAGCACGGCGGCGGCCACGGCGGTCAGGGGCCGGGCAAGCGGGGAACGACGCACGACCGAGAGTCTATTCGAGAAGACAGGCTCTACTTGTCGAGCGGGGTCTCGGGTGCGGTGTCGAGTGGCGAGCCGACGCTGTCGGCGAGGGCGCGCGCGTCGCGGGCGACCTTGCGCATTCGCTTGTCGCTCTTGACGTGCTCGCCGAGCGCTCCGGGGGTCCACGCCTCGACGTCCTCCTCGCTGTACTCCGACTTCGAAGCCCGGCGGGCGGGTGCGGGCAGCACGGATCCCGGGGCGAGGCGCCGGGCGGTCAGCAAGAACCCGGTGTGGCCGACCATCCGGTGGTCGGGGCGCACGGCGAGCCCCTCGACGTGCCAGCCGCGGATGATCGTCTCGCTCGAGTCGGGCTGCGTGTAGAGGCCGCTCGCCCGGATCGCCTCGGCGGTGCGCGAGAGCTGAGTGACGGTCGCGACATAGCAGAGCAGGACGCCACCGGGGGCGAGTGCAGCGCTCACCGCGGGCAGGCACTCCCACGGTGCGAGCATGTCGAGGATGACGCGGTCCGCCTGGATGCCGCGGATCGGCAGCTCGTCGGCGAGATCGCCCAGCGCGACCTCCCAGTTCGGCGGCAGTTCGCCGAAGAACCCCGCGACGTTGCCGCGGGCGATGTCGGCGAACTCCTCGCGGCGCTCGAACGACAGCAGCTTCCCCGTCGGCCCGATCGCCCGCAGCAGCCAGATCGACAGCGCGCCCGACCCGACCCCCGCTTCGACGACGGTGGCGCCGGGGTGGATGTCGGCGAGCCCGATGATCTGCGCCGCATCCTTCGGGTAGATGATCGCGGCACCGCGCGGCATCGACATGACGTAGTCGACGAGCAGCGGCCGCAGTGCGAGGTACGTGTCGCCGTTGGAGGCCGCGAGCACCGACCCCTCGGGCTGCCCGACGATGTCGGAGTGCCAGAGCACTCCGCGATGGGTGTGCAGGCCGCCGCCCTCGGTCAGGGTCACGGTGTGCATCTGCCCTTTCGGGCCGGTCAGCTGCACGCGGTCGCCGACCCGGAAGTCCGCGCCGCTCACGCGAGCACCGCCGTCAGCTCGGCGAGGCTCGGCAGCGTGTCGCGCAGGAGGTAGGCGGGGCTCGGCGGCAGCGGGATGTGCAGCGGCAGGGCGAACACCGTCGCGCCGGCCGCGACCGCCGAGGCCACCCCGGGTTCCGAGTCCTCCAGAGCGACGCAGGCGGCGATGTCGACGTCGAGCAGCGCGGCGGCTGCCAAGTAGGGCTCGGGATGCGGCTTGGCGTTCACGACGTCATCCCCGGCCACGACGACGTCGAAGCCCGCGAACGGCAGCGCGGCGACGACATCCAGCGCCATGTGGCGCCGGGACATCGTGACGAGAGCGGTCGGGATGCCGGCATCCTTCAGTTCGGTGAGCAGCTCGAGCGCCCCGGCCCGCCACGGCACGGCGTCGGCGATCTGCACGCGCACCTGCTCGGTGAGCGTCTCGATGATCTCCTCGACGGAAAGCTCGACACCGCGCGACTGGAGGATGAGGGCGGAGCGCTCGAGCCCCGATCCGACGAGCTGGAGGCCGTCCTCCGGCGTCCAGACGCCGCCGGCGGCGTGCACCATGTCGCTCTCGGCCTGAAGCCAGTAGGGCTCGGTGTCGACGAGGGTGCCGTCCATGTCCCACAGGACGGCGGCGGGTTTCTGCACGGCAGAGCGGACGGAAGTGGCGGTGGTCACGACGGACCAGCTTAGGTGCGGTGGGCGGCCTATCCTGGGGGCATGGCCGAGTCGGGAGACCAGAACCCGTTCCGCGGGGGTTCCGTGCTCCTCGTCGCCTTCGAGGGCTGGAACGACGCCGGCGAGGCGGCGAGCGGGGCGGTGCGCGCCGTTCGCGACCAGCTGGGCCTCGTCAGCCGGCTCGACGTCGAGCCCGAGGACTACTTCGACTATCAGTTCAACCGTCCCGAGGTCTCCACCAACGACGCGGGCGAGCGCGTGCTCGAATGGCCGAGCGTGACGCTCTCCGCTCCGCTCGACGGCGCGGGCGTGCACGTGCTGCTCGGCAGCGAGCCGTCGCGCGGCTGGAAGACCTTCAGCGCCGAGATCATCGACGCCGCCGAGGCGGCCGGGGTGACCGGCATCGTCTTCCTCGGGGCGATGCTCGCCGACGTGCCGCACACCCGTCCGATCTCGGTGTTCGCCGGGAGCGACAACCGTGCCGTGCAGGAGTACTGGGAGCTCGAGGCCTCGACCTACGAGGGGCCGGTCGGCATCCTCTCGGTGCTCGGCATGGCGGCCGAGAAGGCCGGCATCCCGACCCTCTCGATCTGGGCGAGCGTGCCCCACTACGTGCACAACTCGCCGTCGCCGAAGGCGACCCTGGCGCTGCTGGACCGGCTCGAGGAGTTCGTCGACGTCGTCGTCGATCGCGGATCGCTCGTCGCGGACGCCTCAGCCTGGGAGGACGGCATCGACGCCCTCGCCGAGGACGACGAGGACATGGCCGCGTACATCAAGCAGCTCGAGACCGCGCGCGACACCGTCGACTCCCCCGAGGCTTCGGGCGACGCGATCGCCGAGGAGTTCGAGCGCTACCTCCGCCGCCGCAACGGTCGCGACGACGGTCCGACCGCCCGCGGCTAGCCACCCGGGACCAGCCGCTCGCGGCTAGGGCTGCAGGACGCCCGTCGCGAGCAGCGCGATCAGCACGCCGCCGAGCAGGATGCGGTAGATCACGAACGGCAGGAACGACCTCGTCGAGATGTAGCGCATCAGGAACGCGATGACGGCGAGTCCGACGGCGAAGGCCACGACCGTCGCGGCGACGGTCGGCAGCAGGCCGTAGCCGGTGCCGCACCCGGCGTCGACGCCGGGCTCGCAGGTGAAGGCCGTGTAGGTCTCGTAGAGGCCCGCGCCGAAGACCGCGGGGACGGCGAGCAGGAACGAGAACCGGGCCGCCGAGGGACGGTCGTAGCCGAGCACGAGGCCCGCACTCGTCGACGCGCCCGAGCGCGAGACACCGGGCACGAGGGCGAGCATCTGCGCGCCGCCGATGAGCAGGCCGTCGCGATAGGTGAGATCCTGCACGGTCTTCACTCGGCGGCCGAGCCGGTCGGCGAGACCGAGCAGGATGCCGAACACGATGAGCACGATCGCGGTGATCCAGAGGGAGCGGAGCTGCTCGCGGATGAGATCCTGCAGGAAGAAGCCGGCGAGCACGATCGGCACCGTGCCGATGATGATGACCCAGCCGAGCCGCACGTCCGGATCGCCCTTCCGGATGCCGGCGGAGTGCGCTCCCCCGCGCGCCCCGAACGAGCGGAACCACTTGCCGATGATCCGCGTGATGTCCTTCCAGAAGTAGATGAGCACCGCCAGCTCGGTTCCGAGCTGCGTGATCGCGGTGAACGTCGCACCCGGGTCACCCCAGCCCGCGAGGTCGCCGAAGATGCGCAGGTGCGCGCTGGAAGAGATCGGCAGGAACTCCGTCAGGCCCTGGAGGAGGCCGAGGATGATCGCCTCGAGAAAGTCCACCGGGCGATTCTGTCAGGAGTTCGAGGGTCGCCCCGTCGCGGTCAGTCGCACCAGGACGCGGCGAAGCCGGCGATCCCCCGGTTGGCGCTCCCGGTCTCGAGGTCGACGAAGTAGGTGGTGCTCCCGCTTCGGCCCGAGACGTTGGGGTAACCGTCGAGTTCGCCCTCCGGATCCTGCACCTCGACCGCCAGGTACTGCGCATTGGTCGACAGGCACACGTCGCGCACCGGGACGCCGGGGTCGGGGTCGTAGACGACGTCGACGCCGTCGGGTCCGACGAGCAGGATCTCGTAGTCGAGCACGAAGTCCGGGCCCGGGGAGGAGACGATCTCGACGTAGCGGTCCCCGCCGAGGGCGACCACCTTGCCCGGGTATGCGCTCGGATCCAGCCCGTCGTCGGGCAGCACGAGCGTGGTCGTCTCCCCCGTCTCCAGGTCGATCGTGCTCCCCGACAGCGGATCGGCGACGACGAGTTCGAGCGTGCCGGGCAGGAAGCCCCGAAGCTCGGCGTGTTCGCCCAGCGGCAGGGGCGGTGCGGAGAGGTCGGCGGTGTCGACGAGCAGCAGGGCCTCGTCGAAGGTCTGCACGACGAGATAGCCGGTTCCCGGCACGATCCGCCAGTCGAGCACCGAGGCGACGTCGCCGTCGAGGCCGGTCACCGGGCGCACGAGAGCCGACGGATCGCGAGGGTCGAACACGAGCAGCTGCGACATGACCTCGTCAGGGTCGTTCGGACTGAAGAGCACGCCGATCAGTCCGGTGGTCGGCGAGGCGCGGAGCTTCTGCAGCCGGCCGGTGCCGGGCAGCGGGATGTCGAGCTCCACCCCTTCCCCCGTCGGCGCGAGCACGAGCCGCCCGTCCGCTCCGGACTCGTCGAGCAGGACGGCCGCGATCCCGTCGCGCGCCACGGCGAACTCCTGGATGCGGTCCGCCGTGAAGAGCGTGACGCCGTCGGCCCCCGAGACCGCTCGACGGCGCACCTGGTCGCGCCCGTCCGGATCGCGCACCAGCACGGCGACCTCGAGATCGGGCGTCGTGAAGGCGAAGTCGAGCGTGCCGGAGACCCCGGTCGCCGACCCGGTCACGGCAGCGGAGATGTCGTAGTCGGTGAGGGCCCGCAGCATCCCGGTGAACCGCACCGTGATCGTGCGGGCGTCCGAGGTGACCTCGATCGGGACGTCGGGGGTGATCGTCACGTCGGCGGCGTCGACCGGGTCGATGGCCTGGTCGGCCCGCAGCACGAGACGCTGCCCGGTGCGTTCGAGGGCTGTCGCGTCGGCGACCGCGGCGTCGTCGAGGTGCGGTCCGCGGAACAGACCCGCGACGCCCAGGCCCGTCGTCGCGATCGCGAGCACTCCGATCGTCGCGACGACGCTGCGACGATACCTGAGACCGGCGCGAGCCCGTCGACGGCCGACGGCACCCGGATCGTCAGTAGACATAGGGCTGAGCGGGCTGGTCGATGCCCTCGAAGGTGTCCGGCACGAGCACGATCGGTTCGGCGGCGGAGGGGTCGGCGCTCGGCGAGAAGCCGCCCGTCACCTCGACCCAGTCGTCGACCGCGAAGCGGTCCTGCCAGCCCGGGAACAGCACCGGCACCCCGAGCGGTTGCGCGTCGACGGCGCAGCAGGTGACGAGGAATCGGGCGACGTAGACGACATCCGGATCTTCGGTGGCGACGAGGAAGCCCGAGAACGCCGCCGCCTTGCCGGCGAAGAAGTCGTCGCCGAGTCCCTGATGCAGGAGCGTCGCCCAGTCCTTCACCGTGAACGTCGTCGAATCGCCGCCGACGAGCGATGTCGTGTCGGCTGACGACAGCGCCGTCGAGTCGGCGATGTCGCGGTTGTCGGCGGTCGCGGAGCTGAGGGTCGCGGGCGGCAGCACCAGCAGCGCGACGGCCGAGGCGGCGACGAGCAGCACGCTGCCGCCGATCGCGAGGGCCGCACGCCAGCCGGTGGGCGGCGTCTCGTCGGGCAGGTCGTCGTCGTGCGCGTGACCGCGCCCGGGGACCACCAGGAACGCGGCGATCGACGCCGCTCCCCCGATCACCGCCATCACGATCGTGAACACCGTGTACCGCGGGTGGATGTAGAGCTCGAGCCGCCCGGTCGCGCCGAGCCAGAGGATCGCGACGACCCCGATCAGGCTCAAAGTCACGCCGAGCCAGCGTTCCACGAACCGACGCGCCAGCCACCGCTCAGACAAGGTTCATCGCCAATCCGACGGTCGCCGCCCCGAGGCCGACGAGGAGAGTGAGCAGCGCGAGTGTCTTCGCGGTGAAGGTCGTGCGCAGGAGCGCGAGCATCTTGACGTCGATCACCGGCCCGAAGAGCAGGAACGCCACGATCGCGCCGGGCAGGAACGTGGAGCCGAGCGCGAGCACGAAGAACGCGTCGACGTTGGAGCACACCGCGATCACGAACGCGAGCAGCATGAGCACGAAGACCGAGATCACCGGGTTCGAGCCGAGGGTCACGAGCACGTCGCGCGAGACGCCCACCTGGATGACCCCGGCGATCGCGGAGCCGACGAGCAGCGCCGGCAGCATCGACGTCAGTTCGGCCGCGAAGGTCTCGATCGACTGCCGCCACCGGCCGCCGTGCTCATGGTCGTGGCTCCGCGCACGGGAGCAGGCCGCCGAGAACGAGCGGGTCAGCAGCGCATCCGGTCGGGGGTGACGGGAGAAGAGCCAGCCGACGAGGTTGGCGATCACGAACCCGCCGAGCACCCGCGCGACGAGGATCCCGTCGTCGAATCCGAACGCCTGGTAGGTCGTGATGATGGTGACCGGATTGACGATGGGCGCCGCGACGAGGAAGGTCATCGCCTCGGGCACGGTCAGGCCGCGCATGATGAGGCCGCGCGACAGCGGCACGTTGCCGCATTCGCACACCGGAAGCAGCACCCCGAGCAGCGACAGCACCGCGCGACGCAGGACGGGGGTGCGCGGCAGCACCCGGAACAGCACGCGCTGCGGCACCCACACCTGCACGACGACCGCGAGTCCGATGCCGAGGAACACGAACGGCAGCGACTCGATCACGACGCTGAGCGAGAGCGTGACGAAATCCTGCACGACGTTGCCGAGCTCGATGCCGTCGGGGCCCGGCGCGAAGATGCGCAGCGCGGTCATGCCGAGCACGAGCGCAAGACCCGCGACGACGTAGCGCGCGGGCGAGGTGCGCCGGGTCTCGGGCAGAAGGGTGGGGGGTGCGATCGTCACGACTCAGCAGCTCCGCAGGAAGTCGCCGAGCACCGCGCGACCGAAGACGAGAGCGTCGAGGGGGACGCGTTCGTCGACCCCGTGGAACATCGCGGGGAAGTCGAGGCCGGGCCCGAGTTTCAGCGGCGCGAAGCCGTAGCCGGTGATGCCGAGCTTCGAGAGCGCCTTGTTGTCGGTGCCCCCGCTCATCAGATAGGGCAGCACGGGCGCGCCGGGATCGAACCGGTGCAGGGAGGCGACCATGGCATCCACGAGGTCGCCGCTGAACGACTCCTCCAGTCCGACGTCGTGGTGCACGATCTCGATCTCGATCTCGGGACCGACGAGCTCGCGCACCCGCGCGAGCACCTCGTCCTCCTGCCCCGGGAAGGGTCGGACGTCGATGAGGGCCTCCGCGCGGTCCGGGATGACGTTGTGCTTGTAGCCGGCCTCGAGCACGGTCGGGTTGGTCGTGACGTGGATGCCGGCCTGGAGGAACCCCGCCGCCGACCCGGCCGAGAGGATGAGGGCATCCGGATCGCCGGCGTCGCCCCCGAGGAGGTCGGCGAGTCGCGCCAACTGGTCGCGGGTCGTCGCGGTGAGGTGCACGGGCCACTCCTCGCGTCCGAGCTTCGCGACGGCCTCGGCGAGTTTGGTGACCGCGTTGTCGCGGAACACCCGCGACCCGTGGGCCGCTCCCCCGCGGGCGACGAGTCGGATCCAGAGGAGCGCCTTCTCGCCGGTCTGCAGCAGGTAGGCGCGCGTGCCGCCGAGGTCGATCGAGTACCCGCCGACCTCGCTGACGGCGTCCGTCGCCCCCGCGAACAGCTCGGGATGCTCGTCGACCAGGAAGTGCGAGCCGAAGACGCCGCCGTTCTCCTCGTCGGCGAAGAACGCCACGACGAGCTCACGGGCCGGCAAAGCCCCCGAGGACAGGATGTCGTCGAGCGAGGTCAGGATCATGGCATCCATGTCCTTCATGTCGACAGCTCCCCGGCCCCACAGCATGCCGTCCTTGACCACGCCCGCGAACGGGTCGACGCTCCAGT
>NZ_JBIIAW010000149.1:0-5380 GCF_044239695.1 Pseudolysinimonas sp. | reverse complement strand
GAAGAGCCGACGCGGGGTGGGATCGGCGCCGCCGAAGGTGTCGACCCGGGGCCGCCCGCGATAGTTCTTCGCGTCGATGACGAGCACCCCGGCGGAGGTCACCGCGAGGTGGTCGATGTTGGCGTCGGAGTCCGGGATGCGGCGGTCGTGGATCGCACGCACGCCGCTCTCGGCGAGCAGCCGCCCGACGATCCCCTCGCCGACGGCGCCCGCGCGCCAGGCGGCGGCCTCACCGGTTCCGGAGCGCCGCAGGCTCTCGCGATGCGCCGAGGCGCCGGCGAATCCGCGATCGCTGAGCATGCCGGCAGGCTAGTCGCGACCCCCGACCGGGCCTCGACCGGGTCCGCCGAACCGCGTGACGACGCCGGGCGAGAACAGCACCGAGTCGGGCGCGCGATCCGTCACCCCGGGCAGCCCCGCGGCCGCCACCAGCTCGTCGTCGAGCTCGAGCAGTTCCGCCCGGTGCACCGGCCAAGGCTCATGCTCGTTCGGCAGGAACCGCGTGCGACCGCCGCGGGAGGTGAACATCCCCCAGCGCGCCGTGAGGAAGTCGGCGAGCGGGTCGGCCTCCATCCGCTCCCCCGGTCGCGCCGTGACCCGACTCGCCGGGCCGCCGCCGTGGCGTCGCGAGCAGTAGCGGATGACGTCGCCCTCGTGCGTGAGCGACGTGCGCGCCCACTGGTACGGCAGGCCGAACACCGCCCGCGCAGCGAGCACGGCGGCGAGTCGCGACGCCTCGAGCGACCGGAACACGACGCCCCGGCGTCCCGAGTCGTCGACCCCGTAGAGGCGCACGTTGACCTCGACGAACGCTCCGACATAGGGCACCGGCGGACTGCCGAACAGCGTCGCCTGGTCGAGCAGGAACGGGATGAGCCCCACCCAGGTGGCCCCGTCGTGCTCGTCGGGCCGAACGCCGGGGGGAAGCAGGGGCGCGACGATCGCCGGATCCACCCGCCAGTGCAGGAAGGTCAGGTCGCTCCAGCGCTGGCTCGCGATCGCACGACCGGCCAGCGGCGGTGCCGTGCGGCTGATGGGCTCGGGTGACGTCATCCGGCCTCCTCCGCCCCCTCTCGACGAGCCTGGTGCCGCCGCAGCAGCACCCACACCGGCGCCGACACCAGCGCCGCGCCGACCGCGACGCCGAAGAACGCCACGAGCGGCGGCGCGAGCACCCCGACCTGCGCGCTGAACAGGATGCCGACGGTATCACCCGAGATCGGCGGCGCGAGGAACCCGACCGCCGTCGCCCCGAGCAGGGTGAGCCCCCAGCGCGGCGCGGTGCCGCCCGCCGCGATCGGCCGTGACGCATGGATGAGGGCCGCGACGATGCCGGCCAGCGCTCCGACTACCGCCGACCACGGAAACGAGACGATGACGGCGCCCGAGGCCGTCGCCGCGATCCCGGCGAAGAATCCGAACCCGAGGGAGCGGATGGCGGGGCGCCCGATCGCCTTGGCCTTGTCGACCAGGAACCAGCCGAGCGCGCCCGCCGCCGGTCCGACGACGCCGGCGAGCAGGATGCGCGGGATGTAGGCATCCGGTGCCGCTTCCAGGCTGGTCAACCAGATCGCGAACGCGAACCAGAAGCCGAGCACGCCGGCGATCGCCTCACTACCCCGCACCGGCGACACCGGGACCGCGCCCGGGGGCGACCAGGCGAGCAGCACGTAGGCGGACGCGGAGACGAACAGCGGCAGGGCGCCGCCGAAGTCCTCGAAGCCGCAGCCCGTGAAGCGACACGGCGCGGTCACGATCAGCGGGATGAGCGCGGCCCCCGGGAACACGACGAGCCCCCAGCCGAGCATCAGCACCCAGCGCGCGAGACGGTCGGCGCCCGACGCGATGGCGGCGGCTTCGAGCAGCACGAGCACCGGGAGCGTGAACGCCGAAAGGGCGAGCAGATAGTCGAGGCGAGCCGCCCCGGTGAGCAGACCGAGGATGCTCGTCACCGACGTCGTGAGCACCGCCGCGACGAGCGCGGGCCACACCATCCGCCCGCCGAACACCGGTCGCACGAGCTGGAAGATCGCGAGCGTCGCCAACGCGCCGGCCGCGAACGAGATCGCGACGAAGAGCGGGGTCATGACGCAAAGGTACGGGGCGCCGCTCCCGAAGGAACGGCGCCCCGCGCGGACATGTCCGCGGACCTAGCTGGTCTTACTTGGCGTCGAGGACGTAGCCCTCTTCGCCGTGCACGACCAGGTCCACACCGGCGACCTCGTCCTCGTTCTTGACGCGGAAGCCGATCGTCTTCTCGATGATGAAACCGATAACGAAGGCGAGCACGAACGAGTAGACCAGCACCGCACCGGCAGCGATCGCCTGGGCGCCGAGCTGCGCGAACGAGCCGCTCTCGAGGAGGCCGGTGCCCGTGGCGAAGAAGCCCAGGAACAGGGTGCCGACGAGACCACCGACGAGGTGGATGCCCACCACGTCGAGCGAGTCGTCGAAGCCGAGCTTGAACTTCAGCTCCACCGCGAGGGCGCAGATGACACCGGCGAGGATGCCGAGCACGATGGCCCAGCCCGGGGTCAGGCTCGCGCACGCCGGCGTGATCGCGACGAGACCGGCGACGGCACCCGAGGCGGCGCCGACGGAGGTCGACTTGCCGTCCTTGATCTTCTCGACGATGATCCAGGCCAACAGCGCGGCGGCCGGGGCGACGATCGTGTTGATGAAGGCGAGCGACGCGTAGCCATCGGCGGCGAGCTCCGATCCGGCGTTGAAGCCGAACCAGCCGAACCACAGCAGGCCCGCGCCGAGGAGCACGAAGGGCGGGTTGTGCGGCGTGTGCGCACCCTTCGCGAAGCCGACGCGACGGCCGAGGACCAGGGCGAGGGCGAGGGCCGCCGCACCGGCGTTGATGTGCACCGCGGTACCACCGGCGAAGTCGATCGCGCCGACGCCGAGGACGTCCTCGAGACCGTTGGTGATCCATCCGCCGTAGCTGAAGATGCCGTTGCCGGCCTCATCGGCGCCGAGGCCGAAGTTGAAGACCCACGAGGCGACCGGGAAGTAGACGACCGTCGCCCAGATACCGGCGAAGATCATCCACGAGCCGAACTTGGCCCGGTCGGCGATGGCGCCCGAGATGAGCGCGACCGTGATGATCGCGAACGTGGCCTGGAAGGCGACGAAGGCGAGCGTCGGGTACGCCCCGGCGGGTCCGGTGACGACGGCGTCGTCGGTGGCCGCGTTGAGCAGGATGTTCGCGGGGTCGAAGAGCCACGGCAGCGAAGCCGTGCCCTCGATCGTCGGGAAGGCGATCGCGTAGCCGTAGATCACCCACAGGACGCCGATCAGGCCGATCGCGCCGAAGCTCATCATCATCATGCTGATGACACTCTTCGCCTTCACGAGACCGCCGTAGAAGAACGCGAGTCCCGGGGTCATCAGAAGGACGAGAGCGGCGGCGAGCAGAAGGAAGGCCGTGTTGCCTTGATCCATGTCAAACCTCTCTAGGAATTTGCAGAAGTCGCACCGTTGGACGTCGCGCTCGGAGAGGGGACTTGCAACCTCGGGTACGGGGGCCAGTCTGTCGGCGGGACGTTACCGGGGCACTGTGTAGATGTTTCGCGAACGTTACACACGGCACGAGCGTGTAAACATCGTGTTTCGCAGGCCATCCGATTCGCTGCGAAATCGTGCTACGGACGCAGGAAAAGTGCGCGGTGCGCAACGGAACCCCGCTGCGCGTCGCCGAGGGTGCCCGACTACTCCGCGGAACCGGCCGTCAGGGCGATGAGACGCGAGATCGCGCGGAGGTACTTCTTGCGGTAACCGCCGGCCAGCATGTCGTCACCGAACACCTGGTCGAGGGGGACCCCCGTGGCGAGCACGCGCACCTGTCGGTCGTACAACCGGTCCACCGCGGCGACGAAGCGCAGGGCATCCGTCTGGTTCTGCAGGACGTGCACGCCGCGCAGCCCGACCGCGGAGAGGCCGCCGACGAGCTTCACGTACCGCGACGGGTGCACGGTCGCGAGATGACGCAGCACCGCGTCGAAGTCGTCGATCGTCACCTCGCCGGAGAGGGCTGCCGCGGCCGCGTCGAGCGCGGCGTCGTCGGCGAGGGCGACGGCGTGGCCCTCGGCGTCGCGGCGGCGGTAGTCGAGGCCGTCGATGCGGAGGATGTCGAACCGGGCCGACAGCGCGTGGATCTCCCGCAGGAAGTCCTGCGCGGCGAACCGCCCCTCACCGAGCGCGTTCGGCGGGGTGTTGGAGGTGGCCGCGATCCGCGTGCCCTTCTCCGCCAGTTCGCCGAGCAGCCGGGTCATCATCATCGTGTCGCCCGGGTCGTCGAGCTCGAACTCGTCGATCGCGAGGAAGCTCGAGCCGGTCAGCAGCTTGACCGTCGCCTGGTAGCCGAGCGCGCCGACGAGGGCGGTGTACTCGATGAAGGTGCCGAAGTACGTGCGGCCCGGCGCGAGCTTCCACAGCGCCGCGAGCAGATGCGTCTTGCCGACGCCGAAGCCGCCGTCGAGGTAGAGACCGGGCTTGAGCTCGGGCGCCTTCTTCTTGAACAGTCCCCCGCCGCCGCCCTTCCAGGCCGCGGCGAAGGCCCGCACCCGCTCGACGGCCTCGGCCTGCGACGGGTAGTCGGGGTCGGGACGGTAGTTCTCGAGGGTGGCGTCGTCGAACTGCGGCGGCGGCGTGAGCGAGGCGGCGATCTCGTCACCGGTCATGGTGGGCGCACGGTCGAGGAGCGACGCGATGGAGGCCATGGAAACCCTTGCTGGAGACGGTGACGTGTGTCGAACTCTTACGGCACGTCTGCGGACCCGGGAGCGACTGCCTAACCTGAGAGGCAACGCTTTGAATTCTACGTGCAGGAGCATCCGATGACCGTCGAGACCGACGCCTCCCCCGCCTTCGCCGGCTACGCCCACCCCGAGCGCCTCGTGAGCACCGAGTGGCTCGCCCAGCACCTCGGTGCCCCGGGCCTCGTCGTCGTCGAATCCGACGAGGACGTGCTGCTCTACGAGACCGGCCACATCGAGGGGGCCGTCAAGATCGACTGGCACACCGACCTCAACGATCCGCTCGTGCGCGACTACCTCGACGGCGCCGGCTTCGCGAAGCTCCTGTCGAGCAAGGGCATCAGCCGCGACTCGACGGTCGTCATCTACGGCGACAAGAACAACTGGTGGGCCGCCTACGCCCTCTGGGTGTTCTCGCTCTTCGGCCACGAGGATGTGCGCCTGCTGGATGGCGGCCGCGCGAAGTGGGAAGCCGAAGGCCGCCCCTACGTGACCGCGACCTCCACGCCCGCTCCCGCCGACTACCCCGTCGTCGAGCGCGACGACACGCGACTGCGCGCCTTCAAGGAGGACGTGCTCGCCCATCTCGGCAACCCGCTGATCGACGTGCGCTCCCC